>JAFKJW010000056.1 GCA_017305925.1 Hyphomicrobiales bacterium | reverse complement strand
GGAAGAGGCGCGCCTGAAGGCCGAGGCCGAGGCCGCCGAACTCGCCAGGAAGCGCGAGGAGGAAGAAGCCGAGCGCCTTGCCGTCGAGCTCGCCCTGGAAGCCGCGCAGAAGGCCAAGCGCGACGCGCGCTACGCCGCCCGCAAGGCGCGTGGCGGCCGCCTGCCGCCCGGCTTCAAGGCGTAGCCGCCGGATCAGCAACGCGCTGATTCACCCGACCGGCTTTGCCGGCCGGGCTTTGTTGCTCGCATGTCAGGCCGCGAGCTTCAGGCCGGCGATCCCGCAGACGATGAGTGCGATGCAGGCCAGCCGCATCGCGGTGGCGGCCTCGCCGAACAGCCATATGCCGAGGAGCGCGGTGCCGACCGTGCCGATGCCGGTCCAGACCGCATAGGCGCTGCCGACCGGCAGCGACTTCAGCGCAAGCCCGAGCAGCCCGACGCTGACGATCATGGACGCCGCCGTGAGCACGGTGGGAACCGGCCGCGTGAAGCCTTCGGTATATTTGAGGCCGACGGCCCAGCCGATCTCGAAAAGGCCGGCTAGGAAGAGGATGAACCAGGACATGGAACGCTCCGTTTGAAACGGGTCGTCCCGTCCGATGTTCGATCCGGAAGGATGCGGGGCCGTCCCCGCGCGGCGCACATAGGACGGCGCCGGCCAAACCGCAAGCCCGCCCGGCCGACGTCAGCCCTCGTCTTCCACCACTCTCAGGCGCAAATTGCCCGTCCGGCTCTCCGCCGCCGCCGCGCTTCTGGCAGCCGGATGGTCGGCGTCGGCGCCCTCGCCGAATTCGAGCGCCTCGATGCGCTGCCCCCGCTTCGAGACCTTGTCGGTCGAAATGAGGATCTGCTCCACATCCTTCTGGGTCATCGAGAAATGCGCCTGCAGCTTGCGGACGCGGTCGTCGAGGCGGTTCATGTCGTCCAGCAGCTTGGCCACCTCGCCCTGGATGACATGCGCCTGCTCGCGCATCCGCGCGTCCTTCAGGATCGCTTGCACGACCTGGATGGACAGCATCAGCAGGGAGGGCGAGACGATGACGACGCGCGCCCGGTGCGCCTTCTGCACGATCGCCTCGAAATTTTCGTGAATCTCCGCGAACACCGATTCGGACGGCACGAACATGAAGGCGGTGTCCTGCGTCTCGCCGCTGATGAGGTACTTGTCGGCGATGTCCCTGATATGCACCTCGATGTCGCGCCGGAACGCCTGCGCCGCGTGGCGTTGCGCCTCCGAGCCTTCCGCGGCGCGGATGGCGTTCCACGCCTCCAGCGGGAATTTCGCGTCGATCACCAGCCCCGGCGCGCCGTTCGGCATGCGGATGAGGCAGTCCGGCCGCGCCCCGCTCGACAGCGTCGCCTGGAACTCGAAGGCGCCGGACGGCAGCCCGTCCGCCACGATCGCTTCCATGCGCGACTGGCCGAAGGCGCCGCGCGTCTGCTTGTTGGAGAGGATCGCCTGCAACTCCACCACCTGTCCGGCGAGCGACTGGATGTTGCCCTGCGCCTTGTCGATGACGGCAAGCCGTTCCTGCAACTTGGAGAGGCTCTCATGCGTCGACTTCGTCTGCTCGCTCATCGTCTGGCCGATGCGGCCCGTCATGGCGTCGAGCCGCTGGCCGATCGACTGGTTGAGCTCCGCCTGGCGGGCGCCGAACACTTCCGCGATGGTGCCGAGCCGCCCCTGCATCTCCGACTGCGCCTGAAGGAGCCCCATCATCCGCTGCTCGGCCTCGCGGGCGCGTTCGGCCGCCTCCAGCATTGCCGCTGTGCGCGCCTTCGCGGAGCGCCAGAGCGCCAAGCCGAGCACCAGCGCGAGGAAAACGGCAAGGCCGGCCAGCAGGACGAGCGCCATGCCGAGGCTGACCGCCGTCGAGCCGACATGGCCGATCGGCGCCGCGAGGAGTTCGGAAAATTCGATCATGCTTCCAGCATAGTCGATTCGCGCCGGCAGGATAGATCAAAACGGGAACGCTGCGGCCGCGCACCGGTTGACGCCTTCCGGCCGAGAGCATAGGTGAGCGTCATGAGCATCCGTCCGCTTGTCATCCTTCCCGATCCGCTGCTGCGCCAGGTGTCGAAACCCCTGGAGCGGGTGGACGATGGCGTGCGCAGGCTGGCGGACGACATGCTGGAGACGATGTATGACGCGCCGGGCATCGGTCTCGCCGCCATTCAGATCGGCGAGCCGGTCCGCCTTTTGGTGATCGATCTCGCCAAGGACGACGCGCCGAAGAACCCGCAGGTCTTCATCAACCCCGAGATTCTCGACAGCAGCGACGACCGCTCCGTCTACGAGGAGGGATGCCTGTCCATCCCTGACTACTATGCCGACGTTGAGCGCCCCGCCGGCGTCCGCGTGCGCTATCTCGACCGGCTTGGCCAGGAACAGGAGATCGCGGCCGACGGCCTGCTGGCAACCTGTCTCCAGCACGAGATCGACCATCTCAACGGCGTCCTCTTCATCGACCATATCTCCCGCCTGAAGCGCGACATCGTGGTGCGCAAGTTCAGGAAGATCGCCAAGGACAAGGCGCCGGCACGGGTGGCGTAGCGGGGCGCGTTGTCCCGGCGGACCGCGAATGATATCATTGATATCAATGATGGAGGCGCCGATGGGCGACATACTGATCAGGAATATTCCAGATTCTCTGAAGCGCGAAATTGCTCAGGCGGCCGAGCTGCGGAGCCAGAGCCTGTCCGAGAAGGCGATCGATCTCCTGCGCAAAGGGCTGGTCGCAGAGCGCGAGACCAAGCTGCCGCCCGGGCAATCCGCTTGGGAAATGATCCGATCCATCTTCGATCAGGACGGGCCGCCCACCGGTGAATTTTCCGCGATCATGGACGAGATCGAGGCCGAACGAAAACAGGAGTTTGGCAGGCCGATGGAATTCGGCGACGAGACCGATGATCGTCCTTGACACCAACGTTTTGTCCGAAGGCGACAAACCGCAGCCGGATCGGCTCGTTTTGCAATGGTTTCGACGGCAGGACCCGCTGGCTCTCTATCTTTGCGGCCCGGTGACTATGGAGCAATCCTATGGCGCCGAGAGATTTCACCTGCGGACCGGATCGGATCGTTACCTCAAGACGTTCGACAGGATGATCGATCGATTCCGCGGCAGAATTCTGGAGTTCTCCGGTGATGCGCCCGCGGCGGCCGGCAGATTGCGCGCCGTGAGGGAGCGGGCAGGCCGTCCGATATCCGTCAACGATTCCATGATCGCCGCCATATGCCTCGCCCACGGCGCGACGCTCGCCACCCGCAATGCCCGCGATTTCGAGGGGCTGGGGTTGAAGCTGGTGAATCCGTTTGAACCGGCCGGCTAGCTCGCCTATGTGACGGCCTCTCCTTCGCCGGGCGCAGAAACATGGTCCTTCGCGTCGTCTTCATGGGAACGCCGGATTTTTCCGTGCCGACGCTCCGCGCCGTTGCAGGGGCGGGGCACGAGATCGTCGCCGTCTATACGCAGCCGCCGCGGCCTGCCGGCCGGCGCGGCCTGGAGCTGACAGCCTCGCCCGTGCAGCACGAGGCTGAGCGTCTCGGCCTTACCGTGCGCACGCCGCTGTCGCTCAAGCCCGAAGCCGAGCAGGCGGCGTTCCGGGCGCTGGAAGCGGACGTTGCCGTGGTCGTCGCCTACGGCCTGCTCCTGCCGCCGGCTGTTCTGGAGGCGACGCGGCTCGGCTGCTACAACGGCCATGCCTCGCTCCTGCCGCGTTGGCGGGGCGCGGCCCCCATCCAGAGGGCGATCATGGCGGGTGACGACGAGACCGGCGTGATGATCATGCGGATGGAGGCGGGGCTGGACACAGGACCCGTCGCGCTGACGCGGCGCGTGTCGATCGGGCCCGACATGACCGCAGGCGAGCTGCATGACCGGCTGATGGAGGCGGGCGCCGCTCTCATGGTCGAGGCGCTGGCGCGGCTGGAGGCCGGCGCGCTGCCGGCGACGCCGCAGCCGGCCGAAGGCGTCACCTACGCCGCCAAGATCGACAAGACGGAAACGCGCATCGACTGGTGCCGCCCGGCCGAAGACGTGCATAACCGCATACGCGGCCTGTCGCCTTTTCCCGGTGCGTGGTGCGAGGCGGCAATCGGCGGCAAGATGGAGCGGCTGAAGCTTCTGCGCTCCACGCTCGCTTCGGGCTCCGGCGTTCCCGGCACGCTGCTCGACGGCAAATTGACCGTCGCCTGCGGCGTCGGCGCCGTCCGCCTGACCGACGTCCAGCGTGCCGGCGGCCGGCCGGTCCCGGCGGCGGATTTTCTGCGTGGTGCGGGCCTGGGCGAGGGAGACCGGCTGTCATGAGCGGCTTTGCGACACGGCCCGTTGTGCCGGCCGATCACGCGGCGATCCGGACTGTCCTGTCGGACGCCTTCGATTCCCCCGGGGAGGCCGATCTGGTCGAGGCGCTGCGCGCCGGCGGGGACGTGGTGCTGGAGCTTGCCGCGCATAAGGATGAGCGGCTCGTCGGTCACGTGCTCTTTTCCCGGCTCCAATGCCGGCAGGCGGACGCGGCCTTCCCGGCGGTCGCCCTCGCGCCCCTGGCCGTCGCTCGCCCTTGGCAAAGGCGGGGAGTCGGCCGGACACTTGTCGAGGCGGCCCACGCCCGTCTGCGGGAAACGGGGGAGGCGCTTTCCGTCGTGCTCGGCGATCCCGCCTATTACGGCCGCTTCAGCTATGCGCATGGGCGCGCCGCCGGCTTCGAAAGCGATTATCAGTGCGAAGCCCTGCAGGCGCTCGCCTGGGGGGATGCTCCCGCCGAGGGGCGGCTCGTCTATCCGCACGCCTTTGCCGGACTGTAGCGATGCCGCGCTACCGCCTCGACGTCGAATATGACGGCGTCCCCTATGCCGGATGGCAGCGTCAGGCAGGCCAGCATTCGGTGCAGGCCGCGCTCGAGCAGGCGGTGCTCGCCTTTTCGGGAGAAACCGTCGGCATACGCGGGGCGGGGCGGACCGATGCCGGCGTCCACGCCACCGGGCAGGTGGCGCATGTCGACCTTTCCAAGCCATGGGCGGCGAACACGGTCGCCAATGCGCTCAACGCCCACCTCGCCACGGCGGGCGAGCGGGTGGCGGTGCTGGCGGCGGCGGAAGTCCCGGACACGTTCGACGCGCGCTTTTCCGCGATTGCCCGGCACTATCTCTATCGCATCGTCAACCGGCGCGCCCCGCTGGCGCTGGAGCGCGGCCGGGCCTGGCGCGTGCCGGGCTCCCTCGACGCGGAAGCCATGCACGAGGCCGCGCAAGGACTGCTCGGCCGGCACGATTTCACCACCTTCCGCTCCGCCCATTGCCAGGCCGACAGCCCGCTGCGCACGCTCGACCGCCTCGACGTGGCGAGGCATGGCGACGTGATCGAGATCCGCGCTTCGGCGCGCTCGTTCCTGCACAACCAGGTGCGCTCGATGGTCGGCAGCCTGAAGGAGGTCGGCGCGGGAAAATGGACCGCCCGCGACCTTGCCGCAGCACTCGGGGCCCGCGACCGCGCCGCCTGCGGCCAGGTCGCGCCGCCGGACGGCCTCTATCTGACGCGGGTCGACTATCCGGGCGCCTGACCTGTCATGTCGAGCCCCACCATGCGCTGCAGGACCAGCAGCACGATCACCGAACAGAAGAACATGCCGACGAACAGCGCCGTGGCGACGGCGGGTCCCTTGCCAAGCGCCGCATTGGTCTGCCGCCACGTCAGGACCAACGAGACGGCGAAAAGCAGGAACGAGAGCAGGGAAGCGAGATCGGCGGCGCCCGGCGCCAGAAGCCGCAGCAGGCTGGGCGGCAGCATCATCCAGACGCGCACCGCGGAAGCCCAGTTGCCCGACACGACATAGTGGACGAAGCGGTCGGCTATGTCCGCCTGGCGCACGACGAGGCCGAGCGCGACCAGCGGCAGCACCCAGACGCAAAGATCGACCAGCGCCAGCCGCAGCACGACGGAGAGGCGGGCGGCGATGCTCTCCGCCTGCTGGAAATCGTCGGCACTCGCCAGCCAGCCGACCACCAGCGCCGGGGCCGCGACGATGATCGCGAAGAAGGAATCCCAAAAGCCCTCGGCGGAGACGTCGAGCAGCTTCAGGCCGTCGGCGCGGCCCATCATCAGGCGCCATGCCCCCGTCAGGCTGCGTCTTATCTCTGCGGCCTCCATGACCGTCTCGCCTCAGCCGAACCAGTCTTCGAGGAACCGCAGGTAGATGCGGGTCAGTGTCTCGAGGTCGGCGAGCGCCACGCGCTCGTCCACCATGTGCATGGTCTGCCCGACCAGCCCGAATTCCACGACCGGACAATAGTCCTTGATGAAGCGCGCGTCGGACGTGCCGCCGGTGGTCGAGAGCTTCGGCGTACGTCCCGTCATCGCCTCCACCGAGCGCGAGAGCAGCCCGACCAGCTTCTCGTCGCGGGTCAGGAAGACCTCGCTCGGCCGGTCCTTCCAGGTGAGGTCGTAGGCGACCGGTTCGGCGCGGTCCCTGCGGTAGCGGCCGCCGCGAGCGGCTCGGTCCAGCCGGTTGTGGATTTCCGCTTGCAGGCTCTCGGCCGTCCAGGTGTCGTTGAAACGGACGTTGAACGTGGCGCTGGCCCGCGCCGGAATGACGTTGGTGGCCGGGTTGCCGACATCGACGGTCGTCACCTCCAGATTGCTCGGCTGGAAGTCGGCCGTGCCGGCGTCCAGCGGCTTGCCGAGCAGCGCATCCAGAAGTGCCATCAGACCGCGCACCGGATTGTCCGCCAGATGGGGGTAGGCGACGTGCCCCTGCCGCCCGTTTACGGTGACGAGGCCGGAGATAGAGCCGCGGCGCCCGGTCTTGATCATGTCGCCCAGCGCCTCCGGGTTGGTCGGCTCACCGACGATCGAGGCGTCCCACGTCTCTCCCTTGCCCGCCGCCCATTCGAGCAGCTTGGCCGTGCCGTTGACCGACGGGCCTTCCTCGTCGCCGGTGATGACCAGCGAGACGGACCCGCTGGGCTGTCCATGCGCCTCGACATAGCGCGCGACCGCCGCCACGAAGCAGGCGATCCCGCCCTTCATGTCCACCGCGCCGCGGCCGAACATCATGCCGCCGGCGATGTCGGCGGCGAAGGGCGGGTGGGTCCAGGCGGCCTCGTCGCCGACCGGCACGACGTCGGTATGGCCGGCGAACATCAGATGCGGCCCGTTGCCCGAAAGCCGGGCATAGAGGTTCTCCACATCGGCGGTCCCGGCCTCGCTGAAGACCGGCCGCTCGACCAGGAAGCCGAGCGGTTCCAGCATGGACTGAAGCGCGCCGAGCGCGCCCGCCTCGGCCGGCGTGACCGACGGGCAGCGGATCAGCATGGCGAGATTGGCGACGGGATCGACGGGCAGCGACATGACAGAGCCTCTAGAGCATCGCGCCGAAAAGTGGATGCCGGTTTTCGGCAAAAGCGATGCGAAAACAAAAGCTACAGCGAACCGCCCGATTCCGGTATCGGGCGGCCCGCTGTAGCCCAAAGCCGCCATTCTGTCACGGCGGGCGAAAGGGCGGCCGGATCCCTAGCAATTCGCCTGCGTCATAAAGGCTTCCGAAAGGCGGACCTGCTATCCGGGAAAGGAAAAGCCGAAGGTTCCGCCATGCTGGACAGATTGCCGCAGAGTGCCGCCGACGCGCCCCGTCTCACCGTCACGGAGGCCCGCTCGGGCGCCTGGGCGGACGACCGCGACATGGCGACGCTGCTCCATTGGGTGCATTCCTACCTGATGAGCGCACACCCGGATCTCGGGCGCACCGGCGCGGTCTGCCCGTTCACCAAGCAGGCCGGCAGGCTGGACACGATCCGCGTCGCCATCAGCCATGCCACGCCGGCCGACGAGGAGGAGGCGTTCGCGCTGATCCGCCGCTGCTTCGCGGACCTCGAAGAGATTCCCTGCAAGCCGGGGATGGAGCATTTCCGCACCGTCATCGTCGGTTTCCCGGGCTGCGTGTCCCCGGAGGGCGTGGCGATGATCCAGCGCGTCCAGGCCAGGAACAAATTCTATTCACTGCGGCGGTTCCGGATGATCGGCATGATGCATGAGGCGTCCGATGCGCCCGGCCTTTGGAATCCCGTCTTCCGGCCGTTGCGCGCGCCGATCCCGGTGCTGGCCATCCGCCATCTCGTGGAGCAGGACGCGCCGTTCGCCGCGCGTCACCCGCTGCTGATTCCGCCCTACCTGCTGAAATTCCGCATCGAGGGCCTGAAGCGCCTGATCGCCTTCCACCGGTCCGGCGACCCGCCATGAGCACGGCGGCGCTCCGCACGGAGCCGGGAGCGCCCGCTCTTCCGCCGGATGCCGCCGACGTGGATGTGACGGTCGTCACGGACATGGCGGGCTTGCAGTCGCTTGCGGGGGAGTGGCGGGACCTGTTCCGCCGGGCGGCTCTGCCGCACAACGTGTTTCAGGATTTCGCCTTTCTGGATGCGTGGGCCAGCCACTATCTGGAGAGGCCGGCGGCGCTTCATGTCGTTGCCGCGCGCGTCGGCGGCAGGCTGGACTGCGTCCTGCCGCTGACGAGGCGCCGGCGCTTCGGCCTGAACGTGCTGGAATTCATGGGCGCGCCGGTGGCGCAATTCGACGATGCGCTCGTCGCGCCCGATCTGCCGGCGCGCGCCGTCGCGGTGGTCTGGGAAACGGTTGCCGAAAGCGGCGCCGACGTGATCCTGGCGCGCCGCGTGCGGGCGGATGCGGCGCTGTGGCGGCTGCGCCCGCCTTCTCCGGTGCGGATCGAGCCGACGCAGGCGCCTTTCGCGCGGCTCGCCTGCCGTGTCGGTCCGGACGGGCCGGGCAAGGCCTATTCGGCGCGTGACCGGTCGAGCCATCGCCGCCGCCTGCGCCGCATCGGCGAACTGGGCGACTTTGCGGCGGGCGAGGCCCGCCCCGGCGCGGAGGCGGCGGCCCTTGCCGCCAGGGCCGTCGATCTGAAGACCGCGTCGCTGGACGGCCACGGCCTTGCGGCCCCCACCGTGCGCGACACCCGTTTCCGCGATTTCTTCACCGACATTGCCGGCCGGCCGGATTCCGGCCTGCGCGCATCCTGGTTCGCCCTCGACGGGCAGGTGATCGCCGTCGATCTTTCCTTCGACTGCAAGGGAAGCACGTTCGGTCACGTCCTGTCGGCACATCCGGACTTCGGACGCGAGGGGCTCGGCCAGCTTCTCATCCATCACGCCTTCGCCAATAAGGTGGCGCGGCGGCTGCCGGCCGGGCTGGTCAGGCGGCTGATGAAGCGGTGAGTGTCGCGGAGGACCCCGCCTATATGGCGATGTCCGGTCCGGGGCCGTAGCGGTTCGGCCCGTCCTCGCCCTTGATGAGCGACAGCACGACCACCAGGATGAAGCCGGCGACGAGCGAGATCGCCGCGTAGCCGGTCGGCTTGCCGAAATCGTGGAAGCGCTTGGCGGTCAGCGCGAAGTTGCACCATGTTGCGACCAGCACCGCCACCAGGAACGCCCCGGCCCACGCCTGGCTCGCGGGCGATCCCTCCACCTCCATGCCGACGCGGTAGAAGAAGAACATCTGGACGATCAGCACGAAGAGGCCGGCCAGGAAATAGGCCGCGCGCCCGGCGCGGCCTTTCAGGCTGAAGAAAAGCCAGAAAAAGTTTCTAGGGTCAGCCAAGCGGATCCGGTCCAAAGCGATTGGGGCCGCGGGTGCCCTCGAGGATGCCGCACTCGACCAGGAACCAGATGCCGCCGATGAACGGCACCAGCATGATGAGCGACCACCAGCCGGACTTGTCGCGGTCGTGCCAGCGTTTCGCGTAGAGCACGATTGCCGGCCAGATCAGCACGATCGTGGCGAGCGCATAGAGCCACCCATACGGGAACTCGGGCGTGAATGTCAGGCCGAGCAGGTTGTCGAGGATGATCGCGACGATCATGACCACGAACATCACGCCGACGCCGGCCCAGAACTTGGCTCTGTTGATTCGGCCGTCCAAGCTCGTGAAAAGCCATTTCCAGTCCATCTTTCACCCCTCCATCGGAAAGGCGCGTCATTCTGCGCCCGCGGCAAGGTGCGACTGTTGTATGAAAAGTCAATCTCTCAGGAGTTCGTTGATCGACGTCTTGGAGCGGGTTTTCTCGTCGACGCGCTTGACGATCACCGCGCAGTAGAGGCTCGGCCCCGGCTCGCCGTTCGGCAGCGGCTTGCCCGGCATTGTGCCGGCGACCACGACCGAGTGCGACGGCACCTCGCCGTAAAAAATCTCGCCGGTCGAGCGGTCGACGATCTTCGTCGACTTGCCGATGAAGACGCCCATGCCGAGCACCGCGCCCTCGCGCACGATGCAGCCTTCCACGACCTCGGAGCGCGCGCCGATGAAGCAGTTGTCCTCGATGATCGTCGGGCCGGCCTGCAACGGCTCCAGCACGCCGCCGATGCCGACGCCGCCGGAGAGATGCACGTTCTTGCCGATCTGCGCGCAGGAGCCCACCGTCGCCCAGGTGTCGACCATCGTGCCGCTGTCCACATAGGCGCCGATATTGACGAAGGAGGGCATCAGCACCACGCCGGGGGCGATGTGGGCGGAGCGGCGCACCACGGCCGACGGCACCGCGCGGAAGCCCGCCTTCTCGAAATCGACCGCACCCCAGCCGTCGAACTTCGACGCCACCTTGTCCCACCAGACGGCCTCGCCGGGGCCGCCCTTGATCACCTCCATCGGATTGATGCGGAACGAGAGCAGCACTGCCTTCTTCAGCCACTGGTTGACGTGCCAGGAGCCGTCGGCGCGGCGCTCCGCCACGCGGACCTCGCCGCGGTCGAGCAGGTCGAGCGCGGTCTCGATCGCCTCGCGCGTTTCGCCGCGCGTCGACGTCGAAATGCCGTCGCGGGCGTCGAAAGCGGCTTCGATGACGCTTTCGAGATTGGCAAGGTCATGCTTTGCCATGGCAAACACTCCGTTAAAGGCGGCGTTAAGATGCCGCTGCTTAGATGGAAGGATGATGCGGGGTTCCAACGTGGCTAGTATGGCAAGCATGAAAACGGGTCAATCGCAGCAGCGGCGCGTCACGCCGCAGGCAGGCGGCGCTGCCGTGCCCATGAAGGACGATACCGGCTGGACGCCGCTGCCGCATTCCGACGAGGATCTGGAGCGGATAAAGAGCGTCCCGGACACCCCGCAGACGCGCTCCGCCACCTACCGGCTTGCCTGGGACGATCCGGATTTCATGACCCGCCGCGAATTGCGCGCGGTCAGGCTGCAACTCGAGATGCTGAAGCCGGAGATGCTGCTCGCCGAGCGGGGCATCCGCTCGACCGTGGTGATGTTCGGCGGCGCCCGCCTGCCGGAGCCCGGCGGCCACGCCTGGGCGGCCAAGAACGAGACGCAGCGCAGGAACCTCGAGGAAAACAGCAAATACTACGAGGAGGCGCGCAAGTTCGCCCGCCTCTGCTCGCAGCAGTCGGCTGCGTCCTACTATCGCGAGTTCGTGGTCGTCACGGGCGGCGGGCCGGGCGTCATGGAGGCGGGCAACCGCGGTGCCGACGATGTCGGTGCGCCGTCGATCGGGCTGAACATCGTGCTCCCGCACGAGCAGGCGCCGAACGCCTATGTGACGCCGGACCTCTGCTTCAACTTCCACTATTTCGCCATCCGCAAGATGCACTTCGTCATGCGCGCCAAGGCGGTGGTGGTGTTTCCCGGCGGCTTCGGGACGCTGGACGAATTCTTCGAGACGCTGACGCTGATCCAGACCGGCCGCATGGAGCGCGTGCCGGTGATTCTGTTCGGCAAGCGGTTCTGGGAAGGCGCCTTCAATCTCGACTTCCTCGCCGAGCAGGGCACCATCTCGCCCGGCGACCAGGATCTGATCGACCATGCCGAGACAGCCGAGGAGGCGTGGGGCATCATCCGCCGCTTCTACCGCCTCGACGAGGCGGGCGGGTCGGCCTGAAGCATGCCGCCCGAAAGTGGGAACCGGTTTCGGGATAACGGCATGCGATAAAACGGCAGCTTGAAGCGCGAGGAGCGAATCCGAAGGAGCGCGACACGCTTCAAGCCGGCTGCGCGGGGCCGATGGTGCGCAGGAAGGCGGCCAGATCGTCCGTCACATAGTCGACGTCGTCGTCCTGCGCGGGATCCTGCTCCCAGATCTCGGCGAAGGTGGGCTCGAAATTGCGCGGCACGATCAGCACCGTCTTCATGCCGAGCGCCTTCGGCACGCTGAGGTTGCGGGCGATGTCTTCGAACATCACGGCGTTCGGTCCGGCGATGCCGTGCAGGCCGGCGAATTTTTCGTAGGGCTCGCGCGCCGGCTTCGGCTTCAGGTCGGCGGCGACGATGTCGAAGATGTCGTCGAACTGGTCGAGTATGCCGAGCTGCCGCGCGGTGTTCTCCGCATGGCTGCGGCTGCCGTTGGTCAGGATGAACTTGCGTCCCGGCAGGTGCCGGATGGCCTCGCCCAGCGCCGGGTCGGGCGACAGCCACGAATAGTCGATGTCGTGGACGCGCATCAGGAAATCGTCAGGGTCGACGCCGTGGCGCGCCATCAGCCCGGCAAGCGTCGTGCCGTGCTCCAGATAGAGCTCCTTCTGGAGCTTGCGGGCTTCCTCGCGCGGCAGCTTGAGCAGTTCCGACACGTAGGAAGTCATCTTCACGTCGATCTGCGCGAAGAGGTTTGTGTGGTGCGGGTAGAGCGTGTTGTCGAGGTCGAACACCCAGTCGGTGACATGGGCGAAGTGCCGGGGGTCGGGAATGTCGGTCATGGCGGGCGGCTTTGGTCTGTTGCGGGAGTTCCGGAACAGGCGAATCGGACATTCCGGCCCGTTTGTCCACTGGCTTGAAGCCGTAGCGTCCGATCAGGAGATGTCTTCGGGCTTCCGGCCGGGCCGCGACCCGTAGGTCGGCAGGCTCCAGCCGAAGCGCAGCGCCCCGCCGCGGATAAAGAGCGCCACCGCGAAGGCGGCGAGCGCCGAGGCCGGTGCCGGCACGCCGGCGATGGCGAGCACGACATAGGTTGCCGCGCCCGCAAGGGCCGCGCTGACATAGATTTCGCGCCGCAGCAGCACCGACGGCTCGTTCGCCAGCACGTCGCGCAGCACGCCGCCGAAGGCGGCGGTGAGCATGCCGGTGACGACCGCCACGGGCGCCGAGCCGGTGGCGGTCAGGCCCTTGGCCGCGCCCATGACGGCGAAGGCGGCAAGGCCCACGGCGTCGAGCCAGAGCAGCGCCTTGTAGCGGGATTCCATGCTCGGCGCGCCGAAGAACACGGCGACCGTCACGACGAGGCAGATCCAGATGTAGTCGGTGTTGGCCACCCAGAAGACCGGCACGCCGAGGATCAGGTCGCGGAAGGTGCCGCCGCCGAGCGCGGCCGCGCTCGCCAGGAACAGGAAGCCGATGATGTCGAGCTGCTTGCGCGACGCGGCAAGAGCGCCGGTCGCGGCGAAGACCGCGACGCCGGCATAGTCGAGCACCTGGATCGGGTTCATGGAGAAGGGCCGCCGGCCGTCACGCCGCTTTCGCGGAACGCCGCCGGCCTGCCGCCGTCAGGCATCCTTGCCGGCCTGCTCTCCGGCCGGATGGGGTTCGGGCCTGGAATCGTTCGCCGCCGCCTGCTTCGGCCCGCCGGTCGAGACGCCGACCATGGCCGGCCTGAGCACGCGCTCGCCGATGGAATAGCCCGGCTGTACGACCTGCAGCACCGTGCCTGCCGGAACGCCCGGATCGGGAATCTCGAACATCGCCTGGTGGAAGTTCGGGTCGAACTTCTCGCCTTCCGGCGCGAGCTTCTTCACGCCGTGCCGCTCCAGCGTGGAGAGCATGGTGCGCTCCGTCATCTCCACGCCCTCGGCGAGCGCCTTGATCGCGCCGTCCCCGGCATCGGCCGGGATGGCGTCCAGCGCCCGGCGCAGATTGTCGGAGACCGACAGCATGTCGCGCGCGAAATTCGCGATCGCATAGGCGCGCGCATCCTGAACGTCGCGCGCGGTGCGGCGGCGAAGGTTCTCCATCTCCGCCGCGGCGCGCAGCGCCCGGTCCTTCAATTCCTCGTTCTCCTTCATCAGGCGTTGCAGGACCTCGAAGTCGCTTTCCGGCGCCTGCGGTGCGGCGGCTTCGGCGTCGAGGTTCTCCACGGTTGCCTGGCGGTCTTTCGGCGTATCGTTCATCATGCTTTCCGTTGCTCGTTCGGGGCCACGAATTTGCGCCCGATATCGATGTTCGAACGGCAAAAATCAAGGTGCAGGCGTGGCCTGCGGGACAGCCTTAGCGCAGCATGCGGCTGACGAGCTGCGCGGTGTAGTCGACCATCGGCACGATGCGGGCGTAGTTGAGCCGCGTCGGGCCGATGACGCCGAGCGCGCCGACCAGCCTGGCGTCCTTGTCCCGGTAGGGCGCCACCACGAGCGAGGAGCCGGAAAGCGAGAAAAGCTTGTTTTCCGAGCCGATGAAGATGCGCACGCCCGATCCGCCCTCCGCGATGTCGAGGAGCTGGATCAGCCCGTCCTTGGTCTCCAGATCGTCGAAAAGATGCTTGAGCAGCTCCAGGTCGGCCTGCGCGGTGACGTTTTCCAGGAGGTTCGCCCGCCCGCGCACGATGAGCCGGCCCGGCACGTCGGCCTCGCCGCCGGCCCAGACCGCCAGCCCTCTTTCGACGAGATCCTGCGACAGCGTGTCGAGCGCCTGGCGCGTCTCGGCCTTCAGCCGCTCGACCTCGCCGCGCGCCTCGGCGAGCGTACGCCCGCGTATATGCGCGTTGAGATAGTTGGACGCCTCGTGCAGCTGCGAGGTGGTTACGCCGGCCGGCAGCTCGACCACGCGGTTCTCCACGTCGCCGCCCTGCGACACCAGCACGACCAGCGCGCGTGTCGGGTCGAGCTGGATGAACTCGATGTGCTTCAGCGGCGTCTCGCTCTTCGCGGTCAGCACCACGCCGGCGCCGCGCGACAGGCCGGACAGCATCTGGCTGGCCTCGGTCAGGATGTGCTCCACCGACGCGCCGGAGCCGGCCGCCTTGACCTGCGCCTCGATCGCCCGCCGGTCCTCCTCGGGAAGGTCGCCGAACTCCATGAAGGCGTCGACGAAGAAGCGCAGGCCCTTCTGCGTCGGCAGCCGTCCCGCCGAGATGTGCGGCGCGTAGATGAGGCCGAGATGTTCGAGATCGCTCATCACGTTGCGCACCGTCGCCGGCGACAGCGAGGCGGGCAGGAGCCGCGACAGGTTGCGCGAGCCCACGGGGTCGCCGTCGCGCAGGTAGGATTCGACGATGCGCCGGAAGATATCGCGCGAGCGCAGGTCGAGGGACTGGAGGGTCGGGTCGGTGATCGGCGTTGTCATTGCGCGGCAAACCTCGGAACCGGAATATAGAGGCCCGATCCGCGAACACAACCTCCCGCGCCGCCGGCTTTTCCTTTGCGCCGGCCGCCCCGCGCGTCTACAAGCCGGCGACGAATCCCGGAGCCCGAGACCCCGATGCGCCCCTCCAGACGCCAGCCCGACGAAATGCGCGCCATCTCTTTCGAGCGTGACGTCTCCAAGCACGCCGAAGGTTCCTGCCTGGTCAAGTTCGGCGACACGCATGTGCTCTGCACGGCGAGCCTGGAGGAGAAGGTGCCCGGCTGGCTGCGCAACAGCGGCCGCGGCTGGGTGACGGCCGAATACGGCATGCTGCCGCGCGCCACCGGCGAGCGCATGCGCCGCGAGGCCTCCGCCGGCAGGCAGGGCGGGCGCACGCTGGAGATCCAGCGCCTCATCGGCCGGTCGCTTCGTGCGGTGGTCGACCTTCAGGCGCTCGGCGAGCGCCAGATCACGGTGGACTGCGACGTCATCCAGGCCGACGGCGGCACGCGCACGGCCTCCATCACCGGCGGCTGGATCGCTCTCCACGACTGCCTGCGCTGGATGGAGGCGCGGCAGATGGTGTCGGTGTCCAGGGTGCTGAAGGATCACGTCGCGGCGATCTCCTGCGGCATCCATGGCGGCGAGCCGGTGATCGACCTCGACTATCTGGAGGATTCCTCGGCTGGCACCGACGCCAATTTCGTCATGACCGGCAAGGGCGGCATCGTCGAGGTCCAGGGCACGGCCGAAGGCGAGCCGTTCAGCGAGGAGCAGTTCGCCGCGCTGATGGGGCTGGCGCGCAACGGCATCAGGCGGCTGGTCGGCCTCCAGCAGATGGCGGTGGGGTAGGTTCTCCGATGACCCCCTCGGCCGTCCTCGAATCGGCGCTCTACGTCACCGACCTGGCGGCGGCGGAAGCCTTTTACGGCGGGGTGCTGGGGCTGGAGCGGATCGTCCGCGTCGAGGGCCGCCATGTCTTCTTCCGCTGCGGCGAGGGCGTCGTGCTGCTGTTCGACGCGGAGGCGACGCGTCAGCCGCCGCGGCCGGACGCGAAGCTGCCGGTGCCGCCGCATGGCGCGGTCGGGCAGGGGCATCTGTGCTTTGCCGCGAGCGCCGCCGAGATCGACCGCTGGAAGGCGCATTTCGAAGCCGAGGGCATCGCCGTCGAGGCCGATTTCGAATGGCCCAGTGGCGGCCGCTCCATCTACATCCGCGATCCGTCCGGCAATTCGCTGGAATTCGCCGAGCCGCGCATATGGGGTTTTCGATGAAGGACCTGAAAGGGCGGACGCTGGTCGTCGCCTCCCACAATGCCGGCAAGCTGCGGGAGTTCGCCGACCTCACCGCGCCCTTCGGCATCGCGACGAAGTCGGCGAAGGAATTCGGCCTGCCCGAGCCGGAGGAAACCGGCACGACCTTCGAGGAGAACGCCTACATCAAGGCCTTCGCCGCCGCCGGCGCGACCGGCCTGCCGGCCATGTCGGACGATTCCGGCCTCGTGGTGGACGCGCTGGACGGCCAGCCGGGCGTCTACACCGCCAACTGGGCCGAAAGGCCGGACGGCACGCGCGACTTCATGATGGCCATGGAGAAGACCGAGCGCCTGCTGAAGGAGAAGGGCGCGACCGATCCGGCGGCCCGCACCGGCCGTTTCGTCGCCGTCCTCTGCCTCTGCTGGCCGGACGGCGAGGCGGAGTATTTCCGCGGCGAGGCGGAGGGCCATCTCGTTTGGCCGCCGCGCGGCGACAAGGGTTTCGGCTACGATCCCGTCTTCCTGCCGCTCGGCCATGCCCGCACCTTCGGCGAGATGAGCGCGGAGGAAAAGCACGGCTGGAAGCCGGGCCAGGCGGACGCGCTGTCGCACCGCGCCCGCGCCTTCCGGAAGTTCGCCCGGGCGCGGCTGGGATCGGCCTGAGCCGTGGAGCAGGAGCTTCGTCCGACGCCGGCGGGCCTTGCCCCGCGCGACTGCCGCGACGACGGCGCGGTGGTGGCGCTCCCGCGCCGTACCGTGGACCGCGATCCCGGTTTCGGCGTTTACGTCCACTGGCCGTTCTGTGCGGCCAAGTGCCCCTATTGCGACTTCAACAGCCATGTCCGCCATCGCGGCGTCGACCAGGAGCGCTATGCGGCGGCCTTCCGTGCCGAACTGGCCGACCGCCGCCGCCGCACCGGCCCGCGCACCGTCACCAGCATCTTCATCGGCGGCGGCACGCCCTCGCTGATGAAGCCGGAGACGGTGGCAGCCGTCCTCGACGCCGTGTCCGCCAACTGGACGGTGCCCGACGGCATCGAGATCACGCTGGAGGCCAACCCGTCCTCGGTGGAGGCGGAGCGCTTCCGAGGCTACCGCGCCGCCGGCGTGAACAGGGTGTCGCTCGGCGTGCAGGCGCTGAACGATGCTGACCTGAAGTTCCTCGGCCGGCTGCACGACGTGGAGGAGGCGCTGAAGGCGATCGGGCTGGCGCGCGAGATTTTCCCGCGGCTCTCCTTCGACCTCATCTATGCGCGTCCCGGCCAGACGCCGGCCGCCTGGACGGAAGAGCTGAAGCGGGCGATCGGCTATGCGGTCGACCACCTCTCGCTCTACCAGCTCACCATCGAGGAGGGCACGCGCTTCCACGATCTCTACGCGGCCGGCAAGCTCGTCGTCCCGGATGCGGATGCGGCGGCCGACCTCTACGAGGCGACGCAGGAGGTGACGGCGGCGCACGGTCTGCCCGCCTACGAGATTTCCAACCATGCCAAGCCGGGCTGCGAGAGCCGCCACAATCTCACCTACTGGCGGTATGGCGAATATGTCGGCGTGGGTCCGGGGGCGCACGGGCGCTATGTCGAGGACGGGCGCCGCGTCGTCACCTTCACGGAGAAATTCCCCGAGGCATGGCTGGGGCAGGTGGAGGTGAAGGGGCATGGCCTTTCCGGCGGCGAGATCCTGTCGCGCGAGGAGGAGGCCGACGAGTTCCTGATGATGGGGCTGCGGCTGGCGGAGGGGATCGACCTTATCCGCTACGAGGCGCTTTCCGGCCGCCCGCTGCCGTCCGACCGCGTGGCGCTTTTACGGCAGGAGGGGCTGGTGGCGCCGGTCGGCAATTCGGGCCTGCGCGCCACGCCCGCAGGCATGGCGGTGCTCGACGCGCTGGTCGCCGACCTTGCGCGCTGAGCGCGGCGCGTCCACCATGGTCCGTGCGGCGCAGAGGGAGCGATCATGGCTGACTATACGTCCTCGTGGATAGTCTGGGCGCTGCTCTCGGCGGTCTTCGCGGCGCTGACCGCGATCTTCGCCAAGGTCGGCGTCCACGATATCGATTCCGACATGGCGACGCTGATCCGCACCGTGGTGATTCTCGCCGTGCTGGCGGCGCTGCTGGCGACGACCGGCAAGCTGCACGCGCCGGCTGCCGTATCCGGCCGGACCTGGCTGTTCCTGGTGCTGTCCGGGTTGGCGACGGGCGCCTCCTGGCTCTGCTACTTCCGCGCCCTCAAGATCGGCGATGCCGCGCGGGTTGCGCCGATCGACAAGCTGAGCGTCGTGATGGTCGCCGTCGTCGGCGTCCTCTTCCTCGGCGAGCGGCTCAGCCTGACGAACTGGCTGGGGGTTCTCCTGATCGGCGGCGGCGCGATCCTCGTCGCGCAGCGCTGACGGTGCGGACCTGCCTCAGCTTCCGCCAAAGCTCGTCGGGGCGGGGCTGACCAGCTTGCGCCGGCCGCCCGCCTCCACCTCGTAGACGGCATAGGCGCGTTGGTTGGAGCCGTCATGGCCGAAGCGGAACACCCCGCCATAGCCGGTGAAGCCGCCGCGCGACTCGATCACCCCCGGCGTGAAGCCGACCGGCCCGTGGCTGCGCACGATGGCGATGGCGAGCGCCACGCTGTCGTAGCCGAGCACCGCGTTGGTCGACGGTTCGGCGCCGAATTTTTCCTTGTAGCGGGCCTTGAACGCGCTGATCCGCTCCTGGTCGAGGTCGGCGAACCACGCGCCGGCCAGCGCTGGGTCGCCCAGCGCGGCCGTGTTCCACAGCGCCGTGCCCAGCAGCTTCTTCGTCGACAGGTCGACGCCGTTGGAGCGCAGCGCCGAGGTAATTGCGGCGGGGCTGTTGCCGCCGTCGGGGATGAAGATCGCCTGCGCCTCGTTCGCCTTGGCGGCGATTGCGGCAGCGGCCGTCTGCACCGAGGCGTCGTTCGGCTCGTATCGCTCGACCTGCAGCAGCGTGCCGCCCAGTTCCTGCAGGGTCTCCCGCAATTGCCGCTCGGCGAGCGTACCGGCGGCGGTGTTCTGCACCAGCGCCACGAAGCTCTTGTAGCCCTGCCCGAACGCATAGGCGGCGGTGCGGTCCACCACGCTTTGCGGCAGGAAGGAGTTGAGATAGACGCCGCCGCCGGCAACGGACTGGTCGGAGGAGAAGGCGATGTCGATCTTGCCGGCCTGCCGCAGCACGCCCGCCGCGCGGGCGACTTCCTGTGCGAAGACGGGGCCGAGCACCACGGAGGAGCCCTCCGCCGTCGCTTCCGTCGCCATGGCCTCGGCCTCAGCCGGCTCGCCGGCGGTGTCCTTGACCACGATCTCGATGTTCTGCGGGCCGAGGTCCTCCAGCGCCAGCAGCGCGGCGTTCTTCAGCTCCGTGCCGATCCTGCCGCTGTTGCCGGTGGCCGAAAGCGGCAGGAGCATCGCAGCCCGCACCGTTCCCGTGCCCATGGTCTCGCCTTTCGGTGGGGGCAGGGTTTCGGAGACCGCAGGCGTCTGCGGCTGGGCTTGCGGCGCGTCCGGAACGCCGGACGGCACGGATTGACAGCTTGCGAGGCAGAGCCCGGCTAAGGCCAATCCGGAAAGCAGTCGGCGTCTGGAGGGAAAGGGCGTCATCGGTCCGCCATGGCGTTGCGAGCGCGCGCTTTGCAACCCCCGCCCGTCCGTGTCAATGCTTGGCGCGTCGGATCGATCCGGCGTCATTCGGGGAGACGATGTGGAAAACCGCGCTGCCGGCTACGTAATCGCGGGGACGGAGATCGCCGCGCGGCCGCTTGAGCCGGCGCTCTATCTGGTGGCGACCCCGATCGGCAATCTGGCGGACATCACGCTGCGGGCGCTGGAGACGCTGGCCGCCTGCGACGTGCTGGCCTGCGAGGACACCCGCGTCACCCGCGTGCTGCTCGACCGCTACGGCATACGCCAGAAGCCGGTCGCCTATCACGAGCACAATGCCGCCGAGGCCGGCCCGCGCCTCATCGCCGCTCTGGAGGAGGGCAGGAGCGTGGCGCTGGTCTCCGACGCCGGCACGCCGCTGGTCTCCGATCCGGGCTACAGGCTGGTGGAGGCCGCGCGGGCCGCCGGCATCCGAATCGTGCCGGTTCCCGGCGCCTCGGCGGTGCTCGCCGCGCTCACGGCGTCCGGCCTGCCGTCCGACGCCTTCCTCTTCGCCGGGTTCCTGCCGGTGAAGGACGGCGCCCGCCGGACGCGGCTGGAGGCGCTGAAAGCGGTGCCGGCCACGCTGGTCTTCTTCGAGTCGCCGCGCCGGCTGGCCGATTCGCTCGCCGCCATGGCAGAGGTCCTGGGCGGGCGTTCCGCCGCGGTCGGCCGCGAGCTGACCAAGGCCTTCGAGGAGTTCCGCACCGGGACACTTCCTGAGTTGGCGGCGCACTACGACGCCGCCGGCGCGCCGAAGGGCGAGGTCGTCGTCTGTATCGGTCCGCCCGCGGCGGCCGAGGCGGATGCGGAGGATATCGACCGCCTGCTCCTGTCGCTCGCGGCGGAAATGCCGGCATCGAAGGCGGCCGGCGAGGCGGCGCGCATGACCGGAGCGAAGAAGCCCGAGCTCTACCGCCGCCTGCTGGCGCTCAAGGCCGCGCGCGATGCGTCCTGACGCCGCGCCGCGCCGTCTGACGGCCTACCGGCTCGGCCATCGCGCCGAATGGCTCGCCGCGCTGGCGCTCCTGGTCAAGGGCTATCGCATCGTGGCGCGGCGCTACCGCACCAAGCTCGGCGAGATCGACCTGATCGCGCGCCGCCGCGACCTCGTGCTGATCGTGGAGGTGAAGGCGCGGCCGACGCTCGTCGAGGCCATGGAGGCGATCGGCCGGATGTCGGAGCGCCGCATCGAAGGCGCGGCCGACCTCTGGCTGGTGCGCCAGCCCGACTACGCGCGCCTTTCGCTGCGTTTCGACATGGTGGCCGTCCTGCCGCGCCGCTGGCCCGTCCATGTGGAGAACATTTTTCAGGGCGGCCGCTGATCCGGAAGCAGCGTCAGCCGTCGAGCGCGGCGGCGATGCAGGCGCCCATGGCTTCGTAGCGTCCGATATTGGCTTGGCGCGATGCCGCCATCCAGGCGTCGCGATCGATGCGCGAGAGGTCGAGCGCGTGGCCGGCCTGCGTGGCGAGCTGCTTGAGGTAGAGCATCTGCGTGCGCCCGTTGCCCTCTCGGAAGGGATGGACGTGGTTCACGTCGCCGAGGATGCAGCCGGCCTCGCGCGCGAATCCTCTGCCGACAGGTCGCGCAGGAAGCGCGTCTCGACGAGGCGGCGGTGCACGTCGGCCATGCCCGTCTCGATGAAGCGGCGAAACTGGAACCGGCTGCCGCCCTTGCTGATCTCGACCGTGCGCAGCTCGCCGGCCCAGGCGTAGATGTCCCGGAAAAGATGCCGGTGGATCGCCTTCAGATGAGCGAGGTCGAAGCGACCGGTGGGAACGCCGGCGCGCATGCGGTGAGATACGAACTCGCGTTCGATATAATCCAGCTCGTCAGCGTCACGGATATCAAGCTTGTTGCGAAGAACGGTGTGATCCGGAGGATAGCAATAAGGATCTTCGCTCATTCAGCAGCAATATGTCGCCTCGCCGCCGCCCGCTGGCGGATATGGCTGAGACGCTTTTCTTCCGGCCAGTTTTCCCGCTCGAACATCTCGAACATTGCAACCTGTTCGGCATCCAGCGGATTGCCCTCCAGCGCCTGGAGGTGCATCGCCTCTTTCAGGGAAATTCCGCCGCCCGCGGAGTTCTGCGCCGTTTTGACCATGGCCGGATCATACACGATTCCGGCCTGCGGGGCCAGCAGACAGGATCATCTGCGCCGCGTCACGGTCATGGGAAGGCCGCCCTCCGGCTGGGTGGTCAGCTTCTGCACCGGCCATGGCTTCGTTTCGGCCACCGTGTCGAAGCGATAGCGCGACAGCAGCACGGCGAGCGCGATGATCGCCTCCTGCATGGCGAAGGCCGCGCCGATGCATACCCTCTGGCCGGCGCCGAAGGGCAGGTACTGGAAGCGGTCGATCTTTTCCCGGTTGCCTGGGTGAAAGCGCTCCGGCAGGAAAGCGTCCGGCCGATCCCACAATTTGCGGTGGCGGTGGATGACCCACGGCATGACCAGCACGGCGGCACCCTTGCGCAGCGTCAGCGTCCCGTACTGCTCCGTCTCGATGGGCTCGCGGTTGATCGAGGGCGCCGGCGGGTAGAGGCGCAGCGCCTCCTCGAAAGCGGCGCGCGTCAGCGGCATCGCCTCCAGCCACTTTGCCGGGTCGGGCTCGCGTGCCAGAACCGCGTCGATCTCGGCTTCGATGGGCTCGCGCTCCCACGGCGCCTCGGCGAGACAGTAGAGCGTCCAGCCGAGCGCCCGGGCCGTCGTCTCGTGGCCGGCGCCGATGAAGGTGATGATGTTGTCCTCGATCTCGGCGCGGCTCAAGCCTTCCGGGCCTTCCGCCCTCAGAAGCAGGGTCAGGAAGTCCTGCGGCGCGGCGCCCGGATCGCGCTTCAGCTTGTCGGCGCGCATCTCCATCGTGTCGCGCACGATCTTGCGGAAATAGGCGAGAGTCCTGCGGCCGCGCAGCCGCGTCAGGCGCGGCAGCCATTCCGGCGCGCGCAAGAGGTCGAGCGGGTCGACCCGGCCCATCGTCTCGAACAGCCGCTCCACCTCGTCGGCGAAGCTGCCTTTCTCCCCGGCGATCTCGCCGGAGAACAGCGTCTCGGCCAGGATGTCGTAGGTGAGCATGGTCATCTCCTGCGCGACGTCGACCGTGCTGCCGTCCTCGTATTTCTCCGCGAAGCCCTCGGCGCGCGCCAGCATCGGCGCGGCGAAGCCGAAAATGTTGCGCGGCGTGAAGACCGGCGCCATCGCCTTGCGCGAGCGCTTCCAGACCTCGCCCTCGGCGGTCAGCAGCCCGTCGCGCAGGATGGGGCGCAGCAGGAGCTGGCGCACCGTCGCCATCTTGTAGTTCTTGGCGTTCTCCACCAGCACGTGGCGGATCAGCCCCGGATCGTTCGCCACCACCAGCGGCCCGCCGACACCGGACACGCTGATCCAGGGTTCGTTGTAGGACGGCTCGCCCCACAGTTCGAGCGGGTTGCGGTAGACGATCCGCAGCATCTCCAGCGTCGAGGGCGGGCTGGTGCGTGGCTTCGGCGCCGGCGGCACGAAGGGGGCGGGCGAGGTGTCCATGGACCAGAATCTATGTCCCGTCAGGTCCGTCCGCAATCGTAAGCGTCCGAATCTCCTTTGCCCGCGCCGCGCCGGTCTTGCCCTTGCCGCAAAGGCGTGGAACCTTTCGGGCCGCATCGGGGCAGTCGGGGCGTGGTCAGGGTTCTGCTCGTCGTCATCTTCGCGTGTCTGGCGGGCTCGGCCTGGGCCGAGAAGCGCGTGGCCCTCGTCCTGGCCGCCGACGAGTATAAGATCCTGCGGCCGCTGGAGAACGCCGTGAATGACGGCCGTGCCGTCGAGACGGCGCTGGAGAAGCTCGGCTTCGAGGTGTTTTCCGAGACCAACCGCGACCTGCGCCGGATGCGCCGGGCGCTCGACGATTTCCGCGAGGACGGCGCGGGCGCCGACGTGGCGCTGGTCTTCTTCTCGGGCCATGGGGTCGAGATCAACGGCGAGAACCGCCTCTTGCCCGTCGATGCCGATCCCGCCTCACTGGAGCGGCTGAAGGAGACCAGCCTTCCCTTGGAGGAAGTGACCGAGGCCGTGGCGGCCATCGGCAGGATCGGCCTGATCGTGCTCGACGCCTGCCGCAACGATCCGTTCGGCGGGCAGCCGGGAGCGGAGGACGGCTCCGGGCGCGGGGCCGTCTCGCTGAAGCCGGAGGTCGCCGCCGCCGTCAAGCCCGGGCTCGGGCGTATGGGACGCGCGGAGAACATCCTGTTCTCCTTCTCCGCCGCGCCTGGCCAGACCGCCTCGGACGGCGCTGCCGGCAATTCGGAATTCTCCGCCGCGCTGGCGAAATTCCTGCCGACGGAAGGCCTGGAGATCCGCTCGGTGCTGACCCTGGTGCAGCAGGAAGTCTACGACGTCTCGCGCGGCCGGCAGCTTCCCTATGTCGAGAACGGCCTGCCGAAACTCTTTTTCGCCGCCGCGTCCTCGTCCGCGCTGCCGGAGCGCGACCGTCTGCTGCTCGCCATGGCCGATATAACGCCCGACCTGCGCAGCGAGGTCGAAAAGGTGGCGGCGAGCGCCGACATGCCGCTGGCGCCGCTCTACGCGGCGCTTATCACCTCGGGCGGCCCGACGATGCAGGAGGGCGAGCGGCGGGCCAAGCTGACGGAAGCGGCGCAGTCCTTCGTCCAGGTGCGGGCCGACATGCGCAAATTCGCCTCTTCCGATCCGCGGGTGGCTGAACTGCGCGGGCAGGCGGAGGCGCAGCTTGCGCTGGGCGCCTTCGGCGAGGCGCGCATCCTGCTGACCAAGGCCGCCGCCATCGACTAGGAATCGCGCGTAGACCTGAAGCAGCACTATATCGACCGCACCATCTCCGAGGCCGAGACCCACTATCTCGCCGGCGGCGCGGCGCGCGCCGAGCTGAACTACGCGCTGGCCATCGAGGATTTCGGCAAGGCCGCCTCGCTCTACGACGAAGTGGCCGGCTTCGACATTCCCGACGACGCGCGCTATCGCCACACGCTCTCGCTGGAACTGGTCGGCACCATGCAGATGACCGTGGGCAACCTCGCCGCCGCGGCGACCGCCTACGAGGCGATGGCCAGGGCGGCGGAGAAGCGCGCCGCCGCCCAGCCCGATGTCGTGGCGCGCCAGCGCGACGTCGTCGTCGCCCGCGACAAGATCGCCGAGGTGCGGCTGGCCGAGGGCGACATCGCCGGCGCCATCGCCATGTTCGAGGAATCGCGCGCGACGCTGAAGGACATCATCGACAAGGAGCCCGAGTTCGAATACGTGCGCGACCTCGCCTACAGCTACAACCAGACCGGCGACGCCCGGCGCATCTCGGGCGATGTCGCGGGCGCCGAGCAGGATTACCGCGTTGGCCTGAAGATCAGCGCGTTTCTCGTCGAGAACGTGCCCGATTACGCCGGATACCGCCGCGACCTCGGCGTCAGCCACAGCAAGCTCGGGCTGGCGCTGCGCATGGGCAACGACCTGGAGGCGGCGCAGGCGGAATACGACGCGGCGCTGGCGATTTCGCGCGACCTGTCCGCGAAATCGCCGGACGACATGGAGCTGCAGCGCGACATCACCGTCAGCCTCAATGCGATGGGCGATATCTCCCGGCTGACCGACGACAATGCGAGCGCGCAGGATTTCTACCGGCAGAGCGTCGAGATCAGCAGGAAGCTGGTCGCGCGCGATCCCGGGAACACGCTGTGGCGGCGCGACCTCGGCCTCGGCATCAGCAAGCTCGCCGACACCAGGCAGGCCGCCGGCGACAGCCGAGGCGCGCTCACCGACTACCAGTCGGCGCTCGCGCTTGCGCAGTATCTCGCGGAGCTCGACCCGGCCAACGCCGAATGGCAGCGCGACCTGTCCTTCTCGCAGAACCGGGTCGGCGACGCGCTGCTGGCGACCGGCGATACCAAGGGAGCGGCCGACGCCTATCAGGCCGGCTATGCGGTGGCCGCAGCACTTCTCGCTGCCGATCCGGACAATGTCACGCGCATCCTCGATGCGGCCTACAGCCGCTACAAGCTCGGCATTGCCGGGCTCGATCCGGTCGCCAACCTCGAGGCGGCGCGCGACATGCTGGGAAAGCTCAAGGCCGATGGGCGGCTGCCCGGCGCCAATGAAAGCTGGGTCACGATGGTCGAGACCGCTCTGAAACGGGCGAAGGGCGGGTAGCGCCAGCCCTTGCCCTATCGATGCGCCCCCTGCGTCGCCACGCGGACGCGCGGCAGCGTCCGGCCGTCGGGGTCGGCGGTGAGCGAGACCACGCGCCGGAAGAAGTCGCCGGCGCCCTCTGCCTGGCCGATATTGATGACGGTTGAGCCGGCGAGCGACTGCCCGAGGACCTTCAGCACCTTGGCGCGGGCGCCGCCGCGCAGCGCGTCGAGTGCCTCGTCGATCACCACCCATTGCGGCTTGTGCAGGCTGAGCCGGGCGAAGGCCAGCAGCCGCTGGTCGTCGTCGTTGAGGTCGCGGTCCCAGCGGCCTTCGCGGTCGAGGGCGCCGGTGAGCCGGCCGAGCCCGATCCGCTTCAGGCTGTCGGCGAGCGCTTCGTCGTCGAAGGCATGCGGCCCGGCCGGATAGCACAGCGCGTCGCGCAGCGTGCCGCGCGGCAGATAGGGCAGGCTCGGCAGGAAGGCGATGTCGTCCGGCAGGCGGATCGTGCCGCTGCCCCATGGCCAGAGCCCGGCCAGCGCGCGGAAGAAGATGCTCTTGCCGGCACCGGGACTTCCCGCCACCAGCACGTGCTCGCCCGGCCCGATCTCGACATGCGGCTCGCCAAGCGCCGTGCCGCCGCTGGGCGAGGCGATGTGCAGATTGTCGATGACGATCCTGTCGGCCTTCTCGAAGACGATGCGCTTTTCGACGTCGTGCAGCTCGTCGAGCCGGAGCAGCGCGGCGCGGAAGGAGGAGATGCGCATGATCGTGGCGCGCCAGTCGGCGATCGGCCCGATATTGTCCACGAACCAGCGCAGCGAGGCGTGCACCTGGGTGAAGGCCGCGGCCGCCATCATCAGGCCGCCGAAGCTGAGGTCGCCCATGAAGTAGATGGGGGAGGCGATCACGATCGGCGCCACCACGGTGATCCAGCCATAGCCCGACGTAACCACGGCCAGCCTGACGGTGGCGAGGATGATCTTGCGGATGGCGGCGAGCACGGCCGCCAGGTCGAGCTCCAGCCGTCGCCGCTCGTCGGCCTCGCCGGCCGCCAGCGAGATGGCGTCCACATGCTCGTTGACCCGGACCAGCGAGACCCTGAGGTCGGCCTCGCGCGCATAGCGCTCGCTGTTGAGGCGTATCAGCGGCCGGCCGACCAGCCAGCTCAGCGCGGATGCCGTGCCCGCATAGATCACCGCCGCCCACACCATGTAGCCGGGGATGGCGAAGGTGCGCCCGTCGACATGGAACTCGAAACCGGCCGAAAGCGACCAGAGCACGCCGACGAAGCTGACAAGGAGGATGGTCGCCTGGAACAGGCCGATCCCGAGGTCCGCCGTGAGGTCGGCGAGATGGCGCGCGTCCTCGTGCATGCGCTGGTCCGGATTGACGCCGATCGCGCCGGCATTGCTCATCCGGAAGGCGCGGCGCGGCTTCATCCACTCGCCGATGAGGTCGCGCGTCAGCCCCTCGCGCAGCCGCAGGTGCAGCGTCTGGTTCAGGTAGGACTGGATCACGTTGAGCACGAGCAGGCAGCCGGCGATCTCGGCGAAGGTCCACAGCTGGTAGAAGAAGGCCTGGAGGTTGCGCTTCTCGATCGAGTCGTAGAACGGCTTGTTCCAGCGGTTGAGCAGCACCTGTCCGTAGGCCGTCAGCAGGACGACGGCGACGATTCCCGCCGCCACCGCGATGATCCGGTTGCGCAGCGGCGACGCCATGAAGGCGTTTCCCATCATGGAGAGCTGGGCGAGGAGGCTGTGTTCCTCCCGCAGACGAGGTGCGTCTTCGACCTTATGATCCTGAGCTGTCACCGACCAACACCTCTCGGCCACGCGCGGAAGCGCCGCGGAACCAGGCAGATATGTGCGGACATCGACGTTTCTTAGACCATGCGGGCGCCGATGTCAGACGCTTTGTATCCGCCGATAATGTGGCGCGACCGGGCGTCGCGGCCAGTCGTCCCGGCGTCGAGGGTCGCAAAGCGGGCGGCAAGTTGCCGCCGGGCCACACGCAGCCCGGCGCGGAGCCTTTGGAAGTGCTTGCCCGCGATCTGTCGCGACGGCCGCTATGACCTCGTTTTTCCTAGGAAAAGCGGCTTCGTCGATTTGGAAAATCGGCCTGGAAAGCCTATATCTCGAATATCACGAAAAGGCGCGATTCGGCCGTATTCGACGCGTATCGCCGCGCCGGTTTCAACGAAAGCAGTTCATGAGCGACGAGCCAGACAGCAGCAACGGCGGCAGCTTGGAGTATGGCGCCGATTCCATCAAGGTTTTGAAGGGCTTGGACGCGGTCCGCAAGCGGCCGGGCATGTATATCGGCGACACGGACGACGGGTCGGGCCTGCACCACATGGTCTACGAGGTGGTGGACAACGCCATCGACGAGGCGCTGGCCGGCCACGCCGACCTGGTCTCCGTGACGCTCAATCCCGACGGCTCCTGCACGGTGATCGACAACGGCCGCGGCATTCCGACCGACCTGCATCCGACCGAGGGCGTCTCGGCGGCCGAGGTCATCATGACGCAGCTGCATGCCGGCGGGAAGTTCGACCAGAATTCCTACAAGGTCTCCGGCGGCCTGCACGGCGTCGGCGTGTCCGTGGTGAACGCGCTTTCGCTCTGGCTGCGCCTCAGGATCCGCCGCGACGGCAGGATCCATGAGATGAGCTTCACGCATGGCGAGGCCGACGCGCCGCTGGCCGTGACCGGCGCCTATGTGCCGGATCGCCAGCCGGGCAGCTACGAGGGACGCAGCG
This sequence comes from Hyphomicrobiales bacterium, assembly GCA_017305925.1. Classification (GTDB taxonomy): domain Bacteria; phylum Pseudomonadota; class Alphaproteobacteria; order Rhizobiales; family Rhizobiaceae; genus Arvimicrobium. Next base: position 46,213 of record JAFKJW010000056.1, on the reverse strand, counting down.
GCACCGAAGTCACCTTCCTGCCCTCGGCCGAGACCTTCTCCATGGTCGAATTCGACTACAACACGCTGGAGCACCGTCTGCGGGAGCTGGCGTTCCTGAACTCCGGCGTGCGCATCGTGCTGACCGACCGGCGCCGCGCCGACGTCCGGCAGGCCGAGCTGATGTACGAAGGCGGGCTGGAGGAATTCGTCAAATACCTCGACCGCGCCAAGAAGCCGCTGATCGACAAGCCCATCGCCATCAGGGCGGAGCGCGACGGCATCACCGTCGAGGTCGCCATGTGGTGGAACGACAGCTACCACGAGAACGTGCTGGCCTTCACCAACAATATCCCGCAGCGCGACGGCGGCACGCACCTGGCCGGTTTTCGAGGCGCGCTGACCAGGCAGGTGACCGGCTATGCGAGCGCGTCCGGCCTGACCAAGAAGGAGAAGGTCGAGCTCACCGGCGACGACTGCCGCGAGGGCCTGACGGCCGTTCTTTCGGTCAAGGTGCCCGATCCGAAATTCTCCTCCCAGACCAAGGACAAGCTGGTTTCCTCCGAGGTGCGGCCGGTGGTCGAGAGCCTCGTCAACGAGGCGCTCGGCACCTGGCTGGAGGAGCATCCCGCCGAGGCGAAGGTGCTGGTCGGCAAGGTGGTGGAGGCCGCCGCCGCCCGCGAGGCGGCACGCAGGGCGCGCGAGCTGACGCGGCGCAAGGGCGTGCTGGACATCACCTCGCTGCCCGGCAAGCTGGCCGACTGCCAGGAGCGCGATCCGGCGAAGTCCGAGCTGTTCATCGTCGAGGGCGACTCGGCCGGCGGCTCGGCCAAGGGCGGCCGTTCGCGCCAGAACCAGGCGATCCTGCCGCTGCGCGGCAAGATCCTGAATGTCGAGCGCGCCCGCTTCGACCGCATGCTCTCCTCCGACATGATCGGCACGCTGATCACCGCGCTCGGCACCGGCATCGGCAAGGACGAGTTCAACATCGAGAAGCTGCGCTACCACAAGATCATCATCATGACGGACGCCGATGTCGACGGCGCCCACATCCGCACGCTGCTGCTCACCTTCTTCTTCAGGCAGATGCCGTCGGTCATAGAGGGCGGCTACCTCTACATAGCCCAGCCGCCGCTCTACAAGGTGGCGCGCGGCAAGAGCGTGCAATACGTCAAGGACGAGACCGCCTTCGAGAACTTCCTGATCGAGACGGGCCTCGACGAGGCGTCGCTGGTGCTGGGCTCGGGCGAGGTGCGCGCCGGCCACGATCTGCGCGCCGTGGTCGAGGATGCGCGCGCCGTGCGGCAGCTCATCAACGGCCTGCATTCGCGCTACAACCGCGCCGTCGTCGAGCAGGCGGCGATCGCCGGCGCGCTCAATCTGGCAAGCGTCACCGATCTGGCGCGCGCCAACGCCATGGCGGAGGCGATCGCCGTGCGCCTCGACGCCATTGCCGAGGACACCGAGCGCGGCTGGCACGGACGCCTTGCGACGTCAAACGACGGACCCGGCGGCTACACCTTCGAGCGCACGGTGCGCGGCGTGAAGGAAGTGGCCCATCTCGACATGAACCTGATCAACTCCGCAGACGCCCGCGCGCTCGACCGCCATGCGAGCCGGCTGGCCGAGATCTACGCGACCGCCCCGCTGCTCAAGCGCAAGGACGTGAGCGAGACGATATCGGGCCCGCTGGCACTGCTCGACGCCGTCTTCGCCGCGGGCCGCAAGGGGCTCACCATGCAGCGCTACAAGGGGCTCGGCGAGATGAATGCCGAGCAACTGTGGGAGACGACGCTCGACCCGAACGTCCGCTCGCTGCTCCAGGTCAAGGTGACGGACGCCACGGACGCGGATTCGCTCTTCTCGCGCCTGATGGGCGACGAGGTCGAGCCGCGCCGCGAGTTCATCCAGGAAAACGCGCTCTCCGTCGCCAACCTGGACGTCTGAGGCGCGGGGGCCCGCCGCTCCGGCGGCGCGGGCCCTGCCGGAACCCATTCGCGCTTCCGAAGTTAGTAGGAGCCGCTTGCCGGCGGTTCCTTCAAAACACGGGAGAAAAAAGTGGGTCGCGCAATCATCCTCTGGCTGCTTGGCATTCCAATTCCGATCATCATCCTGATCCTGCTGTTCGTGCGATAGGGGGGTGTCATGGCCAATGTCCTTCTGTCCGAAGAATCGGCCGCGCCCGCCGTAAGCTGGCAGGCCGTCGTGAGCGGGGCGCTCGTCGCCGCCGCGACGAGCATCATCCTCATGCTGGTGGGTTCCGGCCTCGGCTTCGCGGTCGTCTCGCCCTGGTCGGGGGCGGGCGCTTCGGTGACGACCTTTGCCGTGGGTGCCGGCGTCTGGCTCGTCGTCGTGCAATGGCTGTCGTCGGCGCTGGGCGGCTACATGGCGGGCCGGCTGCGCACGAAATGGGTGGCGCTGCACACCGACGAGGTGTTCTTCCGCGACACCGCGCACGGTCTCCTGGCCTGGGCGCTGTCGACGGTGATCGTGGCGGCGGTCTTCACCTCGGCGCTCGGCGCGCTGGCCGGGAGCGGCGTGCAGGCCGCGTCCACCGTCGCCTCCGGCGCCGCCATGGGCGCTGCGACGCAGGTCGACGAGACGGGCGGGACCGACATGTATTTCGTCGATTCCCTGTTCCGCCCCGCCCCGGGAACAACGCCGCCCGCAGCCACGACCGGCGATGCCGGCAGCGCCGCCGCGCAGGCCGCCCGCATCCTGGCGGCGGGCGCGGTGTCCGGGCAGATTCCGGACGCCGACAAGGCCTATCTGGCGGATCTCGTCAGCCAGCGGACGGGGCTTGCGCAGGCCGATGCCGCCAAGCGCGTCGACGACGTGCTGGCGGCGATCGACTCCGCCAAGGTGAAGGCGAAGGAAGCGGCCGACACCGCCCGCAAGGCGAGCGCGACGACGGCGCTCGTCGGCGCACTGGCGCTGGCGATCGGAGCCTTCATCGCCGCCGTGAGCGGGGCTATCGGCGGCCGCCTGAGGGACGACATGCCGGTTGCCGGCTGAAAACCCCGCGGCTCGGACGGCATGCCGCAGGAAAAAGCTTTCCTGCGGCATGCCGCCCGTCATCCGCCTCAGGCGGCGTCGCTGACCGCGCGGCGCCGCTCCCGGCGCGCGGTCACGGCCTCGGCGAGCCCCTCCAGCACCGCGACGGAAGCCGTCCAGTCGATGCAGCCGTCGGTGATGCTCTGCCCGTAGACGAGTGGCGTGCCGGCGAGGACGTCCTGCCTGCCGGCGACGAGGTGGCTTTCGATCATCGTGCCGATGATGCGCCGGTCGCCGGCGGCCATCTGCCGGGCGACGTCGGCCATCACCAGCGGCTGCCGCTCCGGCTGTTTCAGGCTGTTGGCGTGGCTGGCGTCGATCATCAGGCGCGGCGCCAGACCGGCGCGCAGCAGTTCGGCCGCCGCGGCCTCCACGCTCGCCGCGTCGTGGTTCGGCGCCTTTCCGCCGCGCAGGATGATGTGGCAGTCGTCGTTGCCGGTGGTCGCCGCGATCGCGCAACGCCCCGTCTTGGTGACGGCGAGGAAATGGTGCGGATGCGAGGCCGATTTCACCGCATCCGCGGCGATGCGGATGTTGCCGTCCGTGCCGTTCTTGAAGCCGACCGGGCAGGAGAGGCCGGACGCCAGCTCGCGGTGCACCTGGCTTTCGGTCGTCCGCGCGCCGATCGCCGCCCAGGCGACGAGGTCGGCGATGTATTGCGGAGTCGTCATGTCGAGGAATTCCGTCGCCGCCGGCAGGCCGAGATTGTTGACCGCCGAGAGCACGGTGCGGGCGAGCCTCAGCCCTTTCTCGATGTTGAAGGTGCCGTCGAGGTCGGGGTCGTTGATCAGTCCTTTCCAGCCCACCGTGTTGCGCGGCTTCTCGAAATAGACGCGCATGACGATTTCGAGGCGGTCGGCGAGGCGCTCGCGCTCCCCGGCGAGCCGCGCCGCGTAGTCGATTGCCGCCTCCGGATCGTGGATCGAGCAGGGCCCGATGACGACCAGCAGCCGGTCGTCGTCGCCCTGGAGGATGTTGCGGATGGCGTTGCGGGCGGCGGACACGGTCTGCGTGGCCGTCAGCGTCCGCGGCACCTCGCGCATGATGTCCTCGGGCGTGGTCAGTTCCCTGATTTCTCTCAGGCGAAGGTCGTCTGTGGTGCTCAACACGGTCTGGCTCCTCGGTTGGGCCGCCGGCGGCAACAAACAATCCTCTCGGCCACCGGTGCGTACCGTTGCTAAAGTACCAATAGGCGGTGGCGGCGAAGTGGATCATCGCATCGGATATATTCGAATCCCGCCGCATTGTCATCCCGCAAAAAGTCACAATTCGGGTGATCCGGATCGGAACGGAAAGCCGCGAGGCGCGTTGTGACATCAGGCCGCTGAGTGTCTCGCGGCGTTCACCACATTGACGGGAGGTTTGCATGGCAACGAGGATGTTCGGCCTCTTGGCGGAATGGAGGCCCCGCTGGGCGCGTAGGCGTCTCGTAGCGGAGCAGATTCGGGAAGTGCGGCAGGCCGATGTCGTCATCGGCGGGGTTCTCGACAAGGGACTGAAGGATCACCGGCGCCCGCCGGCGCGCCATCGGCCCAAGCCGCCGCCCATGCCTGCCTCGAACATGTGAGGCATCGGCCCTCAGGCCGGCTGGATGACCGGAACGCGCCGCCTGCTGGTTGTCGCGATATGGGATATCACGGCGACGAGGACGATCAGGCCGCCGATTATGGTGGCCGCGCCCGGTGTTTCGCCGAAGAGCAGCCACACCCATAGCGGCGCCAGCGGCGCATCGAGCGCGGTGATGAGGGCCGTCTCCATGGCGGGCAGGTGCCGCGCACCCAGCGTGAACAGGCCGAGCCCCAGCGCGGAGTTGACGAGCCCGAACGCCATGAGCACGGCGAGCTCGTGCCCGCTGACCGTGAGCGGTGCCCCGAGCGGCCACGCCACGGCCGCGCTGATCAGGGCGGAGAGACAGGCCGACATCAACACCGGCATTCCGGGCCAGCGCCTGGCGATGACCATCATCAGCGCCATGCAGACGGTCATCGCAAATCCCAGCAGATCGCCCAGCAGGCCGCCCTCCGAGCCGAATCCGACCATGATGGCGACGCCGGCCAGCGCGGCGCCGCTGGCAGCCAGAGCGATCCGGCTGGGCTTCTCGCCCAGCGCCAGGTAGCCGAGGCCCGCCGCCAGGAAGGGAATGGTGGCGTAGATGACGGCGTTGTGCGCCACGGTCGTGTTGCGCAGCGAGGTGATGTAGAACACCATGCCGAGCGCCGAGAGGCAGGCGAAACCCCAGCCCGGCAGGCCGAGGCGCCGCAGGTCTCGAAAGGCCTCGCTCCGCCGGCTGAACGCCATCATGACGGCCATGCCGAGCGCGCCGCAGACGCCGCGCCATGCGAGAATGGTCCAGGAATCGAGCGTGACCAGCCGCGTGAAGAGCCCGGCGAGGCTCCACGCGATCGTCGCGCCGACGATCAGGGCGAGCCCGAGGCGATAATTGGCCGTCATGGCGCAGATGTCTCATCGGCAGTCTTCCAGTCGCCGACCGTGTTCCACCAGCGGTGAGGGTTCGCGCTGTCGTCCAGTCCCTTCGAGCGGCTGGCGAGCACCGTCCGGACGCGGATCACCGGCTCCTGGTAGCTGTGCATCCGGAAGATCGCCTCGACGACACGTTCCAGCAAAGGCCTGTCGGGCGGCAGCTCGAAGGTCACCTCCACCACGCCCGGCCGCTTCCTCAGCGCCGTCTCCGCGCCGGCGGCAGCCCCTTTAAGAGGTCGGTAGCGCTCGATGCCGGCGCCGGACTGATAGGCGTTGCTGTCGTAGCTGCCCATGACGAGCGGTACGATCCGGACGACCGCGTCCATGATCCGGTCGACATCCTCCGGCGGCGCCTGGAAGGTCAGGAGGAGCATTTCCTCCATGCGGACCGAAGTCGTCTCGAAAGGCTGCATGTCTTTCCCTCCCTGTCCCGAAACCGGTACCCGCTTTCAGGCGACATGCTTTAGTCTCCTTCAACTGACAGCGCGGTGTCAGCATCCGTCCGCAGAAGGCCGGGCGGCCTACGGCTCGCCCGGCGCATCCTCCCCGGCCTTCGATCCGCGCCTGATGTTGCGGCGGATCATGTCGAGGCTGGCGCCGCCAGTGGCGAAGGCCACCGCGAAATAGAGCAGCATGGCGCCCGCGATGATCACGGCGAGCGCGGCCGCCTTGTCCACGAAAGGCGCGCTCCGCGCGAGATAGGGCGCGGCGATCGTGGTCTGCGCCAGCCAGATCGCCCCGGCCATGATGGCGGAGGCGATCAAAAGGCGGGGAATGCGGGTGAGGAGGGGCAGGTCCATGTCCCAGTGTCCGCGCCTTATGAGGACCGCCAGCAGCATCGCCGCATTGACCCAGCCGGCCACCGTCGAGGCGAGCGCGATGCCGGATCCGCCGAGATAGGGAAAGCTGGCAAGCGCGATCGCCACGTTCACGATGACGGATATGGCGGCGAAATACATCGGCGTGCGGGTGTCCTCGCGGGCGAAATAGCCGGGCGTGAAGGCCTTGATCAGCACGAAGGCGGGCAGGCCGAGCGCGAAAACGGCGAGGATCGCCGCGACCGTCGGGGTGCTGTTGTCGGCGGCGAACTTGCCGCGCTCGTAGAGCACGCGCACGATCGGCTCCGCCATCACCAGAAGGGCGGCCGCCGCCGGCAGCGTCATGAACAGCGTGAACTCCACCGATCGGTTCTGGAGGTTGGCGGCCTCCTTCATGTTCCCCGCCTTCAGCGCCCGCGACAGCTCCGGCAGGAGCACGATCGCCACGGCGACGCCGACGACGCCGAGCGGAAGCTGGTAGACGCGGTCGGCGAGGTTGAGCGAGGAGACGGCGCGGTCCTGTCCCGACGCGATGGCCGTGCCGATCAGCGTGTTGATCTGGGTGATGCCGCCGGTGATGGCGGCGGGCAGGGCGAGCCACAGCAGGCGCCGGACATTCGGCGTGAAGCGCGGCCTGCGGAAGCCGATCCTCACGCCGGCATGGCGCACCGCGATCCAGACGATGGCGAGTTGCACCAGCCCGGCCGCCAGCACGCCCCAGGCCAGTGCCGTGCCCACGGCCGCTTCGCCGATTCCGTTGTACCAGGCCCAGGCGAGCACCCCGACGAGGATGACGTTCAGGAAGACGGGCGCGATCGCCGCCGCGAAATAGCGCCTGAGCGAGTTGAGCATGCCGGCCATCATGGCGCCCAGCGACATGCAGATCAGGTAGGGGAACATGATGGTGGCGAGGCTGACCGTCACCGAGAGCTTTTCGGGCGAATCGCCGAAGCCCGGCGCGATCAGGAAGCGCACGATCAGCGGCATCGACAGTTCCATGAGGATGGTCAGCGCAAGCAGCACGCTGAACAGGACGCCGAAAACCTCCTCGGAGAAGCGCTTCGCCCCCTCGATGCCGTTGGCCTCGATCTCCTTGGCGAACAGCGGCACGAAGGCGGCATTGAACGCGCCCTCTGCAAAAAGCCGGCGGAAGGTGTTGGGAAACTGGAAAGCGGCGTAGAAGGCGTCCGCCACCGGCCCGGTGCCGAGGGCGGCGGCCATGAACATCTCGCGCGTGAAGCCGAGCGCGCGGCTCATCAGCGTGCCGGAGGCGACGGTGGCGAATTTCCTGACGAGGCTCATACGGCCGCTGCTTCCGCCCTGGCCCGCGCCGGCCGGGCCTCGCCGGCGAGCACGCCGAGCAGCTTCGCCTTGATGGCATCCTGGCGGGTTTCGCTCTCGATCTTCTGCCAGGTCAGGTCGGTCACGTAGAACGTGTCGACGACCTTCTCGCCGAAGGTGGTGATGTGGGCCGAGGCGATGTTGAGCGAGAGGTCGGCGAGCGCCCCGGTGATCTCGGAGAGAAGCCCCGGCCGGTCCAGCCCCTCCACCTCGATGACCGAGAAGCGGTTGGAGAGCGCGTTGCGCAGCGCGACCTGTGGCTCGATTCGGAAGATCCTCGCGCCGCGCTTCGGCCTGGCGCGCTGCTCGATGATGTCGGAAAGCCAGGCCCGTCCGGCCAGCGCGTCCTCGATCAGCTTGCAGACCCGCCCGGCGCGCCGAGTCTCGTCGTCGTCGTGGTCGAACTCGCGGCCGATCAGGATCGTGTCGAGCGCCCTGCCGTCCGCCGTCGTGAAGATCTGCGCGTCGACGATGTTGCCGCCCGCCGCCGCGCAGGCGCCGCTGATGACGGAGAGCAGGCGCGGCGTGTCCGGCGCCAGCACGGTGATCTCGGTGACGGCCTCGAAGGCGTGCGGCTTCACCATGGTGGCGAACTTCTTGCCCGCCGCGTCGGCCTTGCGGATGAAGTCCGCGTGGCGGATCTGGTCCTTGATGTCGACGGTCACCATGTAGTTCGAATAGTGCAGCGCCACCACGCGCTCGCGTTCCTCCTGCGGCCATTCGGCCAGCGCCTCCTTCAGGCTTTGCCGCGCCGCCGCCGCCCGTTCGACGCGCGACATCTCGGAGAAGCCGCCGGTGAGCTGCAGCTCGGTCTCGTAGTAGAGCGTGCGCAGGAGCTGCCCCTTCCAGCCGTTCCACACGCCCGGCCCGACGCCGCGTATGTCGCAGACCGTCAGCACGAGCAGCAGCTTCAGCCGGTCGACGGTCTGCACGATCTCGGCGAAATCCTGGATGGTCTTGCGGTCGTTGAGGTCGCGCGTCTGCGCCGTCATCGACATCAGCAGATGGTTTTCGATGAGCCAGGCGACCGTGTCCGTGTCCGCCGGCGACAGGCCAAGATGCGGGCAGATGCGGCGCGCGATGCGCGCGCCGGCCACGGAATGGTCCTCCGGCCGGCCCTTGGCGATGTCGTGCAGCAGCACGGCCACGTAGAGCAACTCGCGCTTGTCCCTTATGCCGGGCATCAGCGAGTGGGAGAGGGGGTGCGGCTTCCTGCCTTCGCCGTGCTCGATCTCCGACAGGATGCCGATGCAGCGCAGCAGATGCTCGTCCACCGTATAGTGGTGGTACATGGAAAACTGCATCATCGCCACGATCCGCCCGAATTCCGGGATCAGCCGGCCCAGAAGCCCCGCCTCGTTCATGCGCCGCAGATTGAGCTCCGGATTGCGGTCGGAGGTGAGCACGTCGAGGAAGAGGCGGTTCGCCTCCGGATCGCGCCGCAGCGTCCGGTCCACGAGCTTGAGGGAGCGGGTCAGGAGCTTCAGCGCGTCGGGGTGGAATTCCAGCCCGTGCTTGTCGGCGAACCAGAACAGCCTGAGCAGGTTGACGGGATCGCGCTCGAACACATGCGCGTCGGCCACGTTCAGGCGATGGTTGTCGACGATGAAGTCCGACGTGCCCGCCAGCTTGCGCCGGCGCCGCTGGAAGGTCAGGAAGATCCGGTTGAAGCCGGGAACGTATTTGGCCTGCTCTTCCTCCAGCGCCGCGCAGAAGATGCGGGTGAGGTCGCCGACGGTCTTGGCGACCAGGAAATAGTGCTTCATGAAGCGCTCGACCGCCGACAGGCCGGGGTGGCTGGTGTAGCCGAGCCGCTCGGCGATGTCGCGCTGAATGTCGAAATGCAGGCGCTCCTCGGCCTTTCCGGTGAGGAAGTGCATGTGGCAGCGCACGGCCCACAAAAAGTCCTCGGCCTTGAGGAACTGGTTGTATTCGGGGCGCGTGAAGACGCCCTTCTCCACCAGCTCGGCGCCGGTGCGCACGCGGTAGAAGTATTTGGCGATCCAGAACAGCGTGTGCAGGTCGCGCAGGCCGCCCTTGCCGTCCTTGACGTTGGGCTCCACCAGATAGCGGCTCTCGCCCGCCTTGGCGTGCCGCTGGTCGCGCTCGGCAAGCTTGGCCTGCACATATTCGGGGCCGGTGGCCTTGACCACCTCCCGGTCGAAGCGCCGGATCAGCTCGTCATAGAGTGTCGTCCCGCCGCATAGCAGGCGCGTCTCCAGGATGGCGGTGCGGATGGTGATGTCGGCGGCCGCCTGCTTCAGGCATTCCTCGACGGTGCGCGTCGCGTGGCCGACCTTGAGCTTCAGGTCCCACAGGACATAGAGCATGTATTCGGCGATCCTCTCGTCGCGCGCGGCGCCCGCCGCGGGCAGCACGAAGAGCAGGTCGATGTCGGAGCCCGGCGCCAGCGTGCCGCGCCCGTAGCCGCCGACCGCCGTCACCGCCATGGAAGGCGTTTTCCGGCCGCCTGCGGGCGGATGCACGTGGCGCGCCGTGAAGTCGTGCAGCGCGATGATGATCTGGTCCATCAGGAAGGACAGCCGCTGCGCGCAGGCGCGGCCGCCGCCATCCTTCGTCAGCATGGCCTCGGCGCTCCACCGGCCGTTGTCGAGCGTTTCCCGCAGGATGGCGACGAGCGCGCCGCGCCGCTCCGCCGTCTCGCCCTGCGCGGTCGCGAGCGTGTCGAGCCGGCGGCGAAGCGCCTCGCCGTCGACGATGCTTTCCAGGTGAAGTGCGATGGGAGCCATGAATCGCGGAGAGGGTCTCGACCGGGCGCGCTCTATAGCGTGATTTCCCGCCCGTGGATACTCGCGTCCCGGGCTCTCGCGTCAGGACGCCTTGGCGCGCTGCGTGGCGCGCAGGAAATCGGTCACATGATCGCCCGTCATGGGCTTGGCGAAGGCGTAGCCCTGGAGGCCGCCGCAGCCCAGCTCCTTGAGCACGCGGGCGTGCTGCATCGTCTCCACGCCCTCGGCCAGCACCTCGATGCCGAGGGAACGGCCGATCTCGATGATGGACCGCACCATCCGGCGCTGCGGGGCCGAGCTCGCCACCGGCATGATCAGCTCGCGGGCGATCTTCAGCCGGCTCGGCTGGAGCTTGAGCAGGCTGACGATCGAGGCGTGCCCCGTGCCGAAATCATCGATCTCGACATCGATGCCGAGCTCCTTGATCTGCTCGACGTTCCACATCACCAGCTCGTCGCTGTCGTCGAGGAATATGGACTCCACCAGCTCGAAGGAGACGCGGCCCCGTTCCATCTTGAGCTTCAGCAGGTTGCGGATGAGCTCCTCGTCGTGCAGGCGCTTGGCCGAGACGTTGACCGAGACCTTCGGCACGACGATCCCGGCCTTGTCCCATTCCTGCGACTGCATCAGCGTCTGCTCGAGGATCAGCCGGTCGATCGTCGCGACGACGTTGAGCTCCTCCGCCGTCTTCAGGAACGCCTGCGGCGCGAGCAACCCCTTCCTGGGGTGCTGCCAGCGCGCCAGCGCCTCGACGCCGATGACCTCGTGGGTCACGGCGTCGAACTGGGCCTGGTAGGCGGGCAGGAATTCGTTGCGCTCCAGCCCCGACAGGATCTCGTCGGCGAGCGCCTTGGTCGTGACGATCTCCTCCTGCAGCGCCTCGTTGAAAAGCTGATGCCGGTTGCGCCCGCGGTTCTTGGCGCGATAAAGCGCGATGTCGGCATGGACGAGCAGGTCGGCCGGATTGGCCGACTGGCTGAGATCGGTGGCGATGCCGATGCTGACCCCGAAACGGCATTCGTGGCCCTGGAAATTGACGGGCTGCTGCATCTGCTCGACGATGCTGTCGGCGAGCGTCGTCAGCTTGTGGTTCCAGGCCATCATGTCGGTGCCTGCGGACGTCTTGCAGATGGCGACGAATTCGTCGCCGCCGACGCGCGCCACGAAGTCGTATGGCCCCAGGTTGGACCGGAGCACGCCCGCCGCGTGCACCAGCATGGCGTCGCCCGCGGCATGGCCGAGCGTGTCGTTGATGTGCTTGAAACGGTCGAGGTCGATGTGCAGCAGCCCGGCGCGCTCGCTGCTCGCCTTGAAGTTAGCGACGTGCTCCGAGAGGACCTCGTCGAGGTAGCGCCGGTTGGGCAGCTTGGTCAGCGGATCGTGCAGGGCGTTGAACTCGATGCGCGCCTTCGCCAGCTCCAGGTCATTGTTGCGCGCCTCGGAGAGCATGTTGGCCATTTCGAGGTTCTGGCGCAGCAGGGCATCGTCGGTGGTGTCCCAGTTCACCCCCACGACCCGCAGGGGCTCGCCGGGATCCTGATAGGATTTCGCGCTCTCGCGGATGTGGCGCACCGTACCGTCCCGGAGCCGGAGCCGGTATTCGAGCTGCATCGTATAGCCCACCGGCGGCGGATCGGCGAATTCCTTGACGACGCGCTCCCGGTCTTCGGGATGGATGGTCTCTTCCCAATCGCTGAATCGACGGATTCCGCCATCCGCGGGGAAGCCGTAGAGCTCGTTCATGCGCTTGTCCCAGATGAGGCTGTTGTCCTCCGTGGTGAGCTCCCACACGCCGATCTGCGAACTGTCGAGGGCGAGCTCCAGGCGTCTGGAGAGGCGGCGCAGTTCCTTGCCGCTGCGTTCGAGCTCGGCGATGTTGCGCGTGCGCTCCTCGACGAGGCGCCCGGTCAGGATGGTCGGGATGACGACCAGCGATCCCGCAAGCGCGAGGAAGAACCAGAGCAGGCCGGTATTGGGGGGGCTCGCCGGCCAGCCGCCCTTCGGCGTGGCGTAGAGGCGCCAGCTTCCGGAGGGCATGAGAACCTCTACAGAGACCGGATCGTCGCCGATGACGGATGCCTCGCCGAAGAAGGGGGCTGCCGCCGCGCCGGCGTCGTCCTCCACGGCGATCGCGACCTCGAGCGGCAGGTCGTCGTCATAGAGCCCGCTCTGCGCGTAGAGCTTCTCGACGTCGATGATGCCGGACAGGATGCCCGAAAAGCGCTTCTCCCCCGCCGGCTGCGGGATGAAGATGGGAAAGCGGCCGATGAGGCCCTTTCCGCCCTGCACGAGATCCACCGGGCCGGTGAAGACGAGTTTGCCGGAATCCCTGGCCTCCACGACCGCCCCGCCCTGCGCCGGGCTGCTGCGATAGTCGAGGCCGAGCGCCTTCTCGTTGCCCTCGACCGGATACACCATGCTGACGACCAGATCGGGAGCGTAGGCGAAATTCCTGATCTGGCTGTCGTCGCGCAGCAGCCTGGAGGCCAGCACGGCGAACCGCGGCTGGTCCAGGAAGGGCTCGTTTTCCAGCATCGCCGCCATGCCGCGCGTGAGCTGGATGTTTCCGTTGACGTTTCCCTGCAGCTTGGCGCGGATGATGCTGAGCTGCTGCATGACGCCGGCGCGTGTGCGCTGGGTGAATTCGCGGCGGTTCTGGGTATCGGCGTAGATCGCGGCGACCACGGCGACCACGAGCGCCAGCAGCGCGGGCAGAACGGAGCGCCGGGTCAGCAGATTTATGATCCGCCGCACCAAGCCGGAGCGAATGGAAACACTCATTACAAAGTTTCGCACGCCTTCCCGAATGGAACGCGTACCATAGCCGCCGTTGCTTAACTTTGGATTGAGAACCCCAAGCGTCAGCCGGGGTCCGCCAGCGTCCGCAGCCGCGCCTTGACGAGATAGAGTGCCTCCAGCGCCTGGCGCGGCGACATGTCGTCCGGGTCGAACGTGTCGAGCAGCGCCGCCAGGGTGTCGTGGCGCTCCAGCTTCGGCCGCTCCCGCTGTAGAGCGGCGCTGAACAGCGGCAGGTCGTCGATGAGCCGTCCCGCCTTGTTCGAGGTTTCGCCGGCCTCCAGCTGGCCGAGCACCTCCTTCGCGCGTGCCACGACGGCTGGCGGAAGGCCCGCCAGCCGCGCCACCTGCACGCCGTAGGAGCGATCCGCGGCGCCGGCGCCCACCTCGTGCAGGAAGATCACCTCGCCCTCCCACTCCTTGACGCGCATCGTCACGTTGTGCAGGCGCGGCAGCTTGCCGGCCAGCGCCGTCATCTCGTGGAAATGCGTGGCGAAGATGCCGCGGCAGCGATTGTGCTCGTGCAGGTATTCGACGGCGGCCCAGGCGATGGAAAGGCCGTCGAAGGTCGCGGTGCCGCGGCCGATCTCGTCGAGGATCACCAGCGAGCGCTCGTCGGCCTGGTTCAGAATGGCGGCGGTCTCGACCATCTCGACCATGAAGGTGGATCGCCCGCGCGCCAGGTCGTCGGAGGCGCCGACCCGGCTGAACAGCCGGTCGACGACGCCGATTCGGGCCGCCTTCGCCGGCACGAAGGAGCCCATCTGGGCGAGGATGGCGATCAGCGCGTTCTGCCGCAGGAAGGTCGACTTGCCGCCCATGTTCGGCCCGGTCAGCAGCCAGATCGCGCCGTGCCGCCCGCCCGCCTCCGGGGAAAGGTCGCAGTCGTTGGCCACGAAGGCGCCGCCGTCGAGACGCTTGAGCGATTGCTCGACCACCGGATGCCGGCCGCGCTCGATCGAGAAGGCGAGGCTGTCGTCCACCACCGGCCGCACCCAGCTTTCCTCGCCGGCGAGTTGCGCCAGCGCGGCCGAGACGTCGATGACCGCCAGCGCCGACGCGGCGGCGCGGATCGCGTCCGCGTGGCCGACGGCCTCCGCGACCATCATGTCGAAGATTTGCAGCTCGATCGCCAGCGCCCGCTCCGCGGCGTTGGCGATCCGCGTTTCCAGCTCGGCGAGCTCCGTGGTGGTGAAGCGCATGGCGTTGGCCATGGTCTGGCGGTGGATGAAGCGCGCCTTGGCGGCGTCCGTCCCGGTCATCGCCGCGTGGTGATTGGCCGTCACCTCGATATAGTAGCCGAGCACGTTGTTGTGCCGGATTTTCAGCGAGCGGACGCCGGTCTCCTCGATCAGCTCGCGCTCCATGCGGGCGATGACCTGCCGCGATTCCGTGGCGAGCGCGCGCAGCTCGTCCAGTTCCGGGTCGTGGCCGGACCGCACGAAGCCGCCGTCGCGCTTCAGCAGCGGCAATTCGTCGGCCAGCGCCTGCGCGAGGTTTTCCAGCAGCCTTACGGGCAGCGCCCGCAGCTCGGCGTCGGCATCGGCAAGCTCGCGCGGCGGCCGCGCCGGCGTCAGCAGCCGGCTCATTTCGAGCGATGCCTCCAGCCCCGCCGCCAGGGCGCCGAGATCGCGCGGTCCGCCCCTGTTGAGCGCCAGCCGCGACAGGGCGCGCATCATGTCGGGCGCACCTTTCAGGACCGCCCGCGCGGCGTCGCGCATCCTCCCCTCCAGCCGGAAGAAGGCGACCGAGTCCAGCCGCGCGGCGATCGTCACGGGGTCGGTCGAGGGCGCCGTCAGCCGGTCGGCCAGCAGCCGGCCGCCCGCGCCGGTGACCGTCCGGTCGATGGCGGAAAAGAGCGAGCCGTCGCGCTGGCCCGAAAGCGTGCGCAGAAGCTCCAGATTGGCGCGCGTCGCCGGGTCGATGAACAGCGTCGATCCGGCCTGCTCGCGCTGCGGCCGCGACAGCGGCGGCCGCTCCGCCTTCTGCGTCTTCTCCACATAGGCGATCGCGCCGGAGATCGCCGAAAGCTCCGCCCGCGAGAACGAGCCGAAGCTGTCGGGCGTCGCCACCTCGTAGAAGCGCGCGATGCGTGTGGTCGCCGTGCCGGAATCGAACAGGCTCGCGGGCTGCGGGCTGGCGGTGCGGCCGAGCACGTCGAAGACGGGTCGCAGGCCTTCGTCCCCGAAGACCTGTTCGGAAACCACCAGCTCCTTGGGATCGACCCGCAATATGTCGGCCAGCAGGCGGTCCTCGGACGTCGCGGCGACGCGGAACAGGCCGGTCGATATGTCGATCCACGCCAGCGCATAGGCGCTCTCGGCGCTGCCTTTGACGCGGCCGAGCGCCATCAGGAAATTCGCCTCCGCAGGCGCCAGCAGCTTGTCCTCGGTGATGGTGCCGGGCGTCACCAGCCGGATCACGTCGCGCTTCACCACCGATTTCGAGCCGCGCTTCTTCGCCTCCGCCGGATCCTCGATCTGCTCGCAGACGGCCACCCGGAAGCCCTGTGCGATCAGCTTCTGGAGGTAGTCGTCGGCGGCGTGGACGGGGACGCCGCACATCGGGATGTCCTGGCCCTGGTGCCTGCCGCGCTTGGTGAGCACGATGCCGAGCGCCCGGCTCGCCTGCTCGGCGTCGTCGAAGAACAGCTCGTAGAAATCGCCCATCCGGTAAAACAGCAGGCAGTCCGGATTGGCGGCCTTGATCTCGATATACTGCTCCATCATCGGCGTGACGGCGCCGCCCGCGCCCGGCGAAGGGGCGGGCGCGGCGGTTCCGGGGCGAGGCGGTGTCTGGTCGTTCACGGAGTGCTCGATAAAAACAGCTTCATCGTCCTTGCCGGTTTGGGCCGCGGGATTGTAGCCTTAAACGCAAACGCTCCACAGAAGAACAAATCCAGGCAGGAAACACACCCCACCATGGCCCCGACGACGAAATTGTCACGCCCCTCGGTCAGCCCCGAAGAGGCGCTCGAATTCCATGCCATGGGACGGCCGGGCAAGCTGGAGATCATGCCGACCAAGCCGATGGCCACCCAGCGCGACCTTTCGCTGGCCTATTCGCCGGGCGTCGCGGTGCCCGTCCAGGCGATCGCGGAGGATCCGGCCAAGGTGTTCGACTACACCACGCGCGGCAACATGGTGGCGGTGATCACCAACGGCACCGCGATCCTCGGCCTCGGCAATCTCGGCGCGCTGGCTTCCAAGCCCGTGATGGAGGGCAAGTCGGTGCTCTTCAAGCGCTTCGCCGACATCGATTCGATCGATCTCGAGCTCGACACCGAGGATCCGGACGCCTTCATCAACAGCGTGCGCTATCTGGGCCCTTCCTTCGGCGGCATCAACCTGGAGGACATCAAGGCGCCGGAATGCTTCATCATCGAGCAGCGCCTGCGCGAGCTCATGGACATCCCCGTCTTCCACGACGACCAGCATGGCACCGCCATCATCTCCGCCGCCGGCCTGATCAACGCGCTGCATCTCACCGGCCGCGACATGGCGACGACGAAGCTGGTCTGCAACGGCGCGGGCGCGGCCGGCATCGCCTGCATCGAGCTGGTCAAGGCGATGGGCTTTTCGCCCGAGAACGTCTTCCTCTGCGACACCAAGGGCGTCGTCTACCAGGGCCGCACCGAAGGCATGAACCAGTGGAAGTCGGGCCACGCGGTGAAGACCGACGCGCGCACGCTGGCCGAGGTCATGGAAGGCGCCGACGTCGTGTTCGGCCTGTCGAAGCGAGGTGCCTTCTCGACCGCCATGATCCAGTCCATGGCGAAGAATCCGATCATCTTCGCCATGGCCAATCCCGACCCGGAGATTACGCCGGAAGAAGTGGCCGAGATCCGCACCGACGCCATCATGGCCACCGGCCGCTCCGACTATCCCAACCAGATCAACAACGTGCTGGGCTTCCCCTACATCTTCCGCGGGGCGCTGGACGTCCGGGCCACCACCATCAACGACGAGATGAAGGTCGCCGCCGCCCGCGCGCTCGCAGAGCTGGCGCGGCAGGACGTGCCGGACGACGTCGCCGCCGCCTACCAGGGCAACCGCCCCAAATTCGGCCGCAACTACATCATCCCCGTGCCGTTCGACCCGCGCCTGCTGTCGGCCGTGCCGGTGGCCGTCGCCAGGGCCGCGATGGAGACGGGCGTGGCGCGCCGGCCCATCCCCGACCTTGCCGCATATGCGCGGGAGCTCTCGGCGCGGCGCGACCCGGTCGCCTCGACGCTGGCGCGCATCTACGACCGCGTGCGCCGGCGGCCCAAGCGCATGGTCTTCGCCGAGGGCGAGGAGGAGCAGGTGATGCGCGCCGCCGTCGCCTATGTGAACCAGAATCTCGGCACCGCCATCCTGGTCGGCCGCGACGACGTCATCCGCGAGAACGCCCGCAATGCCGGCATCGAGATCGACCGTGCCGGCATCGAGATCATCAATGCCCGCCTGTCGCGCAAGAACGCGCTTTACACCGATCATCTCTATGAGCGCATGCAGCGCAGGGGCTTCCTGCTGCGTGACTGCCAGCGCCTCATCAACAACGACCGCAACCATTTCGCCGCCACGATGCTCGCGCTGGGCGACGCCGACGCCATGGTGACGGGCCTGACGCGCAGCTATTCGACCGCCCTGGAAGAAGTGCGCCGCGTCATCGACGAGCGCCCCGGCCACAAGGTCATCGGCGTCTCCATGGTGCTGGCGCGAGGCCGCACGGTGATCGTGGCGGACACCGCCGTGCACGACATGCCCGATGCCGAGCAGATCGCCGACATCGCCGAGGAGGTGGCGGGCTTTGCGCGCCGCATGGGTTACGAGCCGCGCGTCGCCATGCTGGCCTACTCCACCTTCGGCCACCCGCCGGGCGAGCGGTCAGAGCGCGTCCAGGAGGCGGTGAAGATCCTCGGCAAGCGCCGCGTCGATTTCGAGTATGACGGCGAGATGGCCGCCGACGTGGCGCTGAACCACCGGCTGATGCAGCAGCAATATCCGTTCTGCCGCCTGTCCGGCCCGGCCAACGTGCTGGTCATGCCGGCCTTCCACTCGGCCGCCATCTCGACCCGGATGCTTCAGGAGCTCGGCGGCGCCACGGTGATCGGCCCGCTGCTGGTTGGCTTGAACAAGCCCGTCCAGATCCTCGGCCTCAACGCCAAGGATTCGGATATCCTCAACATGGCGGTCATGGCGGCGTTCTCCGCCGGCAATTGAGACGCCGGCGGAGACGGGGCCTCAGGCGGTGAAGCGGCTGGCGTCCGGCGCGTAGTGGGTGACGTAGCGCGAATCGAGGTTCTTCACGGGCAGGACGATGCAGACGTCCACCGTGCCGAAATCGTGGTCGATCACGCAGCCGTCGCCGATCCGGGCGCCGAGCCTCAGATAGCCCTTGATGAGGGGCGGCAGCGCGTTCATGGCCGCGCGCAGGCCGACCGCCTCGGCCGGCATCAGGTCCATCGGCTGGAAGCGCCCGGGCACCGCGCGGATCGCCCATTCGCCCTCGGCGCGGCAGTGGTGCGCCAGGAACGACAACGCTTCGGCGTGCGCCGCCGGCACCGTGCCCTGAAAGGAGGCGCAGCCGGTCATCACGTCGATGCCGTAATGGTTCACATAGGCCCAGCAGCCCTGCCACAGGACCTCGATCGTGCGCTTGCCGCGGTAAGCCGGCAGCACGCAGGAGCGGCCGAGCTCCAGGAAGGTGAGGCCCGGATGGCGCGCGACCAGCTGGCCGAGCTCGAATTCCTCCTCGGAATAGAAGCCGCCATTGGCGAGCGCCACGTCCTGGCGCAGCAGCCGGTAGGTGCCGACGATCTGCCGCTCCACCGGGCCGGGCAGCGCCGTGTCGAGCACGAGCAGATGGTCGCAGACCGGATCGAAGCGGTCGAAATCCCGCTTTTCGGCGCTGCCCGCGTCATGGCAGCCGGCGCCGAGTTCCTCATGGAACACGCGGTAGCGGATTTCCTGCGCCGCGTGCACCTCGCCCTCATGGGCCGCGAGCCGCACCTGAAGCGTGCCGATCCGGCCGAGCACGGCTCCGGCCGCAAGCGGCGCGCGGGGCTGGGGGAGGGGGGCTCTGGGCGTCGCGGACAAAGCGGGCAGGGCGTTCATCGGGATGATCTCCTAGCGCTCGTTCGGCAAGCACATAGGTGCGGTCTGCAACATCAATATGACATCGCCCCGGTTCTGTCTGCAAACGATATTGCGAGGGGATCGGCTGCGAGGCCGCCGATGTCGGGGATCCGGCTCGGTCCGCCTCAGGCCGAGAGCTGCTCCTCGACGGCCCGCACCAGGCGTTCCGGGTCGAGCGGCTTGGTCAGGAAGCCGCTGGCGCCGTGGGCGAGCGTGGCATGGCGCGTCTGCTCCTGGCTGTCGGCCGACAGCACCATGATCGGCACGGGATCGGCGCCGGAATCCTCCTCGTGGCGGCGGATCAGCGAGATGGCGTCCAGTCCGTCCATGACCGGCATGTGCAAATCCATGAGCACGATGTCGTAGCGTCGTTTCTGGACGGAACGTTCGAGCGCCTCCACGGCCGCCTTGCCGTTGTTGACCACGTCGACCGCATAGCCGGCCTTCTGCAACGCGATGCGGGCGAGGATCGCGTTGACCTCGTTGTCCTCGGCCACCAGGACGCTCTGGCCGGCCCTCAGGGACGGGGTCTTCTCCTCGTCCGGCTGCGCGGGCCCGTTGGCCGGCTGCTGGCGCCGCTCGGACGGTTCCGTCGCCAGCACGCGCAGCAGCGTCTCGCAGCGCACCGGCCGCGCGAGGAACGTCGCGTAGCCGTTCTGGCGCAGCCGGGCCAGCTCGCTGCGCTGGGTGGGCGAGATGAGCGTGATCGCTTCCGCCCGCTCCAGGCCGAGCTCCTTCAACCGCAGGAGCAGGCTGCCTTCCTCGTCCTCCAGATCCGCGGCGACAAGAATGGTGTTGATGCCCGGCGCGGCCGCGGCCTCTTCCGCCGTGGCGGCGACATGCGCCGTGCCGCCATGGTCGCGGACCGTCTCGGCCAGCGCCCCGGCCTCGATCGTATTGTGCGACAGGATGGCGATGGTGCGTGCCTCGAGCGCCCGGTTGCGCGGCGCGGCGAGCGGCAGCGCCTCCTCGACCGGCAGGTCGACCAGAAACTCGGAGCCGGCGCTGGGCTCGCTTGTGACGGAAATGCTGCCGTTCAGCGATTCGACGATCTTACGCGATATGGCGAGCCCGAGGCCGGCGCCGCCATGGCGCCGCGTCGACGTCCCGTCCGCCTGCTCGAATTCCTCGAAGATGCGGTCCAGGTCGTCCTTGGCGATGCCCGGGCCGGTGTCCTTGATGCTGAAGCGCAGGCGCGGGGCCGTTTCCGTGCCCGCACGCGTGACGCGCACCAGCACGCCGCCCGTATCGGTGAACTTGATGGCGTTGCCGATCAGGTTGAGCAGCACCTGGCGCAGGCGGCCGGGATCGGACCGCACCGATTGCGGCACGTCCGCGCCGACGATGCAGCCGAGGCCGATATTCTTGGAAAAGGCGCGCGCGGCGAGCAGCTCGACGACGTTGTCGGCCAGCTCGCGCGGCGACACGCTCTGGATTTCCGGCGCGAAGCGGCCGGCCTCGATCTTGGAATAGTCCAGCAGGTCCTCGATCAGGGCGAGCAGCGCGTTGGCCGAGGTGGAGACCGCGCCGACATAGGTCTTCTGTTCCGGGGTCAGCCGCGTGTCGGCGAGCAGCTTCGCCATGCCCATGATGCCGTTCATCGGCGTGCGAATCTCGTGGCTCACGGTGGCGAGGAATTGCGACTTGGCGCGGCTGGCGAACTCGGCGCGCTCGCGAGAGGCGATCAGCGCGCCTTCGGCCTGCTTGCGGCTGGTGATGTCGCGCGCGATGGCGCGGTGCGACACGTCGGCGCTGGTCTTGTCGCGGACCGACAGCTCGATCCAGGAGAACCAGCGCGTCCCCTCGGGCAGACGGATGGCGACGTCGGTCGAGCTCAGATATTCGCCGTCGTGGAAGGCGGCATCCGGCACCACGCCGACATCGATGCCGCATTCCGGGAGGGTCTTGCCGCGCAGCATGGAGGGAGGCTGGCCCACGAGCTGCGCGAAGACCCTGTTGGCGTAGACGATGCGCCCGTCGCGGTCGCGATGGACGACGAGATCGCCCAGCGCATCGATCAGTCCGCGGAAGCGCTCCTCGCTCTCCTGGAGCTCCCACATCCGGTCGGCGAGCGTCTCGATCTGCGCCCGGTTCCGCTTGTCGGCCTCGGCGAAGCGCGCGGCGATCCTGTGCTCGCGGGTGACGGCGGCATGCATACAGGCAAGGCCGAGAAGCCCGCAGACGAAAAGCCAGAGCGTCAGCAGGAAGGATGCGCTGGCGATCTGCGAAACGCCGGTCAGGACGATGAACGCCGCGGTGACAGGCGCGCCCGCCTTGCGCAGCAGCGAGGTGACAAGGCGCATCGGAGAGGCGCCTTGCGCCGGCGCCTCAGGCGAAGGGTTGTCGGCCTTGACGCCCGCGCCGACAGGCGGGGCGTCGCCGGCACGCCTGCGGGGGGCATAGGTTGCGACCATGCCGGCACCCTAGCCGGGAACGATTAGGGAAGATTTTGGCCTATCGGGACAATTTTAGCGATCGCGGCTTCTCCCGAATGCCCGCATCCCTACATGTCGACGACCACGCGTCCCCGCACCTTGCCCTTCAGGAGTTCATGCGCGACCCGCTGGATGTCGTCGAAGCCGATGGTCGTCGACAGGCTGCGCAGCTTGTCCATGTCGAGGTCGCGCGCCAGCCGCGACCATGCTTCGAGCCTGAGCGGCTTCGGTGCCATCACAGAATCGATGCCGAGCAGCGACACGCCGCGCAGGATGAACGGCGCCACGCTGGCCGGCAGGTCCATGCCCTGCGCCAGGCCGCAGGCGGCGATCGCGCCGCCGTAGGAGGTCATGGAGAGCAGGTTGGCGAGCGTCGTGGAGCCCACCGCGTCGACGCCGCCGGCCCAGCGCTCCTTGGCGAGCGGCTTTACCGGTCCGTTGAGCTCGTCGCGGCCGATCACCTCCGCCGCGCCGAGCCCCTTCAGGAAGTCGGCCTCCGCGGTGCGCCCGGTCGAGGCGATCACATGGTAGCCGAGCCGGGAGAGCAGCGAAATCGCCACCGTGCCGACGCCGCCATTGGCGCCGGTCACGACGATCGGGCCGCGGTCCGGCGTGATCTCGTGCCGCTCCAGCGCCATGACGGAGAGCATCGCCGTGTAGCCGGCCGTGCCGATCGCCATCGCGTCATGTGCGCTCATGGTTTCGGGCAGCGGCACCAGCCAGTCGCCCTTGACGCGCGATTTCTCCGCATAGGCGCCGTGATGCGTCTCGCCGGTGCCCCAGCCGTTGAGGATCACCTTGTCGCCCGGCTTCCAGTCCGGATGCGAGGAGGTGAGCACGGTGCCGGCGAAGTCGATGCCTGGAACCAGCGGAAAGCGCCGCACGACCGGCGCCTTGCCGGTGATGGCCAGCCCATCCTTGTAGTTGACGGTCGTGGCGTCGACCCTGACGGTGACGTCGCCGTCCATCAGATCTTCCTCGCCGATCTCGGTCACGGCGACGGATTGCACCTTGTCCTCGCCCCGTCTGATCAGAAGGGCCTTGAAACGGTCGGACATGTTTCCTCCGGTTGTTTGACGACAGTCTGGAATGACGGGGCGCCGGGGTCAATCGCCGCGGCGCGCGCCGCGCTCCCGTACCCAATGCAGGAATTCCTGGAGCACGACCATGGCGGCGCCGACGGAGATGAAGACGTCGGCCAGGTTGAAGACGGCGAACGACCAGACCGGCGTGTGGAAGAGGAAGTAGTCGATCACATGGCCGAGCAGGGAGCGGTCGATCAGGTTGCCGATGGCGCCGCCGACGATCAGCGCGAAGCCGGTCCGCGCGATCGCCTGGTCCGTGGTCGAGCGGGCGGCGAGAAAGAGCACGAAGGCGATGACGGCGATCGACAGCGCGATGAGCGGCAGGTCGCCGGCGCCGGACAGCATCGAGAAGGCGACGCCGGTGTTGTAGGTGCGGTAGAGCGCGAAGAACGGCAGGATATCGACCGCCTGGTGCATGACGAGGTGTTCCTCGACCAGCGCCTTGATCCATTGGTCGAGCGCGACCGCCCCCAGCGCAAGGGCCGAGTAGCCGAAGACCGCCCTCACGCCGCGCCGCCGGGGAGCGAAAGCGCGGCGCGCCGCGCCTCGAACAGCATGACGCCCGTCGCCACCGCCAGGTTGAGCGAATCGGCGCGGCCCGCCTGCGGGATGCGCACCAGTACGTCGCAGGCGGCGGCGAGCGCCTCGGGCAGGCCCTGCTGCTCGTTGCCCATCAGGAGCAGCGCGGGCCGGCCCGAATACCGGACCGTGCGGTAGTCCACCGCGCCTTTCAGGTGCGTTCCGGCCACCAGCCCCGAAAAACCCTTGCGCCAGTCGAGGAAGCCTTCGAGGCTGGTCCTGGCGACGGGGACGGCGAAGATCGAGCCCATGGTGGCGCGCACGGTCTCGGTGGCGAACGGGTCGGTCGTGTCGCCGATCAGGATGACGCCCTTGGCGCCGGCGGCGTCGGCGGTGCGGATGACGGTGCCGAGATTGCCCGGGTCGCGCACCCGGTCGAGCCCGATCCAGACGTCCTCGCCGGCCGGCCTGACGGCCTTCAGCGGCAGGTAGCGCTGCTCGAAGACGCCGACCACCATCTGCGGATTGTCGCGCCGGGTGATCGCCGAAAGCACCTTTTCCGTGACTTCGAGCACGGTGCCGCCGGCGGCGACCGTGCGCGCGGCGGCCCTTTCGACCGCCGGATTGCCGAGGCCCGACTTGGCGAACACCAGCGTCCTGATGGTCCAGCCGAGATCCAGCGCGTCGATGACGAGCTTCAGCCCCTCGGCGAGGAAGGCGTTCTGCTGGTCCCTGAACTTCTTCAGCGCCAGCGCCTTGATGTCCTTGACCAGTGGGTTGGCGAGGCTCGTCACCTCGCGCACCTGCCCGACCCGGCCGCCGCCCTCCGTGCTCATCGGGCTACCCAGCGCGAGAACAGCGAGGTGGAGAGCGCGCGGCCCGCCGATTTCTCGCGGATGACGAGCTCGCCCGACTCGACTGTGCCGCCCATGCCGGCGAAAGTGTCGCGCATCAGCGCATGGATGGCGAAGAAGGAGGCGCGGATGGAATAGGCCGTCAGCACCACCGCCAGCGGCTGCGGCGAGACGATGGACCGGCAGATGTCGGCAAGCCGCGGCAGATCCTCGAAGAGCTGCCAGACCTCGCCCTTCGGCCCGCGCCCGTAGGCCGGCGGGTCGAGGAGGATGATGTCGTAGCTGTTGCCGCGCCTGGCCTCGCGCTCGGCGAATTTCATCGCGTCCTCGACGATCCAGCGGATCGGCCTGTCGGAGAGCCGCGCCACCTCCTGGTTCTCCCGCGCCCAGCCGATCGCCTTCCTGGAGGCGTCCACATGCGTCACCTCCGCGCCGGCCCGCGCCGCGACGAGCGAGGCAATCGCCGTATAGCCGAACAGGTTGAGGACCTTAACAGGTCGCTTCGCGGCCGCGATCAGCCCGGCCATGTGGTCCCAGTGCGACGCCTGCTCCGGAAAGACGCCGACATGGCGGAACGAGGTGAAGCGGCCGAGATAGTCGATGCCGTCATGGCGCAGCGGCCACGTCTCGCCGAGCGGCGCCTTGGGAAAGCGCCAGCGGCCCATGCCCTCCTCGTCCGTGTCGCCGGTGAAGATGGCGTCGGCGCTCTGCCATTCCTTGCGGGGCAGCGCAGGCTGCCAGATCGCCTGCCCCTCGGGCCGCACGATCCGGTAGGGGCCGTACTGCTCCAGTTTTTCGCCGTTGCCGCTGTCGAGAAGCGCGTAGTCCGCCCCCGGGAGGACCTCGAGGATCAGCGGCACGCGCTCGGCCGGCAGGGGACCCTCCCTCCGGACAGGGTGTGGCCGCTCGGGCGAGCGGTCGCGACCTTTGTCGGGGGATGGCTTCAACCGATGCGTCTCCGACGGGAATCCGCCGCTTCTGCCATACGCCGCCACGCCGCGCAACAAAGCAGGCCGGGCGCCGCTACGCCTCTCAGGCGCGTTTGAGCGCCGGGGCCTTGCCGGGCGGCACGGCCTGGAAGTCCGGCAGCCCCCGGAGGTCGCGCTCGGCGCCGCCCGGATTGTAGATGGCGAGCAGCACCAGCGGCTCCCATCCGGTGTTCACGGTGGAATGATGGATGGCGGTGGGGATGTAGATCGTGTCGCCCGCCCGCACCTCGAATTCCGGCTTGTCGTCCACCATCTGCCTGCCGGTGCCGGACAGGACATAGAGGATTTCCTCCGACTGCGGATGGTTGTGGCGCGTGTGGCCCTCGCCGGGCAGCAGCACGACCTGGCCGAAGGTGATGTTGGCGCCGGGCGTGTTGTCCGGGCTCACCAGCCATTTGATGACGCCCCAGTCGAATGTCTGGGTTTCGTATTTTTTGGGATCGACGGTGCCCAATTTTCTTCCTCCCCGATGAAATCTCAGCCGTGCAGCTTCCTGTAGACGGCGATCCCGGCGGCGAGATCCTCGATCGCCGCGCCGACGGACTTGAAGAGCGTGATCTCCTCCGCTTTTTGCCGGCCGGCATGCGCGCCCCGCGTCAGGTCGTAGAGGTCGGCGGCGATGCCCGCTTCCGTCAGCACGCCGGACGCCAGCGGCTGCACGATGTCGCCGGCCTCCTTGGTCGCGCCGGCCCGCGTGTCGACGAAGACGGTGGCGCGCCGGACGGCGTCGTCGTCGGCCTCCCGCATGGCGGGCGTGAAGCCCCCGACGAGATCGACATGCGCGCCCGGCCGCAGCAGCGCGCCCTTGACCAGCGGCGCGGTGGAGATGGTGGCGCAGGACACGATGTCGGCCTGCCGCACCTCGGTGTCGAGGCCTTCGGCAGGCTCCGCCGGCAGTCCCTCGGCCGCGAGGTCGGCGGCCACCTTGACGGCGTTTTGCGGCGTGCGGTTCCAGATGCGGATGGCGCCGATCGGCCGCACCGCCGCATGGGCCCTCGCCAGGAAGCGCGACAGCGCACCCGCGCCGACGATCAGCAGGCGCCCCGCATCCGGCCGCGCCAGATAGCTCGCCGCGAGCGCCGAGGCGCAGGCCGTCCGCCATTGCGTCAGCCGCTGCCCGTAGATCAGCGCGCGAGGCTCGCCGGTGACGCCGTCCAGCAGCAGGTAGAGACCCATGACCGCCGGCTTGCCGATGGCGTTGTTGTCCGGCGAGACCGTGACGATCTTGACGCCGATGAAGCCCTCGGCGGGCATGGGCTCGGCGGTGAAGTCCGTCCAGGCCGGCATCAGCAGCAGCGTCGTGGCCGCGCCGGCCGCCCGCTCCACCCCGTGATGATGCCTGACCGGCTGCACCGCCCCGTCCCGGAACGCCTCTCGCAAGGTTTCCACCATGCCGGGAAAGGTGAGGGCGCTGTCGACCTGTTCGGCGGAGACGGTCAGCATCGCGATGTCGCCCGGCGCGTCAGCTTGCCGGCCTGGGAAGGCTGGGCGTGCCCGGCTGCGCCGCCTGCTGCGTTTTCTTGTGCGCTGCCCGCAGGGTGTCCGCCTCGGCGCCGCGCTGCCGCGCCAGCTTGCGGTAGCGGCCCTGCCGCAGCCAGGTCGCGAGGCTGCCGATCAGGACGCCAAGGATCGCGGCCGCGAAGAGATAGACGAACAGCGGAAGCTGGATGGTCAGCGCCGGATTGCCGGGGTGGAACGGGTCGAGCGTGAACGGCACCCATTCCCGGTTCGCCACGGCCAGCGCGATCAGCACGATCGCGACCGGGACGATGATGATGACGAGGACGAGGCGATTGACCATCGGAATGCCTTTGAAGCAGCGGGCAGGAGCTATTTCGACGCGTTCAGCCGCTCGCGCAGTTCCTTTCCCGTCTTGAAGAAGGGCACCCATTTCTCCTCGACCTCGACCGTGTCGCCGGTGCGCGGATTGCGGCCGGTGCGGGCCGGGCGGTTCTTCACCGAAAAGGCGCCGAAGCCGCGCAGCTCCACCCGGTTCCCTTCCGAGAGCGCGTCGGTGATCTCCTCGAAGATGGCGTTCACGATGTTCTCGACGTCGCGCAGGAAGAGGTGCGGATTGCGGTTCGCGATGACCTGCACCAGCTCGGATTTGATCATTCTGTACTCCCCTCGGGCCTGGCGGAAGACCCCTTACAATAATGATTTTGCTCTGTTTTCCAGGGCAGAAATGGAATCTTTCAAGGGTGCCAGACCGATAGGAGCCCGTCAAGGAACAACCGGTCGGCGCCGAGGTCCTTGAGCATGTCCGCCTGGCCCGCCGGCAGGCCGAGCGCCTCCTCGATCCAGCGCGCCGCGGCACTGGAGAACAGGAAGCTGCCGTTCCTCTTGCGCGGCTTCCACTCGACCACCTTCAGCGTGGTGTCGACGCCCTTGGTGCCGAGCCAGGACACCGCCTCCTCCTCGCCGCCGAGCGCGTCGATCAGCTTTTTCTGGAGCGCCTGCCGTCCGGTGAAGATCGACCCGTCCGCCAGCGTCAGCACCTGGCTGCGGTCCATCGACCGGCGGTCCGCCACCAGCCCGACGAACCAGTCGTAGCTGTCCATGATCAGCGCCCGCACCATCGCCCGCTCGGGCTCCGTCGTGGGATTGAACGGCGAGGGCTCCGCCTTCAGCGGCGAGGATTTCACCTCGTCCAGCGTGATGCCGACCTTGTCCATCAGGCCGGAAAAATTGGGAAACTGGATCAGCACCCCGATCGACCCGACGATGGAGGATTGCCGGGCGACGATGTGGTCGCTCGCCGTCGCGATCATGTAGCCGGCCGAGGCGGCCAGCGTGCCGACCTGCGCGACGACGGGCTTCTGGCCCGCGAGCTTGCGCACCGCGGTGAAGATCGCCTCGCCGCCGGCCGTCGTTCCGCCGGGCGAGTCGATCGACAGGATGACGCCCTTGACGCGGTCGGACTTGCCGATGTCCTCCAGCCTCGCGATCAGGTCCTCGTCCTCGGTGATCGTGCCCTCTATCTTGATCTTGGCGATGTGGTCGGCCGCCGCGCCGCCGAACTCGCCGGCCGACAGGGACCATGCGGCCACGCCGATGGCGAGCGCTGCGACCGCCAGCGCCGCGACGCGCCAGAACGTCAGCTTCCGCCGCAGCCTCTGCCGTTCGATCAGGTCATCCGCGCGCGTGGCCATCGCTTTCTCCGCATCGCCGTCCCGTCGCTCCATGTAGTGCATAAGCGCCTGATAGGCCACAGTCTATCGCGGCCTGGCGGCGCTCCCCGGGGCCGGCACGGCGGGGCCCGGACGATTGCTTCTGGCGCATGGCCGAAAAATCACCATATTGATGGTTGCTGCTGCCGCAGCACCTGTGCGCCGGGCCGCACGGAGCGCAAGCAGGGGCCGGCGCCATATCTGCGCCGCTATCTTGGGGCTTTAAGCGCATATTGGATTTTGGTTCGCCGGCGGCGTCGGCGGTTTATGCAACCGATGATATGATAAGACGTCTGAATGTCGGCGACGCAAGCAATCACCCCCGAAGACGAGATCATCGCGGCGCGGACCGCCGAGAGCGTTCGCGCACGCGCGGCGAACTTCAGGATCGCGCAACTGCATTCCCTGCGCGTGCGCGTGCTCAAATGGTCCCTGCCCGTCCTCGGCGTGGGGCTGGCGGCCGCCTTCGGCGTCTACACCTTCCTGTCCCGGGGACCCGAGCTGACCTATGACATAGGCAGCATCGCCTATG
The DNA here is from genome assembly GCA_017305925.1 of Hyphomicrobiales bacterium. GTDB lineage: Bacteria > Pseudomonadota > Alphaproteobacteria > Rhizobiales > Rhizobiaceae > Arvimicrobium. Next base: position 17,292 of record JAFKJW010000056.1, on the reverse strand, counting down.
CCGAGGGCAAGCTCGTCATGGCCAACCCCAAGCTGAACGGGTTCACCTCGGAGAACCTGCCCTATTCGCTGACGGCGGTCCGCGCGACGCAGGACCCCGCCAAGCAGAACATCGTCGACCTGGAAGGCATCCTCGCCAACGTCCCGATCGACGCATCGACATCGGCGGAGATAACGGCCGCGCAGGGCGTCTACGACAGCCAGACCAACATGCTCGCCATCAAGAGCGAGATGACGGTGAAGGCGACGAACGGCGTGACGGCGAAGCTTGGCTCGGCCACCATCGATGTCAACAAGAGCACGCTCTCGACCGACGATCCGGTCGAGATCACGCAGGACCAGAGCCGCCTTACGGCCGATTCCATGAAAATTCTGGACAGCGGGAAGCTCTTGGTGTTCGAGACGCGTGTCCGCCTCACCATCGTTCCGGCGCCCGCCGGGCAGAAAACGCAATCGGGAGTGCAAAATGCGGGGAACTAGCTGGCTTGTCGGCGTTGGATTGCTGCTGGGTGCGACGGGGTTTGCCGCCGCGCAGACGGCGACGGCCATCAAGCTCTCGGGCGACAAGCCCATCCAGATCGAGAGCGACAAGCTCGAGGTGCACGAGAACGAGAACCTGGCGATCTTCACGGGCAACGTGAACGTCGTCCAGGAGGACACGCTGCTGAAGGCCGGCCTGATGAACGTCTATTACGTCAAGGGCGCGAAGACCACCGACGCGTCCTCCGGCTCCCAGCAGATCGACCATGTCGAGATGAAGTCGAACGTCTACATCAAGTCGAAGGAGCAGGTGGCGACGGGCGACGAAGGCGTCTTCGACGTCAAGGCCAGCACGCTGGTCCTGACCGGCAAGGAGGTTGTGCTGACCGACGGCAAGAACGTCGCCAAGGGCTGCAAGCTCACCGTCAACACCGCGAACGGGAAGTCGCAGCTCGATTCCTGCGGCAAGGGCGGCCGCGTCTCGGTCATGATCACGCCGGACAACAAGGGCAACTGACGGTGGATTTGGCCGCAATGCCAGCCGCAGCGGCCAGCAAGGGCCCGCAGGGCGGGATCGATTCCACCGATCCCAAAGCTGCTTTGCGGGAAGGCCTGAAGGGAACGCTGATCGCGCGCGGCCTGACCAAGAGCTACAAGGGCCGCCAGGTGGTCAATGGCGTTTCGCTGGGCGTGCGTGCCGGCGAGGCGGTGGGGCTGCTCGGCCCGAACGGCGCCGGCAAGACGACCTGCTTCTACATGGTTACGGGCCTCGTGCCGGTCGATCAGGGAACGATCGAGATCGACGGCTTCGACGTGACCACCATGCCGATGTATCGCCGCGCCCGCCTCGGCATCGGCTACCTGCCGCAGGAAGCCTCGATCTTCCGGGGATTGACCGTGGAAGGCAACATCCGCGCCATCCTCGAGGTGGTCGAGAAGAACCGGCAGGAGCGCGAGAAGACGCTGGATGCCCTTCTGGAGGAATTTCACATCGCGCACCTGCGCAAGGCGCCCGCCGTCGCCCTCTCCGGCGGCGAGCGCCGGCGCCTGGAGATCGCGCGCGCCCTTGCCAGCAAGCCGAGCTACATGCTGCTGGACGAGCCTTTCGCCGGCATCGATCCGATTGCCGTGGCGGACATTCAGCGGCTGGTCCGCCATCTCACCGCGCGCGGGATCGGCGTGCTCGTCACCGACCACAACGTCCGCGAGACGCTCGGCCTCATCGATCGGGCCTACATCATCCATGCCGGCGAGGTGCTGACGCATGGCAGCCCCGGCGAGATCGTCTCGAACCCCGATGTCCGCCGCCTCTATCTCGGCGAGAGCTTCACGCTCTGAGGCGAAGGCGGGATCTGCCGATCCTTCCCGGTAACGAAATCCTAAGCGCGGCGCTCTAGCCTGCTTCCTTGACAAGCAAGACTTGGGCCAGTTTTATCACGGGCGCGGCGGATGATGCTTTCCGCCCGTCTGCCGCGTGGAGTTCCCGTACCGCCAATGGCGCTTGCCGCGAAACTGCAGCTTCGTCAGTCGCAATCGCTGGTGATGACGCCCCAGCTGATGCAGTCGATCCGGCTGCTGCAGCTCAGCCATGTCGACTTGGAGCGCTTCGTCGAGGAGGAGATCGAGCGCAACCCGCTGCTGGAGCGGGCCGAGCGCGACGAGGAGGCGATCGCGCCGGCCGCCGAGACGGCGCGCGAGGAAACCGGCGAGGTCTGGGTCGAGGACGACAGCGCCTGGACGTCGGCCTCGATGGCCGACACCATGGACGCCTCGCTCGAAAACGTCTTCCCGGACGATCCGGGGCGCGGCGAGCAGCTTTCGCCCGCTCTGGCCGCGCAATGGAAATCCGCCGCCGGGCATGCAGGGGGAGCCGAATTCGACGTCGACATGGAGGACGTGGCCGCGGCTCCGGTCACGCTGGCTGACGTGGTGGCGGAGCAGATCGCCTTCCAGGTCACCGATCCGGCCATGCGGCTCGTGGCCGCGGAACTTGCCGGGAGCCTCGATCCGGCCGGCTATCTTGGCGCCGATCCCGCCGAGATCGCGGCCCGTCTCGGCCTCGGTGAGGCGGATATCGAGCGGGTCCTGTCGATCTGCCAGACCTTCGAGCCGCACGGCATCTTCGCGCGCAATCTGGCGGAATGCCTGGCGCTGCAGCTTGCCGCACGCGACCGGCTGGACCCTGCCATGCGGGCGCTTCTTGCCAATCTGGAGCTGCTGGCGCGCCGCGATTTTCCCGCGCTGCGGCGCATCTGCGGGGTGGATGACGAGGATCTGGTCGACATGGTCGCCGAGATCCGCGCGCTCGACCCTCGTCCGGGCCTGGCCTTCGGCGGCGCGCGGATCGAGAGCATCGTGCCCGACGTGGAGGTCCGGCCGGCCTCCGACGGCACCTGGACGGTGGAGCTCAACCCCGACGCCCTGCCGCGCGTCCTCCTGAACAACAGCTATGTCGCGCGGCTGGACGGCCTGTCCAGGCGGGCCGACGAGAAGGAATTCCTGTCGGAATGCCTGCAAAATGCGAACTGGCTGACGCGCAGCCTCGACCAGCGGGCGCGCACCATCCTGAAGGTGGCTTCCGAGATCGTCAGGCAGCAGGACGCCTTCCTCAATGAGGGCGTGCGCCATTTGCGGCCCCTGACCCTGAAGACGGTGGCCGACGCCATTTCCATGCACGAATCGACGGTCAGCCGGGTGACGGCCAACAAGTTCATGCTGACGCCGCGCGGCGTCTTCGAGCTGCGCTACTTCTTCAACGCCGCCATCGCATCCGTCGCGGGGGAGGAGGCGCATTCCTCCGAAGCCGTGCGCGACCGCATCCGCGGCCTGATTGCCGCGGAGGACGCCGGGAACGTGCTTTCCGATGATGCCATCGTGGACGTCCTCAGGAAGGACGGCGTGAACGTGGCGCGGCGTACCGTCGCCAAGTACCGCGAGGGCATGGACATTCCGTCCTCGGTGCAGCGGCGGCGCGAGAAGCGCATGGCGGCCGTCAGATAGCCTTTGCGGGCGTCCCCCGCCCGCATTGTGGAAAGCCGCGGGGCCGCGCCGGTCCGTCATTTGACAATTCACGGCGACTTGACTAGAAGCCCGCCCGCAAGACCGGGGCCGCCGCGTCCATCCACGCGGAAGGAGCACCGAGATCCGTGTTTAACCGGAAAGTTTAGCCTGATCTCCGCTGGAAATTATCGTAGCCTTGTGCGTTGAGCACAGGGGTATAGAATCGGGCATCGCAAGCAGGGCACACCGTAAACAGGGCAGGGAAAGGATCCGGACGGAATGAGCTTGAGGATCGCTGGTAAGCACATGGACGTCGGCGAATCGCTGCGCGCGCGGATCGAGGCGCGTGTCGCCGAGCTGGTGGACAAGTATTTCGGCGGCAGCTACTCCGGCCATGTGACGATGCTCAAGAGCGGTTCGAGATTCTCCTGCGACTGCATGGTGCATCTGACGTCGGGCATGAGCCTGCAGGCAGCGGGCGAATCGCATGAAGCGACGGCGGCTTTCGAGGCCGCGGCGGACAGGCTGGAAACCCGCCTGCGCCGCTACAAGCGGCGCCTGAAGACGCGCCCGTCGGGCGCCGACAGCGAGGCGGTCGACGTATCCTACAAGGTCATGGCGGCACTTCCCGACAGCGACGAGGAGGTGAGCGAGGATTTCGCCCCCGCCATCGTCTCGGAGGCCTCCGTGGCGCTGAAAACCATGTCCGTCGCGTCCGCAGTGGTGGAGCTTGACACCAAGGAGAGCCCGGTCTTCGTCTTCCGCAACGCGGGAAACCGGGAAATCAACATCGTGTATCGCCGTCCCGACGGCAATATCGGCTGGATCGATCCGTCTTTGGCGCGATCGGCAAAGGCCTAACGCGAGGCGCCGGTCGTCGTGGCGACGGGCGGAGCTGGGGATTTAGCAATGGATCTGAGCGATCTTCTGGACGTGCCGTCGATTCTGCCGGCCCTTCGGGCGAATTCGAAGAAGCAGCTCCTGCAGTTGCTTGCGGAAAAGGCGGCGTCCGTCACCGGGCTGCCGGAGCGCGACATTTTCGAGACGATCTACCAGCGCGAGCGGCTGGGTTCGACCGGCGTCGGCAACGGCATCGCCATCCCGCATGGCAAGCTGAACGGCGTCAAGAAGATCACCGGGGTCTTCGCGCGGCTGGAGACTCCGGTCGATTTCGAGGCGCTGGACGACCAGCCCGTCGATCTCGTCTTTCTGCTGCTCGCCCCGGAGGGCGCGGGAGCGGATCATCTGAAGGCGCTCGCCCGCATCGCGCGCGTGCTGCGGGATGCCGAGACGGTGGCGAAGGTCAGGGGAACGCAGGACGCCTCGGCCATCTATGCGCTTTTGTCGCACACGCCGGCGTCACACGCTGCCTGAGGGAAGCGGGGCACGCGTGCGCGCCCCAATCCGGTCCGGATCAGTGCACCGCGACCGGGGTGAGGTCGTTCTGGAACGCACCCGCCAGCGCGGTGTCGCGCCTGTCCGACAGAAGGATCGGCTGGCCGTTCGCCGCGAACACCGCCCATAGGCCACGGCACCTTCGCCGATATGGGCCAGCTGGTCCTGCGAAACGGTTTTCACTACATTCTCAGTCATTTCAGCCTCCTTGATGCGGGGCGTCCAAGTGACCAACCCGCCACAGAGCTCGATGTTCCGGTGCGGTCGACCATCAGTCTTTCACCGAAATGTTTATTTTCCGTACCAGCTTTTGCGGCTCGGGCCTTTCCAGGTCGATCGAGAGCAGCCCGTTCCTGAGTTCGCAGCCGCTGACGAGCATGCCGTCGGCAAGCACGAAGGTCCGCTGGAACTGGCGGGACGCGATGCCCCTGTGCAGGAACTCGCGCTCGCCTTCGTCGACCTGACGGCCGCGCACGACCAGCTGGTTCTCCTCGGTCGTGACGTCCAGCGTGTCGTCGGAGAAGCCGGCCACCGCAAGCGTGATGCGTAGCCTGTCCGTCTGGCCGTTGTCCGAGCGGATGCGCTCGATGTTGTACGGCGGATAGGAATCGCCCGTCTTGGCCAAGCGCTCCAGCGTCTTCTCGACAGTGTCGAAGCCCAGCAGGAGCGGGCTGGAGAAGGGCGTCATGCGGCTCATTCCATTCGTCCTCGAAGAGCGACCGAAAAGGAAAGGACCCCGATGGCATCCTTTCCACGCTTGCTGATATGGTCCGCCGGAAAGCCGAGTTCAAGAGGCTTCAAGACTCGGGAAACGCTGGGGGAATTCATGGCGGAGCCACGCAAGATCATCATCGACACGGATCCCGGCCAGGATGACGCGATGGCGATCCTGCTGGCGCTTGGCAGTCCGGAGGAACTGGACCTGCTCGGCATAACGGCGGTCGCCGGCAACGTGCCTCTCGCGCTGACCGAGAAGAACGCACGCAAGATCTGCGAGCTGGCCGGCCGCCCGGACGTCGAGGTCTTCGCCGGGGCGAGCCGTCCGCTGGCGCGGCGGCTGGTCACCGCCGAGAACGTGCACGGCAAGACGGGGCTGAACGGCCCGGATCTGCCGGAGCCGACCATGCCGCTCCAGGAGCGATATGCGGTGGATTTCATCGTCGAGACGCTGATGTGCGAGGAGAGCGGCACGGTGACGCTGTGCCCGCTTGGGCCGCTGACCAACATCGCGCTTGCGCTCAACCGCGAGCCCCGCATCGCGGCGCGGATCCGTGAGATCGTGCTGATGGGCGGCGGCTTCTTCGAGGGCGGCAACGTCACGCCGGCGGCCGAGTTCAACATCTATGTCGATCCGCATGCCTGCGACGTGGTGCTGCGTTCCGGCGTCCCGGTCGTCATCATGCCGCTCGACGTGACCCACAAGGCGCTGACCACGCCCGCGCGCATCGCCGCCTTCCGCGACCTCGGCAACCGGGCCGGCGTCGCGGCGGCCGAGATGCTGGAGTTTTTCGAGCGCTATGACGTGAACAAATACGGCGGCGAGGGCGGGCCGCTGCACGATCCCTGCGTCATCGCCTACCTGCTGAGGCCCGAGCTGTTCAGGGGCCGCGAATGCAATGTCGAGGTCGAGACCGGCTCCGCGCTGACCATGGGCATGACGGTGGTGGACTGGTGGGGCGTCACCGATCGGCCGAAGAACGCGCTGGTGATGCGCGACATCGACGCCGAAGGCTATTTCGCGCTGCTCGCCGAACGCCTCGCGAGACTGCCTTAACCTCGCTCTCAGGCGGAAGCGCCCGCCGGCCAGTCCAGCAGGCTTTCGTAGAGCGCGCCGGCTCGCAGCACGGCGAGGTCGCCGCGCGGCCGGCCGACGAGCTGGATTCCCATCGGCCGGCCGGCCGCGTCGAAGCCTGCCGGAACGTTCAGCGCCGGGCATCCCGCCATCGAGGCGTAGGCCGAAACCTGCATCCATTCGTGATAGGTGCGCATCTTGCGGCCGGCCACCGTATCCGGCCAGTGGATCCCGACCGGGAACGGGAAGACCTGTGCGGTGGGCAGGGCCAGCAGATCGTATGTCGTCAGAAGCGCCGCGACCGTCCTGTACCAGTCCGACCGCACCGCCGACGCGGCATGGATGCGCGGAGCGGTGAGATGAAGCGCCCCCTCGATCTCCCACACGGCCTCCGGCTTCAGCAGCCTGCGCTTTTCCGGATCGTCGTAGAGCGGCTTCAGCCCGCTGCCGCTGGTTGCGTGGCGCAGGTCGATGAAGGCCTGCCACAACGCCTCGTAGTCGAAGGCGGGCACGGTCGCATCGACCTCCCAGCCGGCCGCCTCGAAACGCCTCACCGCCGTCTCGCAAAGCGCGATCAGGCCGGTTTCGGTCGGCAGGTGGCCGCCGAGATCGCCCAGCCAAGCGATGCGCCCCTTTCCGGCAGGCGTGTCCAGCCCAGCCAGGAAACCCTTTTCCGAGGCATGCGAAAGCGGCGCGCGCGGATCGTGCCCCGCCTGCACGTCGAGCAGCAGCGCAAGATCCCGCACGCCCCGCGCCATCGGCCCTTCGAGCCCGATCTGCGCGAGGAAGAGCTCCCCTTCGGGCCCCCCGGGCACCAGCCCCTGCGACGGGCGCAGGCCGTAGACATTGTTGTAGGCGGCGGGGTTGCGCAGCGAGCCGCCATAGTCGCTGCCGTCGGCGAGCGGCAGCATGTCGAGCGCCAGCGCCACGGCCGCGCCGCCGCTCGATCCGCCGGCCGTGAGCGACGGATCGAAGGCGTTGAGCGTCGGCCCGAAGACCGGGTTGTAGGTGTTGGAGCCGAAGCCGAATTCCGGCGCGTTGGTCTTGCCGATGATGATCGCGCCGGCCTCGCGCATGCGCTCCACGAAGATGGCGTCGATGCCGGGAACGAAGTCCGCGAAGATCGGCGAGCCCCAGGTGGTGCGGATGCCTTTCGTCTCGGCCAGGTCCTTGATGGCGATCGGCAGGCCGAAAAGCGGTCCGGGCGCCTCGCCGGACGCGAGGCGGGCGTCCATCGCCCCGGCCTCTGCGAGGATGTCGCCGCGGCCGCGCAGCGAGACGATGGCGTTCACCTTCGGGTTCGCGGCTTCGATCCGGTCGAGGAAGGCGGCTGCCACCTCGCGGACGGAAAGCGCGCGCGCCGCGATTGCCCGGGCGATTGCCGTGGCCGGCATCTTGCAGATGTCGCCGGCCGGCGGCAGCTCATGTCTGGAGGCGGGGCGGCTGGTCATGGCTTCTTCAGGCTTTCGCGAGCGCGGCGTCGACATCTGCCGCCAGCGGGATGGCGGGCTGTGCGCCGGGTTTCAGGCAGGCGAGCGAGCCGGCCGCGGCCGCGCGCCGCAGCGCCTCCTGAAGCGGCAGGCCGGCGTCGAGCGCCGCGCCGAAATAGCCGCAGAACGTGTCGCCTGCGCCCACCGTATCGACCGGAGTGATCTTGAGCGCTCCGACCTTGAGAAAATCGGAAGGCGTCGCGGCGAGCACGCCGTCGCCGCCCAAAGTCACGATGATCGCCCGCCCGGTTCCGACGGCGAAGGCGCGCATCCGGTCCTCGCGCGTCGTGCCTCCCAGAGACAACGCATCGGCGAACAGGTCGAACTCCGTCTCGTTGGCGACGACGTAGTCGGCCTTTTCGAGGAGATGGGCGGCGTCGGCGCGGTAGGGCGCGGTGTTGAGGACCGTCACCGCACCGGCGCCGCGGGCCGCCTCGAAGACGGCCTCGTTGGCGACGAACGGGATCTCGTGCTGAAGGAGGATGTGATCGCCGGCCTTGAAAGGCTGCGCGGCTACGGCCGGCTTGGTCACGGCGGCGTTGGCGCCGGGCGCCACGGCGATCATGTTCTCGCCGTCGCCGCTGACATAGATCGAGGCGATGCCGGTTGCCGCATGCACCTCGGCGACGCCCGAAAGATCGACGCCGCCGGCCTTGAGCAGCGCGAGCGCCTCGCCCGCGAAGGCGTCGCGGCCTACCGCGCCCACCATGCGCACCTTGGCGCCGGCGCGCGCCGCCGCCAGCGCCTGGTTGGCGCCCTTGCCGCCCGGCGCGGTGCTGAAGGTCTTGCCGGAAACCGTCTCGCCCGGCGCAGGCAGCCGGTCCATCGTGACGATCAGGTCGAGGTTGATGGAGCCGACGACGACGATCATGGCAAGCCTCCCGCTGTTGCGGAAGGCTTATCGCGGCGCGGCGTCCGCCGCAATCACGACGTGGCGGCGAACTGCCCGGCTTCCCAGCCCAGAATGGCCCGCTTGCGGGTCAGTCCCCAGTGATAGCCGGTCAGCGCGCCGGATTTGCCGAGCGCGCGATGACAGGGCACCACGAAGGAGATCGGATTGGCGCCGATCGCCGCGCCCACGGCGCGGCTCGCAGCCGGCTTGCCGATGCTTTCGGCGATGGCCGAATAGGTGCACGCCTTGCCGATGGGGATGCGCAGCAGCGCCTCCCAGACTCGGACCTGGAAGTCGGTGCCGATCAGCACCACCCGGAGCGGCCTGTCCGCGCGCCACGTCCGCGGGTCGAAGATGCGTGCCGCATAAGGGGCGGTGGCGGCCATGTCCTCCACGAAAGTGGCGTTCGGCCAGCGCCCGGCCATGTCCTCGAAGGCCGCCCGCTCCTTGCCGGCGTCGTTGAAGGCGAGGCCGGCAAGCCCCCGGTCCGTCACCATCAGCAGCGCCACGCCGAAGGGCGACAGGTGGAAGCCGTAACGGATGGTCAGGCCCGCGCCGCGCGTCTTGTAGTCGCCGGGCGAGATGGCCTCGTGGGTGACGAAGAGATCGTGCAGGCGGCCGGGACCGGACATGCCGACCTCGTAGCTGGCGTCGAGCACGGAAAGCCCGCTATCCAGCAGCCGGCGCGCGTGGTCGAGGGTGACGGCCTGGAGAAAACCCTTGGGCGACAGGCCGGCCCAGCGCGTGAAAAGTTTTTGCAGGCCGTTCGGCGTGTCGCCGACCGCCGCGGCGAGAGCCTCCAGCGAGGGCTGGTCCCTGTAGTCGAGGCTGATCTTCTCGATCACGCGGCGAACGACCTCGTAGTCGCCGCCGTCCGGGGTGATGTCGGTGCCGAGGCTGATTTGCGGTTTGGCTGTCATGTGGGTGTTCATAGCGAAAAACTCCGTTGTGGCGAATATCGCCATGCGGGGTTCGCATTCCCACCCGAAACCTGCCTATGTCTTCGCGGTCGCCAGCGCCTGCTGGAAGGCCTTGGCGAAGCTTTCCCGATCGTCGGGATTGAGGAAGCCGCCGATCGGCACGTTCTGGCCCTGGCCCTCGACGGCCATGCGCGTGATGCCGATCTCGGAATGACGCGATATGGCGAATTTCGCCCAGAACGGGTTGAAATGATAGTCCTCGGAGCGTCCCGACGGCGCCGTCTTGCGGATGTCGAGCGCCGTGCGCGAGACCGAGACCTCCTCGCGGGCGCGGGCGGCGCGGTAGTTGACGCGGAAGGCGACGTAGAGCGCCACGACGTCGAGCCCGAAGAAGCCGAAGACCGGCCATGCCCCGTGCGACAGGAAGAAGGCGCCCGTGACGAGCCAGCCGAAGCCGAGCGCTCCCATGAGGATCAGGAAGCCGGTCCGTCCGAGCGACCGGTGCGGCGTGAGCAGGGCCTTGAAGAACGGCTCGTCCGCGGCGTATGCGACATTTGTCTCGCCCATGCCGAAAGACTATAGGGTGCGCATGGCCGGACCGAAATCACAAAACGTTGCGGAAGCCGCAAAATCCGCGAGCAGGAGGCGGCCGCGACGCCTTCCGCGGTCGCGATACACCGCCGCCGAGGTGCACGAGATCTTCCGCCGCTTCGCCGTGCAGCGGCCGGAGCCGAAGGGCGAGCTGGAATATGTCAATCCGTTCACGCTGCTCGTGGCGGTGGTGCTGTCGGCCCAGGCGACCGACGCCGGGGTGAACAAGGCGACGCGCGCCCTCTTCAAGGCCGCCGACACGCCGCAAAAGATGCTGGCGCTGGGGGAAGCGAAGCTCGGCGATTATATCCGCACCATCGGGCTCTGGCGCAACAAAGCCAAGAACGTCATCGCGCTTTGCGAGGCGCTGGTGCGCGACCATGGCGGCCAGGTGCCGGACAGCCGCGAGGAACTGGTGAAGCTGCCGGGCGTCGGCCGCAAGACCGCGAACGTCGTGCTCAACGTCGCCTTCGGCCAGCCGACCATGGCCGTCGACACCCATATCTTCCGGATCGGCAACCGGCTGGGCCTGGCGCCCGGCAAGACGCCGGAAGAGGTGGAGGAGGGGCTTTTGCGCATCATTCCGCCCGAATACATGCGCCACGCGCACCACTGGCTGATCCTGCACGGCCGCTATGTCTGCAAGGCGCGCAAGCCCGACTGTCCGCTCTGCGTGATCGCCGACATCTGCAAGGCCGCGGAGAAGACGACCGACATTCCCGCACCGCTGGTCGAGATCGCGCCCCTCGAAGGGGCAGGCTGAGTGCGGCCTACGCCTGCCGGCGGAGTAGGGCGCCTTCGGCCGGCAGCATCTTCTGGAGATGCACCATCATGGCGGCGGCGAAGAGCGGCGTCAGCAGGTTGACCAGCGGGACCGCCAGGAAGGCGGCGATGACCAGTCCGGCGACGAACACGGTTCCCGCGTTGCGCCGCCTGAGCGCCTTGACGTCCGCCTCGGGCATGTGCCGCATGGCGGCGAACTCGAAGAACTCGCGCCCGAGCAGGTAGCCGTTGACCAGGAAGAAGGCCGCGATGTTGACCCCCGGCACGAGCAGCAGGAAGAGCGCCACGATATTGCCGAGGATGACGACGCCGAGGAATTTCAGCGACTGGACGAGAGCCGGCAGGGCCGGCAGCGCGCGGCCCGGCGGATCCTGCGGGTAATCGGTCCTTTCGACCACCTCCGCCACATCGTCGAGGAAAAGCCCGGCGATCAGCGCGCTGACCGGCGCGATGAGCAGGGCGAGGCCGAGAGCCAGCACGATGCCTGCCGCGATTGCGGCGATCAATCCGAGCCAGCCGGTCCAGTCAGGCAGGTTCTGCGGAAGCAGCGCCGCCAGCCAGGGCAGGGCCAGCCACTCGAACAGCCCGCTCAAGCCGAACCATACGGCAATCAAGGCGAGCAGGGTCAGGCCGAGCGTCTTGAGGAAGACCCAGCGAAACGGCGGCGTCGGCAGTTGCAGGAGCGCGGCGCGCGCTGCGTCGAGGATCATTCCGGGCGGCCTCCTGCCGCCCAGATAGGAATGCCGGCGCGGCCGGGCAAGGCTTGCAAACTATCGAGAATTTTGTAGACCGCCCGCTTCCGCAGTTCTCAGGGGCGGCCGTCCGGTCGCTGGGGTCTTCATGAGCGAATATGACGTGCTGTGCATCGGCAACGCGATTGTCGACATCATCGCGCAATGCGACGACGCCTTTCTTGTCGAGAACGGCATCATCAAGGGCGCGATGAACCTGATCGACGCGGAGCGCGCCGAGCTTCTCTACAGCCGCATGGGGCCGGCGATCGAAGCCTCCGGCGGCAGCGCCGGCAACACGGCGGCCGGCGTCGCCAGCTTCGGCGGCCGCGCCGCCTTCTTCGGCAAGGTCTCCGCCGACCATCTGGGCCACATCTACGAGCACGACATCAAGGCGCAGGGCGTGGCCTTCGACACGGCGCCGCTTGCCGGGCAGCCGCCGACGGCCCGCTCCATGATCTTCGTGACGCCCGACGGCGAGCGCTCCATGAACACCTATCTCGGCGCCTGCGTGGAACTCGGGCCGGAAGATGTCGAGGCCGACAAGGCCGCCGGTGCAAAGGTCACGTATTTCGAGGGCTATCTCTGGGATCCGCCGCGGGCCAAGGAGGCGATCCGCCTCACCGCCGCGCACGCCCATGCGGCGGGCCGCGAGGTATCCATGACGCTGTCGGATTCCTTCTGCGTCGACCGCTACCGCGACGAGTTCCTGGACCTGATGCGCTCGGGAACGGTGGACATCGTCTTCGCCAACGAGAGCGAGCTGAAGGCGCTCTACCAGACCTCGTCCTTCGACAAGGGACTGGAGCTGATCCGCAAGGATTGCAGGCTGGCGGCGGTGACGCGCTCCGAGCTCGGCTCGGTGGTCGTGACGAAGGACGAGACCGTGCCCGTCGAGGCCATCGAGATCGACAGGCTGGTCGACACGACGGGCGCGGGCGACCTCTACGCCGCCGGCTTCCTGTTCGGCTACACCAGCGGCCGCTCGCTGAAGGATTGCGGCATGCTGGGCTCGCTCGGCGCCGGTCTCGTCATCCAGCAGATCGGCCCGCGCCCGCGGCGCAACCTGCGCCAGGCCGCGCAGGAGGTGGGGCTGCTGTAAAGACGAAGGCCGTGTCAGCATCCGTTTAGGCTGAGCATTGTACGGATAACGTGGAACGTTTGACGTACGACCTGCCGCATAGTACCCTTGGCGTGTGATACGCTCATGGGCAAACAGCGCGACCCGCAAATTCGCGGAAGACGGCAAGAGCAAGTTTTCCGGTCTTGATGAGGAGGCCGCAATCGAGCTTCTGGCGATGCTCGACGCCGCGACGTCTCTCCGGGACATAAGCCCGCTCAAATCCGTTGGCTTGCACAAGCTGTCGGGCGATCGCGCCGGTCAGTGGGCAATGACGGTCAACGGGCCTTGGCGCATCTGCTTCCGATTCGAGGATGGCGATGCGTTTGACGTTGAAATCGTCGATTATCATTGATGGAGGTCGGCATGGTTCCTGTTCATCCGGGAAGAATACTCAGGCGAGAGATGGCGGCTCGGGATTTGTCGGCAAACCGCCTGGCAATCGCGTTGCGCCTCCCTTCCGGCCGCGTGACGGACATTCTCAACGGCAAGCGTGGAATCTCGCCCGACAGCGCATTGAGGCTGGCGCGATTTTTCGGGAACAGTCCGCGCTTTTGGCTCAACCTTCAGGTGGCCTTCGAATTGGCGACTGCGGAGCGCGAGATTGGTGCGCGCATCGCCGCGGAGGTTCAGCCCCTCGACGATGCGGCATAGGCGGTCTACGGCACGATCAGCGTGCCGGCGCCGTGCTCGGTGAAGAGTTCCAGCAGCACGGCGTGCGGCGTCTTGCCGTTGAGGATGACGACGCCCTCCACGCCCCGCTCGATCGCCTCGATGCATGTCTCCACCTTGGGGATCATGCCTCCGGAGATCGTGCCGTCCTTGATGAGCTTGCGCGCCTGGCTGACAGTGAGCTCGTCGATCAGCTTCTTGTCCTTGTCGAGCACGCCCGGCACGTCGGTCAGGAAAAGCAGGCGCTTGGCGCCGAGCGCGCCGGCTATGGCCCCGGCGAAGGTGTCGGCGTTGATGTTGTAGGTGTGGCCGTCGCGCCCCGGCGCCACCGGCGCGATCACCGGGATCATCTCGGAGCGCGCCAGAAGGTCGAGCAGCGTGCGGTCGACTTCCACGGGCTCGCCGACGAAGCCGAGGTCGAGCACGCGCTCGATGTTGGAATCGGGATCGGTGACGGTCTTCTTCGCCTTTTCGGCGAACACCATGTTGCCGTCCTTGCCGCAGAGCCCGATCGCCCATTCGCCCTCGGCATTGATGAGCGCGACGATCTCCTTGTTGATCGAGCCGGCCAGCACCATCTCGACGATCTCGACCGTCTTCTCGTCGGTGACGCGCAGGCCGCCCTCGAACCGGGATTCGATGCCCATCTTGGTCAGCATCGCGCCGATCTGCGGCCCGCCGCCATGGATGACGATCGGATTGACGCCCGACTGCTTCAGCAGCGCGATGTCGCGCGCGAAAGCCTTGCCGAGCGTGTCGTCGCCCATGGCATGGCCGCCATATTTCACCACGACGGTCTTGTTCTCGTAGCGCTGCATGTAGGGCAGGGCGCGCGACAGAAGTGCTGCCTGCGCCTCGGCGGAAGCGGGGATGTCCGTCGTCATGGAAGGGTCTCGTCCTGGCTGTGGCGGGTTGGCCGGCGTCTTACAAAGAACCGGCCGCCGGGGCAATCGCCGCCGTATGCGGCGGCAGGTCAGCCGCCGGACACGGCGAGGGTGATCGCGGAGCGCAATTCCTCGATGCCGGCGCCCTTTTCCGACGAGGTCGCGAGAATTTCCGGATAGGCGGCGGGCCGCTTCCGGATCTTGCTCACGGTTTCCTCGACGAGCTTCGGCAGGCCGGCGGCCTTGATCTTGTCGGTCTTGGTCAGCACGATCTGGTAGGAGACGGCCGCCTTGTCGAGGAGGCCCAGAACCTCCTCGTCGTTCTTCTTGATGCCGTGGCGCGCGTCGATCAGCACGTAGACGCGCTTCAGCGTCACCCGCCCCCGCAGATAGTCGAAGATCAGCTTCGTCCACTGGTCGACCTGGCCTTTCGGGGCCTCGGCATAGCCGTAGCCCGGCATGTCGACCAGCGCGATCGGCGGCAGGTCGCCGGTCTCGCCCGAAAAGCCGTCCGGCACGAAATAGTTGAGCTCCTGCGTGCGGCCAGGCGTGTTCGAGGTGCGCGCCAGTCCCTTCTGCTCGACCAGGGCGTTGATCAGCGAGGACTTGCCCACGTTGGAGCGCCCGGCGAAGGCGATCTCCGGCGGTCCCTCGGGCGGCAGGAACTGCATGGCCGGCACGCCGCGGATGAAGATCCACGGCCGCAGGAAGATGTCGTCCGTCACCGGGGATGCGCCCATCGCAGCCAAGCCTCGCCGCTGCGTCATTCCGCCGGCTTGGGCGGTTTTTTCCTGAACAGCGCGGTCAGATTGTCCCACAGCTCGATCTTGACGCCCTGCCGCTTCATGATCACGCCCTGCTGGATCACCGAAAGCGTGTTGTTCCACGCCCAGTAGATGACGAGGCCGGCCGGGAACGAGGCCAGCATGTAGGTGAAGATCACCGGCATCCAGGTGAAGATCGCGGCCTGCGTCGGGTCCGGCGGGGTCGGGTTCATGCGCATCTGCACGAACATGGTGATGCCCATGATGATGGGCCACACGCCGATCATCAGGATATGCGGCACCTGGAACGGCAGGAGGCCGAAGAGGTTGAACAGCGAGGTCGGATCCGGGGCGGCCAGATCCTGGATCCAGCCGAAGAACGGCGCGTGCCGCATCTCGATGGTGACGTAGAGCACCTTGTAGAGCGCGAAGAACACGGGGATCTGCAGCACGACGGGCCAGCACCCGGCGATCGGATTGATCTTCTCCGTCTTGTAGAGCTCCATCATCGCCTGCTGCTGCTTCATCTTGTCGTCCGCGTATTTCTCGCGGATCTCGGTCATCTTCGGCTGCATCGTCTTCATGCGCGCCATCGATTTGTAGGACTGGTTGGCGAGCGGGAAGAAGATGGCCTTCACCACCACCGTGGTGGCGAGGATGGCCAGGCCGAAATTGCCGAAGAACTTGTTGAACCAGTCGATGACGTGGAACATCGGCTTGGTGATGAAGTAGAACCAGCCCCAGTCGATCAGCAGTTCGAACTGGCGGATGCCGCGGTCCTTCTCGTAGGCGTCGACCTTCGCGACTTCCTTGGCGCCGGCAAAGACCAGCGTCTCCGTCGTGTCCGACTGACCCGGCGCGACCGTGACCGGATCGGTCAGGAAGTCCGACTGGTAGCGCGGCCGCCCGTCCTCATGGTAGCTGAAACGCGGCTGGAAGGGCTGCTTTCCGGAAGGCGCCAGCGCCAGCGCCCAATATTTGTCCGTGATGCCGAGCCAGCCGTCGTTCGACTTGCCGGGCGTGACCGTTTTTTCTTCCTCGATCTTGGAGTATTTGATCTCCTGCAGGCCTTCCTCCCCGGTGACGCCGATAAGGCCCTCGTGCAGCACGTAGGTCGCACTCGCGTGCTCGGGCTTCTCGAAGCGCGTCACGCGGCCGTAATTGGACAGCGTCACCGGCGCGCCGCCGGCATTGGTCACGGTATCGGTGACGGTGAACATGTAGCTGTCGTCGACGCTGATCTGGCGCTTGAACGTCAGGCCCTTGTCGTTCGTGAAGGAGAGCACGAGCGGTGTCGCAGGCGTCAGCGTCGGCGTGCCTTCCACCGTCCACAGCGTGTCCGGTCCCGGCACGGCGCCGGTGGCCGCGTTCCCCACATAGCCGATCTCGGCGTAGAAACCGCTCTTCAGCGAGGACGGGTTGAGCAGGTCGATGATCGGCGAGTTCTTCTCCACCGTCAGGCGATAATGCTTCAACTCGACATCGTCGATGCGGGCGCCCTTGAGATTGATCGAGCCGGTCAGGCTCGGCGTGTCGATCTTCACGCGCGGGGTTGCGGCGAGCGCCTGCTCGCGGGTCTCGGCCGTGACGCCGTCGGCGCCGGAGACCGCGGGGTGGCCGCCTTGGCCGCCCTGCGTCGCAGGGGCGGACGTGCCCTGTCCGCCGGCGGTCTCGGTCTGCGCCGCGATCTGCTCCTGCTGCCGCTGCTTTTCCATGCGCGGGTTCATGTAGAACACCTGCCACAGCGTCAGGATCAGCACCGACAGGGCGATGGTGATC
>JAFKJW010000035.1 GCA_017305925.1 Hyphomicrobiales bacterium | reverse complement strand
TTCGAGTTGTGCCCCGGCGACGTCATCTTTTCCGGCACGCCGGCTGGCGTGGGGCCCGTCGTCCGCGGCGACCGGCTGAGCGGCGGCGTGGAGGGGGTGGGCGTGCTGGACGTGACCGTGGTCTGACGGGGTCCGACCGGCCTCCGAAGCCTCTCTGCCACCGATTGCCGATGGCGCCGAAATCTTCTAGCTTCGAAAAATCCCAGGGGCAGACCGGGCGAAACCCGGCAGGCGAGCTATTCAGAGGTAGACCATGGCCAGCAACATTCCCGCGCCTTTCGGTGCGCCGACGCGACGTACGGTTCTGAGGACGGCGGGTGCCGCCGGTGCGCTGGCGGCGCTCGGAGGCCTTGCAGGCCGCGCCGCCGCCGAAGGCGAAAAGCTGAAAGTCGCGGCGATCTACACGGTGCCGGTCGAGCAGCAATGGGTGAGCCGCATCCATCAGGCGGCCAACACCGCGAAATACCGCGACGAGATCGAGTATGTCTTCTCCGAGAAGGTCGCGAACAACGATTACGAGCGCGTCATGCGCGAATATGCCGAGGCCGGCAACAAGCTGATCATCGGCGAAGTGTTCGCGGTGGAGGATGCCGCCCGCACCGTCGCCAAGGATTATCCGGACGTCGCCTTCCTGATGGGCTCCAGCCTGAAGGCCGACCCGACGCTCTCGAACTTCGCCGTCTTCGACAATTACATCCAGGACGCCTCCTATCTCACCGGCATCATCGCCGGCGCGATGACGAAGTCGAAGAACGTCGGCCTGGTGGGCGGCTATCCGATCCCCGAGGTCAACCGGCTGATGAACGCCTTCATCGAGGGCGTGAAGGAAAGCGCGCCCGACACGAAGTTCCAGGTCGCCTTCATCGGCTCCTGGTTCGATCCGCCCAAGGCCAAGGAGACGGCCTTCGCGCAGATCGACGGCGGCGCGGACCTTCTCTATGCCGAGCGTTTCGGCGTTTCCGACGCGGCCAAGGAGCGCAAGGTTCTGGCCATCGGCAAAGTACTCGACACGCAGGCCGACTCTCCCGATACGGTGGTCGCGTCCGCGCTCTGGAACTTCGAGCCGACGCTCGGCGCTGCCGTGTCGAAGGTGAAGGAGGGCAGCTTCAAGGCCGACGACTACGGCGTCTATTCCCTCATGAAGGCGGGCGGATGCTCGCTGGCGCCCTACGGCACCTTCGAGGACAAGATTCCCGCCGACATCAAGGAAAAGGTCGCCCAGCGCGCGCAGGCGATCAAGGACGGCACCTTCACGGTCGCGATCAACGACGGGGAGCCGAAGCCGAACTGAGCCGGCATCGGGAGGCGGGGGATGGCAAGCGGGGCTCCCGTTCTGCGCCTGTCCGGAATCACCAAGCGCTTCGGCGCGCTGGTCGCCAACGACGCCGTCTCCCTCGATCTGGCCCGTGGCGAGGTGGTCGCCCTGCTGGGCGAGAACGGCGCGGGCAAGACGACTCTGATGAACATCCTCTTCGGCCACTATGTCGCCGACGAGGGCAGCATAGAGGTGTTCGGAAAACCCCTGCCGCCGGGCGATCCGCGCGCCGCCCTCGCCGCCGGCATCGGCATGGTGCATCAGCACTTCACGCTGGCCGAGAACATGACGGTGCTGGAGAACATCGCGCTCGGCACGCAGGGCCTCCTCCGCCCGCGCTTCGACCGCGCCGCGGCGCTCGCGCGCATCGAGAGCCTCGCAAAGACCTTCGGCCTCGCGGTGAACCCGCGCGCCGTGGTCTCCGGCCTCTCCGTCGGCGAGCGCCAGCGCGTGGAAATCCTGAAGGCGCTCTTCCGCGACGCCCGCATCCTGATCCTCGACGAGCCGACCGCCGTGCTGACGCCCGCCGAGACCGACGCCCTGTTCCGAACGCTGAAGCTTCTGGTGGGCGAGGGGCTGTCGATCATCTTCATCTCCCACAAGCTCGGCGAGGTGATGGCGGTGAGCGACCGCGTGCTGGTGCTGCGCGCCGGAAAGCTGTCGGGCGAGCGGCGGCCGGCGGAGACGACGCGCGCCGAACTCGCCGCCCTGATGGTCGGCCAGGAGGTCGCCGCGCCGGCAATCGCCGCGCCCGCGCCGGGACAGCCCGTCCTCGTTCTGGAGAACGTAACGACCGCGCCTGGCGCCGGCGTCGGTCTGGACGGCCTGTCGCTCACGCTTTCGGCGGGCGAGATCGTCGGACTGGCCGGCGTCTCGGGCAACGGGCAGGCGGCACTCGCCGCCGTGCTGGGCGGCGCCGCGAAGCCCGCCTCGGGCGAAATCCGCATCGCCGGCCGCCGGCTCGCGCAATGGACGCCGGCCGCCGCGCTGGACCGCGGCATCGCGCGCATCCCCGAAGACAGGCACGCGAGCGGCTCGATCGCCGATATGAGCGTGACGGAGAACGTCATCGCCGAGGCGTACCGCTCTCCCCGCTTCAGCCGTGCCGGCTTCATCGACTGGAAGGCGGCGCGAGGCTTCGCCGCAAAGCTGATCCGCGATTACGACGTGAAGTGCCCCTCGCCGGAAACGCCCATCCGCCTCCTCTCCGGAGGCAACATGCAGAAGCTGATCCTCGGCCGCGCCCTCGACCCCGATCCTTCCGTGATCGTCGCCAACCAGCCGACGCGCGGCCTGGATATCGGTGCCGTCGCCTACGTCCATGCGCGCCTGATCGAGGCGCGCGACCGCGGCGCGGCGATCCTGCTCGTTTCCGAGGATCTGGAAGAGATCATGGCGCTGTCGGACCGCATCGTCGTCATCAGCAAGGGACGCCTCTCGACGCCCTCGCGGCGCGGCGAGCGGACCATCGCGCAATTGGGCGAGCTGATGGCCGGGCACGAGGAGGCGGCGTGAAACAGCGAGCGGTGTCGCCCAGCCACACCCCCCTCTGTCCTGCCGGACATCTCCCCCTCAAGGGGGGAGATCGGCAGCTTCGATATTTTCGCCAATGCCGCAACGCTGAAGATTGGCGAAATCCGAAGTGCCATCCGATCTCCCCCCTTGAGGGGGAGATGTCCGGCAG
>JAFKJW010000055.1 GCA_017305925.1 Hyphomicrobiales bacterium | reverse complement strand
CACGGCACCGGTCGCCATGGTCGCGGCGGCATCCGGGGCCGCGACCTCCTTGCGGGCGGAAGGCAGATCGACATAGGCCTCGACGGGCAGCGCGTCGTCCGCCTTCGCCGCCTTTTTCGGATCGTCGAGCGGCGGGATTTCCTTCGCGTCGAGGATGGACGTGCCGGCGTCCGTCGCCGCGGCGCTTTCCTGCGCGCCGGCGGCCTGTTCATCCGCATCGGCCGGGGCGGCGCCCTCGGCGGCCGATGCGCCCATGATATAGCGGCCCGGCGTCCAGCCCTTGACCAAGGCGTTCTCGGGCGAGACGATCTTGCACCAGAGGTTGCCGCCGACCGTGGTGCAGCCGAGGTTCTTGACCAGCGCCCCGTTCGGAAGGCGCGCGATCACCATCGCCACGGGCGAAGCCGACGCCCGCACATTGAGCTGGTCGTCCTTCGCCAGGCCGTAGACGGCGACGAGCGGCGCGACAGACTCCGTCGGAGCCTGCACGCCGCCCTGAGCGTGCACGGCGGCACCCGCGCAAAGGCTAAAGCAGAGGCCTCCGAAAAATCGTAGCCGGTTGTTGACCATCGTGCCCTTCGAATCACCGGAGGGCCGAATCCCGACCCGCCGCTGGTCCATTCTGGCAATCGCCGGGCATCGGGTCCATAAGGATGTGCCAAAGGCCGGCAGCTTTCCGGTATTGCGCGGGCATCCTGTTGCAGATCGGCGTCGCTCCAGGGCCTCGCCCGGCCGGTTTGACAGCACCGCGCGGCCTCCATACGGTCCGCGCATGACGGACGCAGCAGGCCCGAGGCAGCATGTCGGGCTCGACATGGAGGTGACGTCCGCGCCGCGCCCCGACGATCTCGCGGCGCTCGGCGCGGCGCTTGCCGCCTTCAACGATGCCGATGTCGGGCCGTCCGGACGCCTGCCGCTCGCGGTGATCGCTCGCGACGGCGGCGGGATCGTCGCCGGCATTTCCGGCTATACGGCATGGGGCTGGCTCTATGTGCAATGGCTTTGGGTGGGCGAGGCTTACCGGGGCCAGGGCTTCGCGGCCCGCATGCTCGACGCCGCCGAGGCCGAGGCGCGGCGGCGCGGCTGCCACGGCGCGCATATCGACACGTTCAGCCCGGTGGCGCTGAAAATCTACCGGCGCTGCGGCTACGCGCCGTTCGGCGTTCTGGAGGATTTTCCCAGAGGCCGCGACCGGACGTTCCTCCGAAAGCCGCTGTAGAGGCACGGCCGTCAGCCGGCGATGCGGCCGCCCGTCATCGGCTCCGGCACGCCCGTCGTGCTCGGATAGCTGATCGGCAGGCCGCGCAGCGCGCGCACCGCGAGGAAGGCGAAGCACTCGGCCTCGACCGCGTCGCCGCGCCAGCCGAGTGTGTCGGCCGACACGGCCTCGACGCCCGCCCTTTCCTTCAGCATGCGCATGAGGGTCGGATTGTGGCGGCCGCCGCCGCTGACGAAGAGCGTCTTCGGCCGGCGCGGCAGTATGTCCAGCGCCTTGCCGACCGCCGAGGCCGTGAAGGCCGTCAAAAGGGCCGCGCCGTCCTCCGCCCCGAGGCCGTCCGCCATGGCGGCGGTGAAGCTGAAGCGGTCGAGCGATTTCGGATAAGGCGCGGTCAGATAGGGATGTTCCAGAAGCCTTGCGAGGCGCGCCTCGTCCACCCGGCCCCTTGCCGCGAGGGCGCCGTCTCGGTCCATCTCGCCAAGCCCCTTCGCCTTGACGAAATCGTTGATGGGGGCGTTGGCCGGCCCGGTGTCGAAGGCCACGATATCGTGCTCGCCGTCCCACCAGGTGACGTTGCCGACGCCGCCGAGATTGAGGATGGCCGTCTCGCCGCTGGCACCCGCCGCGCCCAGGAGTGCTGCATGGTAGGCGGCGGCGAGCGGCGCGCCCTGCCCGCCGGCGCGCACGTCGGCGGTGCGGAAATCATGGACCACCCTCACGCCGAGCAGGTCATGCATGAGCACGCCGTCGCCGAGCTGGCGGGTGGCGCCGCGCCGCCCGCCCGCCGGGGCGCGGTGCAGCACCGTCTGGCCGTGGAAGCCGACGACGCCGATGTCATGCATGGAAAGGCCGCTTCTTTCGACCAGCAGGCGAACCGCCTCGGCCTGCTCGCGGGTCAGCGCCTCTTCGGCCTCCGCGAAGACCGCCGGCTCGGGTCCCGAAAAGTTCCACTCGCGGGCTTCGGCCTGCGCCCGCTCCAGCATGCGGACGACCGCAGGCTCGTAGGGTGCCAGCATGTAGTCGCCGAACTCCGCGACGCGCTCGCCGTCCGTGCGGATCAGCGCGACGTCGATATTGCCGTCCAGCACGGTGCCGGTCATCAGGCCGACGGCCCAGATTGGGGTCATGGAAGCGGTCCGCAAGGTGACGAATCGGCTGCCACTCTAGCCAATCGGGGCGCGCGGGGAAGCGCCCGCCGCGGAATGGCTCAGGCGCCGGCCGGCGCCTCATCGTCCCGCACCTTCGGAAAAGGCGGGAACAGCAGCGCCATCACGACGGCAGCGACGGCCAGGCCGATCGAGCCGATGAAGAGCCAGTCATAGGCGCCGAAGGAATCGTAGACCTCGCCGCCCGCCAACGGCCCGATCGCCATGCCGAGGCTCGACGCCATGGTCGCGGCGCCGAAGACCGTGCCCATGATCCGCTGGCCGAAATACTCGCGCGCCAGCACGGCGTAGAGCGGCATCACGCCGCCATAGGCGGTGCCGAAGACCACAGCGAGGGCATAGAAATGCGAGAGCTGGGTCGCATGGAGGTAGCCCGCCAGCACCAGCGCCTGCACCATCAGCCCGCCGACCAGAACGAACTTCACCCCGACCCTGTCGGCCAGCACGCCGAGAAGAAGCCGGCCGCCGAGGCCCGCAAGACCCTCCACGCTGTAGATGCTGACGGCGGCCATGGCCGGAATGCCGCAGGTGACGGCATAGCTCACCATATGGAAGATCGGGCCGGAATGGGCCGCGCAGCAGAGGAAGAAGGTGCCGGCCAGCACCGCGAATTGCGGCGTGGCGAAGGCGCGGGCGGCTGAGGGGGCCGGCCCGCCATCGTTCGCCGCCGACGCCTCGGGCTCGCCGTATGCCGGCGGGCGCCGCACCAGAAAGGCGGCCGGCACGAGCACCGCCCAGCTCCCGATGCCGACGACCAGCATCACCGTGCGCCAGTCATGCGCGGTCAGCAGCCAGCCGACGAAAGGCGACACCGTCATGGGCGCAACGCCCATGCCGGCGGAAACCAGCGAGACGGCCAGGCTGCGATCCTTCTCGAACCATCCCGTCACCGTGGCGATCATCGGCGCGAAGAAGGCGCCGGCGGCCAGCCCCACCAATACGCCGTAGACGGACTGGAAGAAGAGAAGCGAGGGCGCGCGGCTCGCCGCGACCAGCGCGAAACCCAGCAGCAGAGAACCGGCGAACAGGATGGGCCTCGCGCCGAAGCGGTCGGAAAGGCCGCCCCAGAGAAACCCGGCCACACCCATGACCAGAAAGTTGACCGTCATCGCCATGGAGATGCCGGCGCGCGACCATCCGGTCGCCTCGGCCATCGGCGTCAGGAAGATCGCCAGCGAGAACATGGCGCCTATGGCGATGCACGACATCCATGCGCCCACGGCCACGATGACCCAGCGGTAGTTTCCGCGCGTTTCGAGATGCATGGCGCGCTCCTTCCCTCCTTGCCCTTGCGCCAAGGACGCGTCGGCTCCGCGCCAGCCTACACGACCGACAGGAAAATTCTCCCCTGTCCTCTTCCGAGGGCGCCATCGGGCATGGAAAGCGACGTCCGATTGGGGCATAGACCGGTCTGTCCCCGCGTGGAGCACGACCGGATGAATCGCTATCTTCTCGGCATCGACGCCGGTTCCTCGATCACCAAGGCAGCGCTTTTCGACCTCGAGGGCACGGAACTCGCCCGCGCGGCGGAGCGGGTCGAATTGCGGCGGCCCCGGCCCGGCTGGTGCGAGGTCGATCCGGACGAGGCGTGGAACGCCATGCGAAACGCGGTGACGGCGCTGGTGGCGAAAGCCGGCGTGGAGCCTCGGGAGATCGCGGCAATCGGCGTCTCGGCCGCCATGGTCGGCGCCTGGCTGGTCGACGCGCGGCAGGATGCTCGGTTGCTACGCTTTTTATGGTCAAGCCGGCGGCATGGCGAACCTTCTGCAGATCCAGTCCTCCGGATCTCACTGGGGCGCGACGCTGGATGCCTTGATCGCTGACGCGTGGGCTATGGGCTGCGCGGGTATCATTGGGCAGACGCAGGGCAGATTCATGCCGCATCTCTTCAGCTACAAGGATTTTCTGCGCATGAGGCTGACCGGCCGCGTCGCGGCCGACCGGACCGAGGCGGCGGTCGCGCCGGGCGACGCACGCGGGCGCTGCCGCAGCGCCGAGATGGCCGCGCTTTTCGGACTGACAGACGTGGCGGAAAAGCTGCCGGCGCCTGAGGATCCGGAAGCGCTGGCAGGCCCCCTCGCCGCTTCGGCCGCCGCGGAGCTCGGGCTGGCCGAAGGAACGCCCGTGGCGATCGGCGCAGGCGACGTGCCCTCAACGGTCGTCGGCGCCAGCGCCTTGCAGGCCGGCACCGCGCTCGTCGTGCTCGGCACGACCTGCATCGCCGGCGTGGTCTCGGACGAACCCGTCTTCACGCCGCCGGATCTCGGCCTGCTGTTCACGCTGCCCGGCAAGGCCTGGTTCCGCGCCATGGTGAACGTCGCCGGCACGCTCAACCTCGACTGGGCGATCGACACGATCCTCGGCGAGGCGCAGCGCGACGCGGCGCTGTTCGAGCGCCTGGACGCCATGGTGTCGGCGGTACCGGTCGGATCGGACGGCGTCGTCTACCTGCCCTACCTTTCCGACAGCGGCATCATCGCGCCGGTCTTCGACCAACAGGCGCGGGCCGGCTTTTCCGGACTGACACCGCGCCACGGCCGCTCACATATGATGCGGGCCGTCTACGAGGGCGTGATGCTCGCCGTGCGCGATCTGATCCAGCACCTGCCTCCGGTCGAAGGCGACATCCTGCTGACCGGGGGCGGCGCCAACAGCCGCGTCTGGACGCAGATGCTGGCCGACGCTCTCGGAAGGCCCGTTGCGGTGCCCGCCGGCTCGGAGTTCGGCGCGCGGGGTGCCGCCCTGCTCGCCGGCACAGCGACCGGCCTCTTCCGCTCGGTGCGCGAGGCCTCCGTCTCGACTCGCCGCGTCGCGCGCCGGCAGGAGCCCGATCCGGCAGCCGGCGCCGCCTGGGACGGCGCCTTCGCCGCCTACTGCACGCAACGCGACCGGGCCCTGCGCAGGACGTTTTGACCAGCCCGCCAGCATGAACCACAATCCCCTATTGCGAGGAACCATGAGCGAAGCGACCACAGCGAAGACCTATCTCGACGGGCTTGCGGAGCGCATCGGCGCCCTCTTCGCCCACAATGAGGCGGCGCTGGCGAAAGCAGCCGACGCGATCGAGGCGACGGCGGCGAAGGACGGCCTCGTTTATGTCTTCGGCACCGGCCACAGCCACCTGATCGCGGAAGAAGTCCACTATCGGGCCGGCGGACTGGCGCTGACCGTTCCGATCCTGGCCACCGCAACCATGCTGCACGAGGGCGCGCTCGCCAGCACCCAGTTCGAGCGCATGGCGGGCATCGTCCGCCCGGTCTTCGACCGCTATCCGGTCGGCCCTAACGACGTGCTCTTCGTCGTCTCCAACAGCGGCGTCAACGCCGCGCCCGTCGAGGCGGCGCAGATCGGCAAGGAACGCGGCGCCACCGTCATCGCGATCACTTCCGAGACCTATTCGAAGGAGGCCGCCGGGGGCCGCACGCGGCTCGCCGACGTCGCCGACATCGTGCTCGACAACGGCGCGCCGTCGGGCGACGCGACGGTCGCCGTGCCGGGCAGCGAATTGAAGGTCGGGCCGGTCTCCACGTCGATCGGTGCGGCGCTGATCAATGCCGTGCTGGCGGAGGTCGCGGCGCGGTTGCAGGGCAAGGAGACGGGGGCGCCGATCTACCTCAGCGCGAACATGCCGGGGGCGGCGGAAAACAACGCCGCCCTGGTGCGCCGCTACCGGACGCGGAACCCGCATCTCTGACGCAGGCCGAAACCCGCACCTCACGCTTCGGGCCAGCCTGCCAGTTGGAGGCCCTGCCGCATACGCTCAAGATTGCCGGGGTGTTCGGAGGCGACGTCGCGAAGAATTTCCCCGACGGTCAGGGTGGGCTCCAGCCGGCGCCCCTCCTCGACGCAGCGCGCGGCACGCTCGCTTTCGCCGATCATCGCCCAGGCGGCGGCAAGGCGGGCGAAGTGCCAGGCGTCCTTGCGCGGGAGGCTGGACAAAGCCGAAACGGCCTCGTCGTATCGTTCGCCCGCGAACAGGATCTCCGCGCGATCGTAATAATACCAGGCCGGATGCAGCGGGTTGAGGCCGACGGCGCGGTCGGCAAGGAGGAGGCCAGCCTCCGGCTCGCCGCGCATGGCGAGCAGATGTCCCTTCTGCATCAGCGTGTCGGCGTCATAGGGATTGATCTCGAGGGCGCGTGCATAGTGTCGCTCGGACGCGTCGAAGTCGCGGCAATAAAGCAGGATGAGCCCCAGAATGCGGTGGCAGCGCGCCTCGTCCGGAGCGAGCGCGACGGCCTCCAGCGCGATGTCGCGGGCCCGGTTCAGCACATCCGGTCCGGCGGTGCCGTAGCCGCCGATGATGGTTTCGGCGAGGGCCAGATAGGCGCGGGCGAGGCCGGAGGCTGGATCGAGGCGGATCGCCTCGCGGAAACAGCCCCGCGCCTGCTCGTTGACATCGGGACCGTAGCTGCGCAGCAGCGATATGCCGCGCAGGAGATGCCCGTAGGCGGTCAGGCTGCTGGTCGCCGGGGCGCCTGCGGCACGCCGCATGGCGGCGCTCTCGATGCTGGCCGCAAGCGCGGTGATGATATGCCGGGCGATTGCCGCGGGAACCGTCAGGGCGGCATCGGCGGTAAAGGAAAACGCGTGCGCCCAGACGCGCCGGTTCGTCGCCGCCTCGGACAAGGTGAGGCCGACGCGCAGGCCGTCATCGGCTTCCTCGACGGCGCCCTCGACGAGATAGTCGATCCCGAAACGGGCGATCTGGGTAAAGACGTCATTCGTCTCGGCTTTCGCCAGCTCGAACGCGGAATGACGGGCGAAGACCGCAACGGTGCGGAAGCAGGCGAGCGCGTTGATGATCTCCTCGACCGCGCCGTCGAGCACCGAGGTATCCGCCTTGCCTGCCGACGCGGAGCGGAACGGCAGCACGGCGACCAGCGGTTCCGCCGGCCTGCCCGGCTCGCGGCCTGCCGCCGCGACGCTCTCCTTCGGCGGCTGGAAGAGATAGCCGCGGCGCGCCAGGGTTCGGACGATCTCCTGCCGCTCGTCGCCGATCGATTTGCGGAGGTCGCGCACGCATTGGGTCAGCGAGTCCTCTGTGACGATCGTGTCGGGCCAGACCGTGTCCAGCAGCTCGTCCTTGGTGATCAGCCGCTCCGGATTGCGGACGAAATGCGCCAGGAGCTCGAAGGTTTTCGGGCGCAGCGGCACGAGTTCGCCGGCGCGGTGGAACGTGCCGCGCTCAAGATCCAGGACGCATTGTCCGATACGGATCGTCACTCCCTTTGCCCCCGCGCAACGCCCGGCGCAGAAGCTCGCACAGGCGCGCGGCAAAGGACAGCCTTATCCGGCGATCCGACGGCGGCGGGAGCGGTACGCGGGGGCGCGTCTCGAACGCCGTTTCCCTGCCGCATGCCTCGAGATGCTCGGCGAGAAGCTGGACCGAGCTGAAATCGGCACCCGCGCTGCCCTCCAGCAGCCGGACCAGCTCGTCGCGTGCGAGCGCCGAGCCGAACGAATGGATCTCCCCCCTCACAGGCATGACTTGCCTCCCCAGGGGCGGCATGACGTCGGTAAGGCGCGGATGCTTCCGCCTGCCATGCGGATCAGACGGGCCGGATTGTCCCGGATCGCATAGGGATCGGAAGGATCGACGAGGTCCTCAGGGTCGCCTGATCGCCCGGATATCCTCTTCATCTTCGCCTCCCGTATTCCGGGCCTGGCAGCCAAGCCCTGTCGTCAACGGCGAACCTGGCGCACCGCCGTGCGGGGGTCATGAAACGGTGATGAAAAAGTTCTGAATTTGCGAAGCGACACGTCCGTTGTTCTCAGCAGGCCGAAAGCCAGGCATCTCGGCCGCCGCGGTCGAGCGGGCGACCGTGGCGGGCAAGATGTGCCGCAACGCACCGGACACGATCCCGGCTTCCATGATCGGGAGGCTTGCGATGAGCAGCGGTCACACCGGCAAGGCCCCTGGCGCCGACTTCCCCGCAGACGCGCTGCACCGGATTACGGTCGCATTGCAGAGCATCGGGATCGGTGCGGTATTGGCTCACGCCAAAGACGAGTCGGCGAAGCGCTTCAATCTGCGCTGCGCAGAGTTCATCGAGCATCCGGAAGACAGCCGAGCCCTATTTCTGCCCATTGAAACGGTCATTGCAGGTTCAGCTAAGGGCATCGAAATCTGGCGATGGCGAACCTTCCATCAACTATAGCCAGCGGCCAAACTCGCAACACGATCCTGGATCGACGACGAGGATCGGATGGCTATGGGGTTTCATTCCCACTCGATGGTCAATGGGTTTGAGTTCGCATTGTAGTTATTGGGCTTTCCGCTCATGCCGCTAAGTCCATACCAACTGCGATACCACCAGGATAAAGGCGCTGGATTCGCGGATTCTACATAGCCACACTTCCCACCATGAGCTTGTTCGCATCATAAACGAACGTCGGGAGAAAGCTCCCCTCTTCCAACCGAGACTAGCCCCTGTTCTGGCTCTGTGGAGCATAGAAGTCGGCGAAAAATTCCGAGGCGGGCTGGACGCCGGACACAAGCAGCCGGTCGCGGGCGCGGGTGCAGGCGACGTAGAACAGGTTGCGCTCGGTGTCGTGGACTTCATCAAGCTCGGATTCGTCGGCAACGGTCTCGATACGCTCCTGCAAAGGCAATACATCGTCGTCGCAAGCCATGACCGCGACAGCTTTGTATTCGAGGCCCTTTGCAAGGTGCATGGTGCCGATGGCGACACGTCCCTGCGGCTGTTCAAGCCGATCGGAAAGTTCCAACTGCGTGTGACCGGCCGCTTTCACGGCGGCACGCGCCCTGGCGAGTTGGTCATTGGAGCGCACGAACAGGCCTATCTCGGCAGGTGCGATTCCATCGGCTATCGCCTGCCCGATCCAGTCAGCGACGCCTTGGATTTCGCGGCCGGCGTCAGCAAAGATTTGGATTTCCGGGTCGGGGCCGTTGAACACGGATACGGTGCCACGCCGGTCCTGCTCATTCCCGTCAACGTCCTGCACGGTCTTGGGCAAGAGGCGATCAGCGGCCTGCCTGATCTGGTGTGACGTTCGATAATTGACCTTGAGGGTACGCGAGCGCCCGCGAATATCGACTCCCAGCGCCTTCCACGAAAACGCTTCCTGAAAGATGCGCTGACCGAGGTCGCCTGCGAAGAACAGCGCATCGGGACCGTTTGGCGTGATGGCGGCGAGCATCCGCAGTTCCGGCACACCAAGGTCCTGGGCCTCGTCGATGACCGCATGGGTAAAAGGCTTGTCGGCTCGCTGCGCGAAATGCGTGGTGACGCGCCCGAAGATCGACGGCCAGGTGAGAAGTCCCTGCGCCTCGATCAACTGCCTTGACCGCACGAAGACAGGCCAGAGTTTCTCGCGCTGCTTCGCGCCAAGGCGGTTCTTGCGGCCCAGCCGAGGGACGGCCTGATAGGCGTCGAGGCTGTCCAACTGCCACGCATCGACGACGTTGAGCCATTCCGAGGCAAGAAAGCGCGGCGTGAAGCTGGTCAAGGAAGCTTCGTCCGCCGCCGTCCTGAGCGCCCCACGAATCTGATCTTCGGTTGCCGCACGAGGATGATGGCCTTGGGCCAGCGTGAACAGTTCGTGCGCCACGCCCTTAAAGGGCAGCACGGTCACTCGAGGGACGATGCCACCGTCGTCGCCGGTAAGGATGCGCAGTTTGCCCTCAAGTGCGTTGGCAAGCGGCAGTGAAAAGGTCGTAAGCAGGAGTCGCGCCTGCGGATGCTGGTTCAGGATATTCGCGGCGCGATGCAGGGCGACAACGGTCTTGCCCGTTCCGGCAGAGCCTGACACGCGCGCGGGGCCGCTGAACGATTGCTCCACCACCTGCCGCTGCGAGGGGTGCAGGAACACCGTCCATTGATCCCACGGGAAATCGAGCGCGCGCTTGAGTTCTTCGACATCCTCCATGATGCGGAAGCGACGCTGCGCGTCGGGGTGCTCGAAGGGAGCGATGGACGTTGACTTGAGGACGACAACTTCCGGCTTCTTTCCAACCGCAAGGTCGAGTAAGGCTTCCGCTGCCTCGCGCGGCAGATGCTCGGCAAGGTCGAAGATCGTATCTTCGGTAGCCGCCTTAACATCTGCCAGCCAATCGACCGGGACCCCGTAGAGAAGGAGTTCGGCGTCGGTGATGTCGGGGAACAAGGGTGGCAGAACCACGCGGATTGGTGTCGCTGGCTGTTCCACCTCCACTGGTTTGTGGACGATGATCTCCTGGACGCGCTCGCGCACCTCCACGATCTGCGCTGCGCCGGTCCTGGGGTGGGTTTCGATGCGGCGGCGCTCGGCCCACGCATAGGCGTCGTCGTGATGGTCCACATAGCAAATTAGGAAGCTGCCTTCCGTCTTGTGGACGATCAGGCGAATGTCGCGGTTGACGCGCATCGACCAGAAATTTGGGTCTTTGGACTTGTCAATGCGGTGAAATTGAAGCCCCGGCGCGGAGGGATTTATCTGCAAATCGAAAACAGTTTCCTTCACCGCCTTCTGCTCCTGGGCAGCGAGGCGGCGCAATGCGGTCTGGAAACTGTCGGCAATGCAGAAAATCATGGCGCAACCCTATGCCGCAAAGACCTTCATCACCTCGTCGCCGAAGTGATTGATGACCTTGACCGCGAAGCGGCCCGTGTCGGGGCGCGGGAACGGGCGCGATGTGTCGCGGTAAAGGGTCGCCCAGGCGTCCTCGTCGATCTCCGCCTTCAAAGCAGTCTTGAGCGACTTATAGGGATCGTTCGCACCCATGAAATAGGCGTGGCGGACGAAAAAGCTTTCCTCGTCATAGTCGGTGTCGATGAACCACGCGGCGATGTCGTCCTTGCCGCTGGCACGGACTTCGCCGGTCTTGGGGTCGAACACGTCCACGCCAAGAACCTCGACGACGATCTCGCCGTCCGTGTTGAATTCCCATTTGATATCCGGCTCGCCGAACACGACGAACAGATTGCCTGCGCCTGTGTTCTTGAGTTCGTCGGACATGTGAAGTTCGGGATTCATCTTGGCCTTGAGGATCGGCAGAGGTCCGAGCTTGTTCAGTTCGGACGTGTGCGCCTCGAAATTGAAGCCGCAGGCGATCAGCGCATCGAAGCGGGCATCCAGCGCCTCGCGCGCGGCGGCAGTTAGGTCGGCGCGGCTCACTGTGCCGAATTCCGGGCCGATGAAGATCGCGGCGCGTTTTTCCGCATCACCCTCCATGAACCGGCCATCTGCTGCGATCCATGTTCCAGGCCAGCCAGTAATGGATGTGAAGGTGATGCGGTCGGCTTTCTTCGCCTGCTGGACACCCGAGCTTTCAAGGTGCTCCAGAATCATCGTCGTAAAGTCGTTGAGTTCATCGGTGCCCTTGGGCAATTTCCGTTTGCGCTTGCCTTCGGTGGCCTCCAGTTCGTCGATCAATTCGATTTCGCTGGACGGCACGACGCGGTGGGGGGAAAGGCTTTCGACCGTAAACGGCCCGGCGACGCGGATGCGAGACTTATCCTCATAGGGGCGATCATAGAGAAGTTCGACATCGGCCTTTTTGGCAATCGACTCGTCGATCTTCTTCTGGCGTGCGATGCGTTGTTCCCACCATGCCGCATGAATGCCTTTGACGTTGGTCGACCAGTCATCCGTAGCGTCGCGCGGGATTTCCCATTCTTCCCATTTCTTTCCGAGCGCCGCGTTCAACTCGCGGCGTAACGGTTCAAGCTTCGCCTGAAACTCGTCCCAGATCACGTCAATCTCCGTGTTTCGGGAGATTGAACCTAGTGTAATGTGCGGTACGCGCTCATAGACGAAGCCCTGTCGAATGTCGCCATTGATGGCGGTATCGACCGGAGGCTTTCCCGCCAACTCGCCTTCCTTGAGGCGCCCTTCCTTGCTGTCGGCAAGCAGATAATAGGGGTAGCGCGCACCCATAACCCGCGCGCGAGCAAGCGCCAGCGCGACGCGCGATGTGTCAATGGTAATCCAGCGTCGCCCCCATTGCTCGGCCACCGTCGCAGTTGTCCCAGAGCCGCACGTCGGATCAAATACTAGATCACCGGGATCAGTGGCCATCAAGATACAGCGTTCAACGATTCTTGGTGAGGTCTGCACGACATAGACTTTTCCAGTCGCTCCCCCAACATCATTCCAATAATCCCCTAACCTTGTGACAGGATAGTCATCATGAAAGTACTTTAGACGGATTTGGTTCTTCTGTGCCACGATCCGCCCAGCGCGAGACACTCTATTAAGATCGCTTGGTACTACTTTCCAATGCGCCAGATTCCCCGGATGGAAAGTTCTACCTTCAAATACAAAATCACATGTGCTGGTAGAGCGGATGCCATCCGACGTTAACGGGTAGGCACCAAAATCTTCTCTTTCAATAGTGGAAAGGCTGCTGCCTTCTCCATCACGAGCGAGAAAGAGTGGACGGAATTTTGTCGAACTCCCTTTTTGTCGGGCATACCACAATACATCATCACTTGTAGCTTGCAGAAAATTACCTGACTGACTCCCGGTCTTTTGAGCCGATATAGCACAAACAAAATTCTCTGGTCCAAACACCTCATCCACCAGCGCTCGAACACGATGCACGTTCTCGTCGCCGATCTGCACAAAGATGCTGCCGCTCTCTGTCAGCAAATCGCGCATTGCGGTGAGGCGGTCGCGCAGATAGGTCAGATATGAATGGATGCCATCCTTCCATGTGTCGCGGAAGGCGCGCACCTGTTCCGGCTCGCGGGAAATTTCCTCGATCTTCCCGTCCTTCACGTCGCGGGAGCGTGTCGATACCTGCCAATTGGAATTGAATTTGATACCGTACGGGGGATCAAAATAGATGCACTGCACCTGTCCGCGCAGGCCCTCGCGCTCGGCAAGGCTCGCCATCACCTGCAAGCTGTCGCCGAGGATGAAGCGGTTCGACCAGTTCTGGTCATGCTGGTAGAACTCGGTCTTGGCTTCGGGGTCTATGCCGTTGAAGTCGTGGAACAGGTCGGCGATGTCGCTCTCGGCTTCGCGCTTAGCTTTCATCCGGCGAGTCAGGTCGTCGATAATCGCCTTGGGATGAACCTTCTCCTGGATGTAGAGCGGTGGCGCGTTGACAACGAGGTCCGACCAGTCCTGTTGATCCTTCCCGCGCCATGTGAGTTGGGCGTCCGATATATCGATATAGCCGGTCTCCGCCGCCTTCTTGATCTGCTCCGGCGTCAGGCGGACGCGCACACCTTTCCAGACAAGCTGGGGATCAAGGTCCCCATCGCGGGGGCGGGTTTCGCCCTGAGCAAGGGGGTAGCGGCGCGGGTAGATGACGGGCGCGAAGGGAGCGATTTCCTCCGCCCGCTGCGCGGCGGATTGAAGTTCGGCGGTCGGGATGTTCTTTCGTTTGGCCTCCGTGTGCGTCAGCGTCTCGACCTGCTTCGTTGAACCCGCCTTTTTCCGTGTTGCCCTTGCCACTATTCGTCCCCTTTGTTGTTCTCGTCGTTCGGGCCGCGACGTTCATCGAAAAGATCAGGTGTGTCCGGCTCCACAAAGTGAACCGTGCTTTGAAGTGCTTGAATTTCTTGATCGGTCATGGGCGCCGAAAGTTGGAAGCCGTTATAGGAGAGGACACGAAAGACCTTCACATGCGTGGGCTTTGCAGTCCCTGCCGGATAAGCCCATTGCACGCGCATGTTGTCGCGGATTGTTGGCTTTAGATTGGAATCGCGTTGCTCAACCCGCTGCCAGAAGCTCTCGTCCTCTATCGAAAACGAAATGTCCTGATGTTTGCCGGTAGCTGCTTGCCAGTTGCGGCCGTCGCGCTTCCAGTTCGGTGAATTGACAGCAATATCGACCGTTTCGAAATTCAACTCGATCGGTTTGATAGGATCGTCGGGAAGTTTATCGGGCAGTTGCGTAATCCGCTGCGGAAAGTCGCTACGCTTGATTGCAAATTCCGGCTTTCTGCTGAAGCCAATGCCTTTCACCTCGGGATTGTCGATACAGCTTTTGAAGACCCGATTGCGCCCCTGGAAAGCGGTCCGAAACTTCTCTGGCGTTATGCCGATTGATTTCAGCCGCTCGGTTTCAAGCTCCAGGAAACCTATCAGGACTAGCGCGATAGCCTCGCCCTCGATTTCATTTGAAAGGTCTTTGGCGGGCGATACGTCGGGAACCAAGTCAACGGCTTCAACAAGGACTTCGGAACCCTCCGCCTCCACTGATGCCTTTGGTTTTAGGAACCTCTGGCGGATAGCGGCACCAACTTTCTCGGCCCAGGCTGCGGGTTCTTCCGTTGTGATTCCCTTGAAAAAGGCTTTCCCAATGTCCGTACCCAGGAACGCGAGAACGGAGCCACCCACGGTCACGACAACCGCGAGAACTTCGAGCAAACTCCCTTCTTCCGGCGTCTTGACCCGAAGCTCGTATTTCAGCTTTTCGTCGAAAAGCGTCTTGTTGAAATCGTCGATGATTTCCTGAGTGGCGCGCGCGGTGTCGATGAACTGCGACAGCGGTATGCTGCTGCGATCAACATCGAAGTGATAGACGATTTCGCCGGGCAGTCTCGGAAGGTCGGCGTCTGTCATGCGCGCCCCGTTGCCGCTGACAGGTGGGAACTATCGCCGTTCGCTTCGACCGCACGGTCGATCAGCCCAGCGAATTCCTTCTGCATCTCGAACACATCGTTGAATTCCTCGAACGTCCAACGGCCATACGTTCCAAGGTTGTTGACGCCCCTGATCCACTTCTGACGCATGGTTTCGGATTTGAGCTTCACATTCTCGCGGCGATAGCCCTTGACCTCGACGATTAGGTGCAGAGGATCGTCGGGGCCGCGCCCATCGTCGATGTTGACGATGAAATCCGGCAGGTAGAACCGCGCCGTCGATCCATCCTTGTACGGGACTTCAAGGCCAAGGCCCTGATTCTTGAGGTAGGAGAGGACGCGCGGGTGATCTTCGGCGGCGCGGGCAAACTCCGCCTCCCAATCGCTGTCGCAGACGACGTAGTTAATGTGGCTCTTGGTCGGATCGGTTTCGTAAAGGTCTTTGCTGGTCATGAATCCGACATGACGGGTCGAGCCTTTCGGATTGTATGGGTCGAGAACGGCGCGGATGCGTTCTTCGTCGCCAATGGCGGCGGCGATACCGTTATAGATGCGCTCAGCGGCCTGCGCGGCGATGCCTAGGATTTGGAGCATCCACGGGCCTGTGCCGCCCTTGCACTCAAGATAGCCTTCGTCGATCCAGCGCCGGACGATGCGCTGGATTTGATAGAACAGGTACAACTTGGGTTCGCCGTCGGCGTCCTTGAAGTAGGAATAGAGAAGATACTTCGCCAGCTCGTAGGACACGGTGCTGGGGCGCTTGTCCTTCATTTCGGCGACGGTGAGGGTTACGCCTTCGCCGACGATGCCCTCAAGCAAGGTCTGTCCCGGCCCGACCATATCGGGAGTGAGAGTGAGCTTTGAATTCGGAGTGAAGTTGGCTTGCAGCTTTTCTTCGGGCAGGTCGATGCGGTAGCCGACGACGCGCGGAAAGATCATTTCGAGCGCCGCGCGCTCGCGCACAGCCGCCACGCGCGTCATCTTCTTGGGTGGCTTGACAGGGGCGACCTGGGGCTTCGCCGTGAAGTCGAACGGGATGCCCATGATGTCGGCATATTCGACGTTGAACAGCCCCTCGGCGTTCAGATCGTAGGAATAGCGGCGCAGGCCGCGCCCGACGACTTGCTCGCACAAAAGCTGGGTGCCGAACGCGCGAACGCCGAGAATATGGGTTACGGTGTTTGTGTCCCAGCCCTCGGTCAGCATGGCGACAGACACGACGCAGCGCACTTGTTCCCCAAGCCGCCCCTTCTTGCCGACCGTGTTCATGACCTCACGTAGAAGGTCGGAATCGGACAAATCCCCGACTTCGCCCGCGCCGGAGCGCTGCGCGATCTCGCGCTTGTATTGCTCGATCTCAAGGGCGGCGGCCCGGCGGAAATCGTCGTCGAGCGCTTCACCCGATTCAAGCTGCTTGGAGTCGATCAGCAGCGTATTGGGACGGGCAATGCGGTTGCCGTGTTCATCGAAATTGCTGAACAGCGAAAGGTGGCCGTGGTGGACGGTACGCAGTTCCTCGCTGTCCTCGGCGACGGGGCGCTGCCAGCCGGAAATCCATTCATAGACCAACTTCGACGTGGAGGTATTGTTGCAGACGACGATGAACACCGGCGGCGTGTCGATGCCCGCCTTTATCCACTTCTCGTAAGTCTCCTGATAGTGGTTGTAGAGGGCGACAAGGGCGGTTTGCAGCTTGGCGGGAAGCGAGTTGGGGTCAAGGTCGCCCTGACCCTTGCCGCGCCCCTTCTTCGGCATCTCGTCGCGGATATGCTCCCACAGGTCGCGGAACACCGGTACGTCCGCGTCGGGGATGTTGTCGGCAGTCGGAACGCGCGGCAGCTTTACGATGCCGCACTCGATGGCGTCCATCAGCGAAAAATCGCTGATCGTCCACGGAAAGAGCGTACCCTCGGCATAGCCCGAGCCACGTAGGAAAAACGGCGTGGCGGACAGATCGTAAATGGCGCGAACGCCCAGCTTGCGCTTGAACATTTCGATGCCGCTGATCCAAAGCCGCGCGGCCTCATTCTCTTCCTTGGCGATGGCCTTGTCGTCGCCGGTCAGGTCGTCGATGTCCTTGTTGTTCGGCTTTTCCCGGTAGCAATGGTGGGCTTCGTCGTTGATGACGGCGATGTTCTTAAGGCCCATGAGTTCTTCGGCCACGCGGCGAACCATCTGGCCTTCGGTTTCCTTGGTCACGATAGGCGCGTGACGGCCTTGCAGCAGCGACCGCCCGACCTTGTTCAACTCCAGCACGTCCTTGAGTTGAAGCGCGTGGTAGTTGGTGATGACGATCTTGGCCTTGTTGATGTCCTCCAGCATGTCGCCGGGAACCAACTCGCGGGCGCGGTAGTAGCTTTCGATGTCGCTGGGTAGCAGGACGCGCAGGCGGTCCTTGATCGTGATGCCTGGCGCTATGACTAGAAAGCCGCGCGAGAAATGCGTGCTGGTCGGAGAGCGCATGGCGTTCACCGTCTGCCACGCGATCAGCATCGCCATCACCGTGGTTTTGCCCGCGCCGGTCGCCATCTTCATAGCAAGGCGAAGCAATTCTGGATTGGCCTGTTCGTTGGCCCCCAGAATATGTTCCCAGATATGTGCATACTGACGCTTGGTGCGGGCAACCTCCGTCAGCCAGATGACGGTTTCGACGGCCTCCACCTGGCAGAAGAAGGGGCGCACCCCCTGAAACTGGTGGCTGCGCCAATAATTAAGAAGACGCGCCGTGGCAGGCGTGACGCCCCATACGGCAGGATTCGAGCGCCGCCATTCGCCCACATGGCTGCGAATTTCATTGATGATGGGAGTCGGGTTGTATTCCTGTTCCTCGGTCGAAACCCCATCATCACCAGACAGGTCAAGAACCGCCTGATCCTTGCCCGCGTTCTTCTGCTTCTTCTTACGTGGCTTTGGGACAGGCGTGATGAGTTCGGACTTTCGCCGCCCGTCGCGCGGCTCCTCATTAAGCGGCTGCCCTTCAGCATCTAACGGATGGTACCGGGTCGGCTCCTCGTAAGGGGAATTGAGGATGGGCTGTTCGAAGAACGGACTGGCTGGCGTCGTCATGGGTGCGCGCGCCTCGTCTTCGCCACAGCAAGAATAGGGGTCGGACGCATTTCACCCAGTTCGTGAACGCGTGATTTAACATGGCGCTGAATTGTCACCCCCGGTTGCCCCCTTTTTTTGTTCTTCTATCTTACGCTTTATCCATCTTGCAATTTCCTGCCGCTCGAAGCGCCACGACCCGCCGACCTTGAAGCCGGGAATCTCGCCCGCGAGGGCGAGCTTGTAGGCGGTCTTCTCATTGATCTTGAGAAATTCGGCCATCTCCCGGATCGTCAGGATTTCGTCGGTCATATGTCCATCATGAGTCGTATCCAACGAAGCATACAGAAAATTCGAGAAGATTGCGGCGGTCGCTCGCCCCCATAGCAGGCTTGCGGTGGCAGGAGATGGGATCGTCACAGCATCATATCGAAAAATCGGCCTTGAAAGCGGATTTTCAACGATGATTCAGAATATGGATCATATTGATATTTCCGCCCTTAAAGCGGATAATGACATATGATTCGAGTCGAGCGGTCAGCCCTGGCCTCCTACGCCTCCGGCCTGCTGGCCAGGGGCCGGGGAGTTTTTTCTGCGGACGAGGCGCAGAAGGAGGTCGGCGTCAGCCGGGGCGCGTTCCTCGACGCCGCCGAGCGTTTGCAGCAGCGCGGCCAGCTTCTCCGGCCCCGGCGCGGCTTCTATGTGATCGTGCCGCCTCAGCACGCCACAGCAGGAGCGCCGCCGCCCGAATGGTATATCGACGCCCTGATGCGCCATGAGCAGCGGCCCTATTATGTGGGCCTGCTAACGGCGGCCGCGGCTCACGGCGCTTCCCACCAGGCCGTCATGGAGTTTCAGGTCGTCACGAACAAGCTCCTGCCCAACATCGAGGCCGGGCGGACGCGGATCGCCTTTTCCTATCGCAAGGACATGGCGGCGGTGGCGGCGGGGATCGAGGATCGCAAGACGCAATCGGGCTATATGAAGCTGTCCTCGTCGGAACTCACGGCGCTCGATCTGGTGCGCTATCCGCAATCCGGCGCGGGCCTGGACAATATTGCGACGGTGCTTTCCGAGCTTGCCGAACGGCTGCAACCGGAAAAGCTCGCTGCCCTGTCGGGCGCTTTCGAGAAGGCGGTCGTGCAGCGCCTCGGGCATCTGCTCGGAAAGCTGGGGTATCCACAGATCGCGGAGGCGATGTTCGTGGCGCTGTCGGCGCGCGGATCGCTGCCGTGGGTCGAACTCGATCCCAAGCAGGCGGGCGATCCTGATTTGTCGCCGCCGCCATCCGAACGCGATGCACGCTGGCGCGTGATCGTCCGCCGGCCGCCGGAGATCGACGAATGATCCCGCAGAATTACATCACCGCCTGGAGCCGTGTCGCGCCATGGGCAAGCCAGCGGCAGATCGAGCAAGACCTCATCATCAGCCGCGCGCTTGTCGCCATTTTCTCCGATCCTTTCTTGCGTGGCGAACTGCGCTTCCGTGGCGGCACGGCGCTCAACAAGCTGCATTTCCCCGCGCCTCTGCGCTATTCGGAAGACATCGACCTCGTGCGAACGAGCGCCGGCCCGATTGGGCCAGTCCTCGATGGTGTTCGCGCCGTGCTGGAACCGTGGCTTGGCAAGGCAAAGTCCAATCCAAGCCCCGTCGCTCCCAAGCTTCGCTTTCGCGTCGATGCGGAAGGCGAACCCGCTGACGTGCGTATCAACCTCAAGATCGAGATCAACACGCGCGAGCGGGAAGCCTACGATCCGCCCATCGAGATACCGTTCGGCATCGAAAATCCGTGGTTCACCAGCAGGGCCGCAATCCCTACATTCTCGCGAGAGGAAATGCTGGCGACCAAGTTGCGGGCCTTGCTTCAGCGCAACAAGGGCCGCGATCTCTTCGACCTCGATCACGCGCTCACAGTGTTCGAGGGGCTGGACACAGCTCGGATCGTCAAATGTTTTCGGCTCTATCTCGAAAAAGCGAAGGTGACGATTTCCAAGGCCGAAGCGCAACAGCGCATGTTCCAGAAACTCGCCAATCCGACCTTCTTTACCGACATGCGCCCATTGCTTTCGACGGATCGCGCCAAGGCCCTGACCGACGAAACGCTCAAGACCACGTTTGTCCGGGTGATGAAGGAACTGATCGACCGAATACCCGGCGACGAATGGGCGAAGGCCGGAGACATGCGGGAGCGGTTCGGAATCTAAGCATTCCCGGCGATGCTGTCGCGCTCAATGGCCGTCCGTTTTGATGGGATAGTGCAGCAGGAGACGATAGCCGCCGCGCATCATCTTGACGCCGTGGGCGACGAGACGGCGGGCCTTGTTCTTACGCGGGTCGATTTCCCAATCCTCTTTCGTGCCACTGAATCCGAGCAGCACTTCGGCGATGGTCCGGTAGCTTTCGCCACGCAGGCGGGCGTCGAGTGCGCGCAGGGACAGGATATGCCTTTGCCGGAGTTGTATGGGCAGCGCCCGGAAATCCGGCCCCGGCGGACGACCGTTGAGGGACCGCCAAAAACGGCGGGCCGCATGGGCGCGTAATTCGAGAAAGGAATCCATTGGAAGGGATACGGCGTAGAAGGCGGCTGCATCAGGCACGGCCTCGGGCAGCCAGAATTGATGCGTAACGCCATCGACACGCCAGATTCCATGCCACCCGTCCGGTGCGTGCCGCAGGTCGAGGCCGGACAGATGGGCCAGTGTGACTATCGGCTCCGTCGCCCCGTCACGATGCTGCACCGGAGACAGGAGAACAGCCTGCGGCTGTAGGCTTGGAGTCCAGAATAGAGATTGGCGGTCAGGCGGGGTTTCGGGATCGCATGGGAAATCGCAACCCCCAACGCTGCGAGAATGCTTCCAGATGAGCCGCTCCCGGTTCCTTCACGCGGGCAATGGTCTGGAAGTCGCGATGATAGTCCTCATGGCGACGAAGATACTCCCATGCGAAATCGGAAGGAGGAATAATTTTCGCGTATCCGTAAGCCGCTGTCGCACGCCAATTAATACTTAACATGACGCGCCCTCCCATCTATTAGCGATCGACCATAGATGCCGAATGCCGCCGCCGTGACGGACAAGGAACGTCTCGCCGCGCGCGTTGCGCCCGAACAGGAGGATTCCAAAGTCTTCCTCCAGCGCCTTGATCCTTGCACTGACGTTTGACTGGCTTACGCCGCGCGCCCGCGCGGCACGGTCGAAGCTCAAATAATCGACGACAGCAAGCGTCTGGATCAGCGACGCCAGGGGAATGCGCGAGCCTAGCAGTTGAGGCATTACACTGATGGACGCACTATTGAGTTGTCGCCTCCGCATCGTTCCCGCCAATCACGGTGATTTCCCGTCACGTTGAAATGCACCAAGCGTTGCGGCGATAAACAGTAGCACCACGGACGCCCACAGACCGCTTTCGAGGTTCTGCATCACATCGTTGACGAAGCCGATAGCAACCGGCCCGAGCATCTGGCCGATCCCGAAGACGACGGTGAGAATGCCGATGGCGGACGCCCATTGCGCTTGCGGGAAGTTGCGTCTCACGAATGCGGTCGTCGCGGCCACCACCGCGAAGAACGCGCTTCCGAACAATGCCGCCGATGCGAGCAGCATCGGCACCGTGTTGGATATAAGCGGCAGCACGGCCCCGATAGCGGTGATGCTGGTCAGGATCTCAAAGGCGTGCCCATGCAGAAGCCGCTTGAGGATCACCGTCCACAGCCACGGCGAGGCCATCGTCGCCAGTCCGATAATCGCCCAAAACACAGCCTGGAAACCGACCCCGCCGCCGCTGCCTTGAACCCAGGCGATCATGAAGGTCATGTAGGCGATATAACCCGCGCCAAAGAACAGATAGCCGCAGAGAAGCCAGCGCATATCCGCGTAAGGGGGACTCGCCTGCGCAGATAGCGGCGCGGCGGTGCTTTCACCCCGCGCCAGTTGCAGGCCGACAGCCAGCGGCAGGGAAAGGACCGCGAGCGCGGCCCATGCCGTGCTCCACGATCCCGCGCCGAAACGTTCGAGCGTGAACGGAACCGCGACGCCGGACAGCAGAATGCCAAGGCCCGGTCCCGCATAGAACAGGCCGAGCAGGAAGGCGGCGCGCTCCGGGTTGCGCTGCGCCACGCCGGCCGCGAGCACACCACCCGACACGAAGGCGAAGCCGCCACCGAGTCCGGCCAGCATTCTGGCGGCGTTGAGCGGCATGGCGTGACGGAACAGGGCGCAGAGCATGAGCGCCACGACACAGGCCCATGCACCGGCCACCATCACACGATATGCGCCCACCGACGCGATTGCCCGCGCGGCGACCAAAGCGCCGAGCAAATAGCCGGCGGCATTGGTGGTGTTCATCCAGCCCGCATCCGCATAGGACCAGCCAAGATCGGCGCGCATGTCGGGCAGGACCAGCGCATAGGCGAAACGTGCGATGCCGAGGCCGATTGCAGGCGCAAGCGCCAGCGCCGCAACAACCGCAACATCGCGGCGGGAGTGCTCCGGTTCAGGGCTGGTCAGTCTGTCGGCGCTGGACCGCGAGGGCGTGGATAACAGGTTCCAAAGGGAACGAAGGCCACAAGCAATCGTGCGGCGCATCGCTACGTTTCGGCTCCGGTGCGCGCGGCGGCGATGATGGTCGATCAGCTCCGGCGTGATAATCGGCTGCGACAT
The DNA here is from genome assembly GCA_017305925.1 of Hyphomicrobiales bacterium. Lineage (GTDB taxonomy): Bacteria > Pseudomonadota > Alphaproteobacteria > Rhizobiales > Rhizobiaceae > Arvimicrobium. The sequence goes on along the minus strand of JAFKJW010000055.1, from coordinate 25,625 downwards.
TGTCACCTGAGTCCATTTTTCATACCCAAGTTATCTGCTCTGGGTATGAAAATCAAACTCTGTTATGCTGACCGCATGACTGAATCCGCCTCCAAGATCGTTTCCTCCCACCAAGTCCCTGTGCCACTCCCAGAATGCGCGCTCGCGCGAGCCATCCGTGCCATCGGCGACGGCTGGACGCTGCTGATCCTTCGGGAAGCCTTGTGTGGGGTGGAGCGGTTCGACGCGATGCACGACGATCTCGGCATTCCGCGCTCGGTGCTCGCGGAGCGGCTGTCAAAGCTGGTCGCGGAAGGCATCCTCGAACAGCGACCCTATCGGGAGCCGGGCCGCCGGCAGCGCAATGGCTATGTGCTGACGGAGAAAGGCCGCGCGCTCACGCCGGCACTGGTCGCTTTGCGCGAGTGGTCGGAAGCCCATCTGCCCGGCGGTCCTTCGCGATTGCGCTTGCAAACTGCGGATGGCCAAGAGGTCGTCACCCGCCTCATGCGCGCCGATGGCGTGGTGCTGGACAACTCTTCCGAAATCGTGGCGGTAGCGAAGCCGGAATAGTTGCGGGCAACCCATCTCAGAACAATGCGAACTGTCTTTGCGCGGCGTTGCCGCGCGATGGCGGGCGACACTGCGATATTTGAGGTCTCCGCGCCGCCCGCCATCGGTCACGCCCGATCCTGTTAGGCTTACGTAACGGCATGGTTTTCACCTTTGCGCTCTAACACGAACGCCGCTTTCCCCTTTCCGGTCCAGAGCGCACGGCATGTCCACCCTGTTCGCTCTGGAGCTTGCCGGCGATCCAGAGCAGCGCTCCGTAGATGGTGGCGCGGTCGTCGCCGGTCAGGTCCACGATGCCCGCCTTGACGACGAGGCCGCCGAGTTCGATCAGATGCCGCGTACGCTTGCGGCGTTCGACCTGCCAGCTTCGCATATCATGCCGCGCCCGCGCCGCCTGATGCCGATTGCGCGCCGCCCGGTTGCACCGGAGCGCCGCCAGCGTTGCGGTCAGGCGCTTGTGCAGATCGTCGCGCCCGTCCCTGAAAGAACGCAGCGCCGCGCTTCGCCCATGCCTCCCGCTTTCCAGCGTCCTTCGTTTCGGTCAGCACGATCAACGCGCCCGCCAGTTCATCGGGCGTGAGCGTGTCGGCCCCCGGTGGCGATGACCAGTTCGCCAAGTTGCTGCACCTTGCGCATTTTCAGTTCTCGCGCCTTGTCTTCCAGTGCCTTCAGTTCAGCGTCGTAATCCCGTGGTTTTCGCATCGTCGTCTCCATAAGTTGTTATGGAGCGATGATAGTTGAGCGCGTGGCCGATTGCTGTAATGTCGTCGGGACGGTCTGGAACGGCGCGGGCAGTCCCGAGAAATTCATTTCGAGGGCGCGCTTATACGTCGTTCCGACGTGCGCTTGAGCGTGTAGATGGTTTGATCGCGATGGCGATCTATCATCTTCACGTCAAGGTCATTTCCCGCAAGGCGGGCCAGAGCGCGGTGGCCTCCGCCGCCTACCGCTCGGCTTCGCGGCTGCGCGACGAGCGACTCGGCCGCGATCAGGACTTTACCGCCAAGCGCGGCGTCATCCATTCCGAGGTGCTGCTACCCGACCATGCGCCTGATGTGTGGGAAGACCGCGAACGGCTCTGGAACGATGTGGAGGCGTTCGAGGTTCGCAAGGATGCGCAGCTTGTCCGCGAGGTGGAGTTTGCCATTCCGCGCGAGATGACGCAGGCGCAAGGCATCAAGCTTGCCCGCGATTTCGCACAGGCCGAATTTGTCGATCAGGGCATGATCGCCGATCTGAACGTGCATTGGGATTTTGCCGAGGACGGCAGCCCAAAACCCCATGCCCATGTCATGCTCACCATGCGCAGCGTGGACGAGAACGGGTTCGGCCATAAGGTGCGCGACTGGAACCGCACGGAGATGGTCGAGCGGTGGCGGGAACGCTGGGCCGAACACGTCAACGAGCGCCTTGCCGAACTCGATATCGACGCCCGCATTGACCATCGCAGCCTTGAGGCGCAGGGGGTCGACCTTGAGCCGCAGACACAGATCGGCGCGCCAGCGCAGCGGATCGAGGGCGAAGGCATTAAAACCGCCGACCGCGCGAACATGCACCGCGAGATCGCGCGCAACAACGGCGCGCGCATCATTGCCGACCCATCGGTGGCTCTGGACGCGATCACGCAGCAGCAATCGACCTTCACGCGCCACGACATGGCGAAGTTTGCGCACCGGCACAGCGACGGCATCGACCAGTTCAACGAGGTCATGGGCGCGATGCGCAACGCGCCCGATTTGGTCGAGCTTGGCAAGGACGGACGCGGCGAGGATCGCTTCACGACGCGCGACATGATCGAAGCCGAACAGCGCCTGCACAGCGCGGCGGAATTGATGGCCGAATGCGAGCGCCATGAGGTCAGCGATAAGAACCGCGAAGCCGCTTTGGTCCGCTCCGAAGCGCGCGGCCTTGTCCTTTCCAGCGAGCAGGCCGACGCGCTGGCGCATGTCACCGATGGACGCGACCTTGGCATTGTCGTCGGTTATGCGGGGACGGGAAAGAGCGCCATGCTCGGCGTGGCGCGCGAGGCATGGGAAGCGTCGGGCTACGAGGTTCGTGGCGTTGCCCTGTCCGGCATCGCCGCCGAGAATCTGGAAAGCGGATCGGGCATTTCGTCCCGCACCATCGCCAGCATGGAACATGGCTGGCAGAACGGCCGGGACATGCTCACAGCGCGCGATGTGCTTGTCATCGACGAGGCGGGCATGGTCGGCACGCGGCAGTTGGAGCGCGTGCTGTCCCAAGCGCAAGAAGCGGGCGCAAAGGTTGTGTTGGTCGGCGATCCGCAGCAGCTCCAATCCATCGAAGCAGGCGCGGCGTTCCGTTCGATCCATGAGCATCATGGCGGCGTCGAGATTCACGAGGTCCGTCGCCAGCGCGAGGACTGGCAGCGCGACGCCACGCGCGATCTGGCGACCGGCAGGACCGGCAATGCCATTCGTGCCTATGACGCGCACGACATGGTGCATGAAGCCCAATCGCGGGAACAGGCGCGCGAAGATCTGATCGACCGCTGGGACCGCGACCGGCAGGCAGCGCCGGACGGCAGCCGCATCATCCTCACCCACACCAATGCCGAGGTGCGCGAACTCAATGAAGCCGCCCGCGACAGGATGCGGGAGGCTGGCGATCTTAGCGAGGATGTGCGCGTCACCGTCGAGCGCGGAGAAAGAAACTTCGCCAGCGGGGATCGCGTCATGTTCCTGCAAAACGAGCGCGGCCTTGGCGTGAAGAACGGCACGCTCGGCACTATCGAACAGGTAAGCACGCAAAGCATGACCGTGCAGACCGACAATGGCCGGTCCATCGCTTTCGACCTGAAAGACTACAATCGGATCGACCACGGCTATGCCGCGACCATCCACAAGGCGCAGGGCATGACGGTGGACCGCGCCCATGTTCTCGCAACGCCGGGCATGGACGCCCACGGCAGCTATGTCGCGCTGTCGCGGCACCGTGCCGGCATGGACCTGCATTACGGCCGAGACGACTTCGCCGATCAGAACCGGCTCGCACGCACCCTGTCGCGCGACCGCGCCAAGGACATGGCGGCGGATTACGAGCCGGCACAGAGCTACGCCGAGCGGCGCGGCATCACCTTCCGCGAGCGTGTCGCCGAGATCGTGCGCAAGGTGCCGGAGAAGGTGCGCGGCATGTTCGACGGGTTGCGCTTGCCGGCGGACGGTACGCCTGGTTCAGACGCCGTGCAGCGGTCGGAACGGGAAAGCACCGGGAAGCGGACGGCAGAGAGGCAGACCGAGGAACCGGAGGAAGCGTTGCGCCGCGCCCGTGGCCGGGCGCTTGTTCGCCATGCCCGCGCCGTGGATGCAATCTTCGCGGCGCAGGAACAGGATGGCAGGGCCAGCCCGAAACAGGTGCAGGAACTGCACGATGCCCGCAAGGTCTTCGAAGAAGTCCGGCCCTATGGCTCGCACGATGCCGAAGCCGCCTACAAGAAGAACCCGGAGCTTGCGACGGAAGCAGCTTCGGGCAATGCGCGGCGGGCTATCCGCGCTCTGCAACTGGAAACCGAACTTCGCACCGATCCGCAACGCCGCGCGGATCGCTTCGTGGAACGCTGGCAAAAGCTCGAGCAGACCAGTCAGCGTCAGTATCAGGCGGGCGACATGGCCGGCTACAAATCCACACGCTCGGCGATGGGCGACATGGCGAACAGCCTGCAACGTGATCCGCAACTTGAATCCCTGCTTGCCAACCGCAAGCAGCAACTCGGCATCGGGGCCGGGATCGAATCGGGCCGCAGCATTGGCCGGGAGCTGGCCTTCACCCACGGCCCCAACCTCGGCAGAGGCCGGGGCATCGGACTCTAGACCCGTCCTATTCGCCGCCGTTCGCCGTCGATAGTCCGACGACGCCCAAAACGCCCTTGCGCAACGATAAATCCCCGCCCTGTCTGGTTCAGCAGCAACCAGAAACAGCCAGCAGGAGGCAGCGCAACCATGCGTGAACCAGACCGTATCGTCCGCCTGAAAACCGTTCTCGCCCGCACCGGCCTGTCCCGGTCCACCATCTACCGCAAGATCGCGGAAGGCACGTTCCCGCCCCAGCTCAGGATCAGCACCAACGGCGCGGGATGGCATGAATCCGACATCGACCGCTGGATCGCCGATCCCGCCGGCTGGCGGCCACCAATAACAACGACTGACAGAATGGACGCGGGCCGCATGTAGTTCAGAGATCGTCGTCCAGTTCGTCATCATGGACTTCGGCGGCACGTCGCTTCGCGTCGGCGATCAACTCCCTCGCGGATTCGCCCTTCACCCAAGCATCGAGCATGTCAGCCCAGCACTGAAGCATGATTTTCCGCTCGGCGAGGTAGCGGTTCACATTGTAAATCGCCGCGATCCGGTTCCGAGGCGCGTGGGCCAAGCTCATCTCGATCCAACGATCATCGAACTTGGCGCGATTTAGGCCGGTCGAAAACGTGCGGCGCAGGTCGTGAACACCAAAGCTTTGAAAGTCAGGATCAGTCTCCCGGATGCGTTCTACGGCCGTGTCGATTACACGGTTGAGCGTGGCGTTGCTGATCGGCGTATCGCCATCGTACCGGCCGGGATGCAGGTATCGGCTGGCACCGAACATGGTGCGGAATGCCGTCAGAATGTCGAGCGCCTGATCGCTCAGCGGGACGACATGCGCCTTGCCGGCCTTCATGCGCTCCGCTGGAATCGTCCAGCGCGCGGCGGCGAAGTCGATTTCCTTCCATGTGGCGTCGATGAACTCCGACTTACGGACGCCGGTCAGCAGGACAAACTTCACCGCCGAACGTAGCGTGGGAGCCGCCGCCACATGATCCAACGCAGTCAGGACCGCGCGGACCTCAGACGGGGACAGGGCGCGCTCGCGCGGCTCGAAGGTGGCGATGGCGCTTGTGCGGATCGACTCGGCGGGGTTGCTCACATCCAGCCCGCATCCCTGGGCGTGGCGGAACACCAGCAACACGACCTCGCGGACATGTACGGCGACGGCCGGCCCGCGCTTCTCCTTAACCTCGTCGCACAGACGTTTGAGGCGTTGCGGCGTCACCTCCCCCAGCTTGAGCTTCGACAACTCTCCCGCGATAGCGCGATCATAGACTGATCGGCGCATCGCCAAGGTGCTGTCGGCCAGTCTTTCGGCCCCCGACTTGGGATCGGCTTTGTGCTTGAAGTAGGCTTCCGCCCATCCGCCGAACGTCAGCGCTGCGGCTGACGCGGTGCGCTTTTCCACCTTGGCTTTCGACGGCGACTCTCCCCGCTCGACCTGACGCCGAGCCCGAGCCAGCAGCGTCCTCGCCTCCGCAAGCGACACGTCCATTCCGTATTCCAGCGCGTCGGGAGCCCGTGTCAGCTTGCGCGCCGCCTCGGCGCTATACCTGCCGATGGTCAAGACCTCCTGCCGCCCGTTCACCCGGTACTGATACCGGAACGAAACGACCCCGGTTGGGGTGACGGCCGCGTACATCCCGTCGCGGTCCGTCACCTTGTAGAGCTTGGCCCTCGGTTTCAGATTTTTCAGTTCTTTATCAGTGAGTTCGCCCATAAATCCGCATCCGGTCTGGGGGCAAACGGATACCAACAACGGGGGGTGTTGGTACCGGAAGCCCGTTTCTTGACCATCCTGCGCCATACCAACATCGGTACCAACAAAGTGGCTCGGCTGGGGTGACATGCAGTGATACGGGGTAGGAAGAAAAATCCTTGTCAGTCAAAGAGTTGGTGCGATTTTCGGCACGGAGCGAGATGGTCTGAAACGACCTTAATTCACTCCCACTCGATCGTGCCGGGCGGTTTCGAGGTGACGTCGTAGACGACGCGGTTGATGCCCTTTACCTCGTTGATGATGCGGGTCGCGGTCGCGCCGAGGAAGCCCATGTCGTAGTGGTAGAAATCCGCCGTCATGCCGTCGACCGAGGTCACGGCGCGCAGCGCGCAGACATATTCGTAGGTGCGGCCGTCGCCCATGACGCCCACCGTCTGCACCGGCAACAGCACGGCGAAGGCCTGCCAGATGGCGTCGTAGAGGCCGGCCTTGCGGATCTCCTCGAGATAGATCGCATCGGCCTCGCGCAGGATGTCGAGCTTTTCGCGCGTCACGCCGCCGGGGCAGCGTATGGCGAGGCCGGGGCCGGGGAACGGGTGCCGCCCGATGAAGCTTGCCGGCAGGCCGAGCTCGCGGCCCAGCGCCCTCACCTCGTCCTTGAACAGCTCGCGCAGCGGCTCGACGAGCTGCATCCTCATGCGCTCCGGCAGGCCGCCGACATTGTGGTGCGACTTGATGGTCACGGACGGACCGCCGGAGAAGGAGACGCTTTCGATGACGTCCGGATAGAGCGTGCCCTGCGCGAGGAAGTCGGCCCGTTCCCCGTCCTTGGCGAGCTTCTCCGCCTCTTCCTCGAAGACCTCGATGAACAGGCGGCCGATCGTCTTGCGCTTCTTCTCGGGGTCGGATTCGCCCTCCAGCGCGGAGATGAAGCGGTCCGAGGCGTCGACCAGGATCAGCGGCAGGTTGTAGTGCTCGCGGAACATGGCGACGACGTTGCTCGCCTCGTCCTTGCGCATCAGGCCGTGGTCCACCAGGATGCAGGTGAGCTGGTCACCGATCGCTTCGTGGATCAGCAGGGCCGCGACGGACGAATCGACGCCGCCGGAAAGAGCGCAGATCACCCTGCCCTTGCCGACCTGCCTGCGGATCTGCTCCACCATGCTCGCGCGATAGGCGGACATGGTCCAGTCGCTCTCGATCCCGGCCACCTTGTGGACGAAATTGCGCAGGAGCTTCGCCCCGTCCGGCGTATGCACCACCTCCGGGTGGAACATGACGCCGTACATCTTCTTCGCGACATTGCCGAACATCGCGAAAGGCGCGCCCTCGGAGCGGCCGATGACCTCGAAGCCCGGCGGAAGGCTGATCACCCGGTCGCCGTGGCTCATCCAGACCTGATGCCGCTGGCCGACGGTCCACAGGCCGTCGAGTAGCGGGCAGTCCTTTTCGACCTGCACGAAGGCGCGGCCGAACTCGCGATGGTCCGAGCCCTTCGCTTCCCCGCCCATCTGCACGCACATGGTCATCTGGCCGTAGCATATGCCGAGCACCGGAATGCCGGCCTCGAAGACGATCTGCGGCGCGCGCGGGCTGCCGGCCTCGTGGGTGGAGGCGGGACCGCCCGACAGGATCACCGCCTTCGGCCTCATGCGCCTGAACGCCTCTTCGGCCGACTGGAAGGGAACCAGCTCGCAATAGACGCCGGCCTCGCGGATCCGGCGGGCGATGAGCTGCGTAACCTGGCTGCCGAAATCGACGATCAGGACCGTGTCGGGGTGGGGCGTGTCTGTCATGGCGGGCGTTTAATGAAAAGCGAGAGTCGCCGCAATGGTTCAGCGCGCGGAATCGTTCGCGCCGCGGCCGGGAAGACCCTGCGCGAGCCAGCGCTCCAGCCGCCTCACGGCGTCGGCGAGCTTCGCGTCGATGACGTGCAGGTACTCGGTCCAGTCCTTGTAGCGGGAAAGCCCGGCCTTGCCGTCCGAGATGCCGCGCAGCGCGACCAGCGGAAGACCGAACACCTGGCAGGCGCGCAGCACCGCATAGGTCTCCATATCCACCATGTCGGCGTCGATCCCGTCATAGGCGGTGCCCGACACGATATCGGCGCCGGTGGAAAGCGTCGCCTCGGCGATACCCGGAATCCGCAGCGGCAGCGGCACGACGGGCGGCAGGTCGAGAAACGGCGTCTGCCCCTTCGCGAAGCCGAGGGGCGAGGCGTCCATGTCACGATAGCTCACAGAGACGGCCTGATAGACCTCCGCATGGTCGAGCGTCCGGCTGCCGGCCGAGCCGAGGGAGACGACGAGATCGGGCAGCAGGCCGCCGGGTTTCAGGCGCGCGAGCTCGGCCGCCACAGCGACAGCGGCCTCGACCGGACCGACGCCGGTGAGCAGCGGCTCGAACAGGCCGCGCAAGTGGGGGCCGTATTCGGCCTGCGCCGCCATGACGAAGAGAACCCGCCTGCCCGCGACGTCGCTCACCCCTCGATGCCCTCCCGGCCGGTCACGGTCATCATGGTGCCCGTCATGGTGGCGATCAGCCGGGCCTCGCCGTCGGGGCCGAAGGCATAGGCCTGCCCGTCTGCCACGATGATGGTGCGGCCGGGCTTGGTGACGGAGCCCCTGAACAGGAAGCGTTCCCCCCTGCCCGGCGCCAGCAGGTTGACCTTGAACTCGATCGTCAGAACCGAGGCGTCCTGCGGCATCAGCGAGAAGGCCGCGTAGCCGCAGGCCGAATCGAGCGCGGTTGAGATGACGCCGGCATGCAGGAAGCCGTGCTGCTGGGTGAGTTCCGGCGAAAACGGCATCTCGATCTCGATGATGCCCGGCGTGACCAGCGTCAGCTCGGCCCTCAGCGTCCGCAGCGCCGCCTGGCGCGCGAAGGATGCCCGCACACGCTCCTCATAGTCGGCGCTCGCTTCGATCGTCGTGGCCATGCCGTTCCATCCGTTTCGGCGTTTATGACAAAGCCGCGGGAAAACGGCAATCTTTTATGCTGCAATGCAGCATCAGGGATTCAGGAAAAGCAGGGACAGGTTGAGGAGGCAGGCGAAGGCGATCCAGAGCGCGTAAGGCACGAAGAGGAGCGCGGCGGGAAGATCGAGCCTGCGCGCGGCCGCGATGAAGACCAGGATCGTCAGAAAGAGGACGGCGATCACGACGAGGCCGAGCGCAATGCGGTGCGCGCCGAAGAAGACGGGAGTCCAGAGAAAATTCAGGACGAGCTGCACCACCCAGGCGGTAAAGGCCCTGCTGCGCGGCGCGGCGCGCCAGACCCGCCAGCCGGCGACCGCGATCAGCACATAGAGAACAGACCAGACCGGCGCGAAAAGCCAGTTTGGCGGATTGAACGGCGGTTTTGCCAGGGACGCATACCATTCGCCAGGCGGCACCAGGAGGCCGATGGCAAGCCCGCCTCCAAACACGATCAGCAGGAAGACCGGCAGAGCGGCAAGGCGTCGGTTCATGGCTTGTTTCCCGTGGCGGCCGCCAGAACATGGCGCGCCGACTGTCGGAATCAAGCCGGCTGGACGCGCTGCAGGGCGGCGAAATAGAAGCCGTCCGTGCCGGTGCGGCGGGGCGACAGGCGGATGCCCTTCTCGCGGTCGACGAGTGCGGAGCGAGAATGGCCCGGATGCCGGCTCTCCCAGAGCGCGACGTGATCTGCCGCCCGCCAGTGCGGCGCGCGGGCGAGGAAGGCCTCGACCTGCGCGGCATTTTCGGCATCGAAGACCGAGCAGGTGATGTAGGCGAGCCGACCGCCCGGCTTCACGAAGGCCGAGGCGCGATCGAGGATGTCCGCCTGCTCGCGGCGGCGCACGTCGAGCTGGCGCTGCGACAGGCGCCATTTCGCATCCGGCCGCCGCCGCCACGTGCCGCTGCCGGTACAGGGCGCGTCGACCAGCACGAGATCGAAGCTTTCCTCGCGCCCTTCGAGCTCGGAGGCACGGCCGAGAACCTGCACGTTGCGCGTCCCGGCGCGCTGGAGCCGGTCGAAAATGGGCGCGAGGCGCTGTTTTTCGGCATCGAACGCGAAGACCTGGCCATGGTTCTGCATCGCCGCCGCCAGCGCCAGGGTCTTGCCGCCGGCGCCGGCGCAGTAATCGAGCACCTGCATACCGCCCGCCGCGCCGGCGAGGTCGGCCACGATCTGCGAGCCCTCGTCCTGCACCTCGAACCAGCCTTTCTGGAAGGCCGGCTCGGCCTGCACGTTCGGGTGGCGGCCGTAGCCGGCAATCGGCGCGATGCGGATGCCCTGCGCGGCAAGGGCGCACGGTTCGGCACCGGTCTCGCGCAGCTCAGCCAGGACTTTTTCCCGGTCCGCCTTCAGCGTGTTGACGCGTAGGTCGAGCGGCGGGCGCGCGGCAAGGGCGGCCGCCTCCCCGATCCATTCCGCGCCGAAGGCCTCCTCCAGCAGCGGCGCGCACCAGTCGGGACAGTCGGCCCGGACTGTGTCCGGCGCATCCAGCCCGGCCCGCTCCGCAAGGGCGGCGAGTTCGGCCTCGCCAAGAGGCGGCGGCGCGAAGCGGTCGTCCCGCAATTGCGCGTTGAGGCCCGGCGCGTCCACGGCGCCGCCGAGAAGCACCGCCCCGATGCCCAGAGCGCGCGGGGTCTCCGCGTCGAGGAGCCAGGCGGCGGAGCGCTTGCGGCGCAACGCGTCATAGACGATGTTGCCGATCGCGGCGCGGTCGCCCGCACCCGCGAAGCGGTGCGACAGGCCCCAGTCCTTGAGGGCATCCGCCACGGGACGGCGGCGGCGCTCGATATCGTCCAGAACCTCGATGGCAGCAGCCAGCCGCCCGCCCAATCGCATCGTCGCACCCTCGGTAGACCCGTCCGGCGCCCTGCTAGCGCGCGCTGCCTGTCGTGACAAGCCTCGGGGCGACGGGCAATCGCTTGAAGGCCGTCCTCCCGGGCTTGTTCCGGGAATTACCAAAAAACCCCGCGGTGCAGTGCGCACGGGGTATCGGCATGGGAATCACCCGCCGGTTTAAACGGTCAGGCATGGCTCCTCGGATCGCGCTCCCGCTTTGCGGTCGCTTGTCCGAGGATGACGATGCGGAATAGTTCGGCCCTTCGTCATCCTCGGGCGGAGCAGGAGCGAAGCGAACTGCGAAGACCCGAGGATCCATGCCGGACCGTTTCCACCATTCCCTCGGTGCCGAGCGAAGCGAGATCGAAGGCTCAGCCGCCGCTGTAGTTGGGGCTCTCGCGGGTGATCGTCACGCCGTGCGGGTGGCTCTCGCGCAGGCCCGCCGGCGAGATGCGCACGAAGGTCGCCCGCTCGCGGAATTCCTCGAGACTGCCCGCCCCGACATACCCCATCGCGGCCCTCAGGCCGCCGGCGAGCTGGTGCAGGACGCCGGCAACCGGCCCCTTGTAGGGCACCTGGCCCTCGATACCCTCGGGCACCAGCTTCAGCGTGTCGCGCACCTCCGCCTGGAAATAGCGGTCGGCCGGTGCCTGCGAGCAGCGAGCCGACCATCGCGGCGGTCGCGCCGGCGGCCAGCGCCTTGGCGAGGTCGCCGGAGAATTTTATGCCGCCGTCGGCGATGACCGAGACGCCGGCCTTTTCGGCGGCTTCCACAGCGCTCATGATCGCCGAGAGCTGCGGCACGCCGACGCCAGCCACGACGCGCGTGGTGCAGATGGAGCCCGGTCCGATGCCGACCTTCACCGCGTCGGCGCCGGCGTCGATCAGCGCCTTGGTGCCGTCCGCCGTGGCGACGTTGCCGGCCATGATGCGCACCGCGTTGGAAAGCTTCTTGGCACGCGCCACCGCATCGAGAACGCGCTGCGAGTGGCCGTGGGCGGTGTCGATCACCAGAAGGTCGACGCCGGCGTCGATCAGGCGCTCGGCGCGCTCGAAGACGTCGTCGCCGACGCTGGTGGCGGCCGCGACCCGCAGGCGACCCTGCGCGTCCTTGGCGGCATTGGGGTTGAGCTGCGACTTCTCGATGTCCTTGACCGTGATGAGACCGACGCAATTGCCCGCTTCGTCGACCACCAGAAGCTTCTCGATGCGGCGCTGGTGCAGCAGGCGCTTGGCCTCCTCCTGCTCGACGCTCTCGCGCACCGTGACCAGATTGTCCTTCGTCATCAGCTCATGGACCTTCTGAGCGGGATCGGAGGCGAAGCGCACGTCGCGGTTGGTCAGGATGCCAACCAGCTTGCCCGCCTTGGAACCGCTGCCGCCGGTCCTGACGACCGGGATGCCGGAGATGCCGTGCGCGCGCATCAGCCCCTGCGCGTCTGCCAGCGTGGCGTCAGGGCCGATCGTGACGGGATTGACCACCATGCCGGACTCGAACTTCTTGACCTGGCGGACCTCCTCCGCCTGCTCGGCGGGCCCAAGGTTGCGGTGGATGACGCCGATGCCGCCGGCCTGCGCCATGGCGATGGCGAGGCGCGATTCCGTCACCGTGTCCATCGCCGCCGAGAGAATCGGCACGTTGAGGTCGATGTCGCCGGCGATGCGGGTGCGGATGTCGGTCTGCCCCGGCATCACCTCGGAATGGCCGGGCTGGAGCAGCACGTCGTCGAAGGTCAGCGCCAGTGCGCCGGTTGCGGTCTCGATGATCTTCGACATGGCCAAACCTTCGAATGAGTGAAGCCCGGCGCGTCGTCTTTCGAGGGCGCCCGAGTCGTCAGGTGTTGAGGATTGGCGGCGGCTGGTATCACGCCGCTCCGCCGTTGGAAAGCCCGACAAAGACCTTACGGACGCCTTGCTTCCGGCATCGGGATTTGGGAGACGACAGACGACATACTTTCGCGGACGGAGAGTCGGCCGATGAACGACGCAGCCTCGCCCTGGCAGCCTCCGCCCTCGCCGTCCAGCATGCATTACGAGCCGTTCGTCTTCCGCGGCTCCACCCGCGAATATTTCGGCATATGGATCGTCAACGTGCTGCTGACGATCGTGACGCTCGGCGTCTATTCCGCCTGGGCCAAGGTCCGGCGCCAGCGCTATTTCTACGGCAACACCTATCTCGCCGGATCGAGCTTCGACTACCATGCGCGTCCGGTGCAGATCCTGATCGGCCGGATCATCGTGCTGGCGCTGCTGGCCGCCTACAACATCTCGTTGCAGGTCTACCCCATCCTCGGCGGCGCGATCGGCCTCTGCTTCTTCTTCGCCATCCCCTGGTTCGTCATGCGCGGCATGCGCTTCAGCGCCCGCGTGACCAGCTACCGCAACGTGCGCTTCGATTTCGTCGGCGGCTATTGGGGCGCGTTCCTCGCCTATATCGTCGGCGGGATGATCATCTACATGAGCGCCGCCATCCTGGCGCCGCTGGTGTCGCAGTGGATGTGGAAATACCGGCTCGACAATCTGCGCTTCGGCGACCGGCCGATCAAATGCGATCCGCGCGTCGACAAGATCTACACGCAATGGTGGGCGCCGGCCATCATCTTCGTGCTGGGCTCAATCGTCCTGGCCGTCGTGGTCGGCGTCGTCGCCTACGGCGTCTACACAAGCCTGTACGGCGACACCGGCACCGAGGACGGGGACGGCTTCTCGCCCTACATGATCGTCGTGCTGCTCTATGCGGGCTTCATTCCGTTCCTGCTCCTCTACGCGGTCTGCTCGCAGCTCTACTCGGCCGGCGTGCGCAACATCGTGCTCGACGAGACGGTGATCGACGCACGGCACCTGCTGGCGTCCAGCGTCAACCGCTGGCGCTATACCTGGATCGCCGTCTCCAACGTCATCGCGACCCTCTGTACGCTCGGCCTGGCGCGCCCCTGGGCGGCCATCCGCATGGCGCACTACGTCGCCGGCGTGACGGGGCTTTACGCGACCACCGACCTCGACGAATTCGTCGGCTCGGTGAAACAGCCTGGCGGCGCGGCTGGCTCCGAGTTCATGGACGTGGAGGGCTTCGATTTTGGCTTCTGAGGAAGGCGGCGTGCGGGGAGAATGGCGGCCGCCGGCGACGAGCCGGTCGACAAAGGCCGTGCTCTCGATGCGATCCGGCGGAGCCCTCGACGTCACCGGCGATACGGCCGGAACGCCCCTCGCCTCGGCTCCTGCCGCCGCCGTTGCGGTCTCGGACCGGGTGGGCCAGATCCCGCGCCGCCTGACATTTCCCGGCGGTGGCCTGTTCGAGACGGCGGACAATGACGGCATCGACCGGCTGCTGGCGGCGCATCTCGGGCGAAGCGCGGGCTTCGTGCACGGGCTGGAGCGGTTCCGGCCGCGGCTTCTCGTCTTCGTCGCGCTGGTGGTCGCCTTCTCCTTTGCGCTCTACCGCTATGCGGTGCCGCTGCTGGTCGAGGTCGCGGTGGCGGTGACGCCGCCGATCGTGCCCGAGCTGATGAGCAAGGGCGTTCTGGTCTCGCTGGACCAGAGCGTCTTCAGTCCGTCCACCCTCCCGGCGGAACGGCAAAAGGCGATCGCCGACGGCTTTTCGCAGATCAGCCGCCTGACGCCGCGCGGCAAGGGCGAGGCGGCCGCATCATATGGTGGCCCTCCCTATTCCCTGAACTTTCGCGCCGGCGGCGCGATCGGTCCCAACGCCTTCGCGCTGCCGGACGGGACGATCGTGCTCACCGACGAACTGGTCGAGCTTTCCGGCGGCGACGACGAGATGGTCCTCGGCGTGCTCGCCCACGAGATCGGGCATGTCGACCACGACCACAGCCTGCGCCAGCTCTACCGCGCGGCGGGCGTCACCGCGCTCATCATGCTGATCGGCGGGGACCTCGGCGGCGGCACCGAGGACATCGTCATCCAGGGCGGGGCCGTGCTCGGCCTTTCCTATTCGCGCAGCGCCGAGCGGGAGGCCGACCGCTACAGCGTCGAGCTGATGCACAAGGCGGGCCGCGATCCCGCCGCGATCGCGCGCTTCTTCAAGGTCTTGCAGGACAAGTTCGGCGACAAGGGCCACCAAGATTTCTTCTCCACCCATCCGGCGACGCCGGAGCGCATCGAGGAGACGAGGAAATATGCCGAGGAGGTGGCCGCAGGGGGCTGAAAAATTTTCCACGTCACAGGTTTTTGAGCCCTTACCCCTATGTCGGACGAAGCCGGGACGCTATTTGCCGCCGCAGTTTTCAATTCAGCCGTCCCCGCGCGATGAAGGCCGGCGGACAGATCCTGCCAGGCCTCCCATCACCGGATCATGACGTGAATCGCACCGTCCCGCTCATCCTCGCGGTCGCCCTTTTCATGGAAAACATGGATTCGACCGTCATCGCCACGTCGCTGCCGGCCATTGCGCAGGACATCGGCACAAGCCCGATCACGCTGAAGCTGGCGCTCACCGCCTATCTGGTGGCGCTTGCGGTGTTCATCCCGGTCAGCGGCTGGATGGCGGACCGCTACGGCGCCAAGAATGTCTTCCGGACGGCAATCGGCGTCTTCGTCGCGGGCTCGGTGGCCTGCGCCTTCGCCAACTCGCTGGGCGCCTTCGTGGTGGCCCGCTTCCTGCAAGGCATGGGGGGCGCAATGATGACGCCGGTCGGCCGCCTCGTCCTGGTGCGCTCGACGCCGAAGAGCGATCTCGTCGCGGCCATGTCCTGGCTCACCGTCCCGGCGCTGGTCGGCCCGCTGGTCGGCCCGCCGGTCGGCGGCTTCATCACGACCTATCTTTCCTGGCACTGGATCTTCCTCATCAACGTTCCGATCGGGCTTCTGGGCATCGCGCTTGCGACCCGCTACCTGCCGGCCTCGCCGCCGGAAGAAACGCCGCCGCTCGACGCCATCGGGCTGTTGCTCAGCGGGGTGGCGGCTTCCGGCGTCGTGTTCGGCCTTTCCGTGGTCAGCCTGCCCGCCCTGCCGCCCTCCGTCGGGCTCGCCACGGTCGGCGCGGGCCTTGTCTGCGGCGCGCTCTACCTGCTCCACGCACGGCGCGTCGAAAGACCCCTGCTCGCGCTCGACCTCTTCTCGAACCAGCTTTTCCGGGCCTCCGTGCTCGGCGGCGGCCTTTTCCGCATCGGCATCGGGGCCGTGCCGTTCCTGCTGCCGCTGATGTACCAGCTCTCCTTCGGGCTGACGCCATTCCAGTCGGGCATGATCACCTTCGTGACGGCGATCGGCGCCATGGGCATGAAGCTCGCCACCACGACCGTCTTCCGCATGTTCGGCTTCAAGCGCGTTCTGGTCGCGGGCTCGCTGGCCGCCGCCCTCTCCATCGCGGTCTACGGCTTCTTCACGCCGCAGACGCCCTACGTCCTGATGATCGCCACGATCCTGATCGGCGGCTTCGTCCGCTCGATGTTCTTCACCGGCATCAACGCGCTGGCCTTTGCCGACATCCCGCCGGAGCAGACCAGCCGCGCCACGCCGATCACCGCGGTCGGCCAGCAATTGTGCATCGCGCTCGGCGTGGCGCTGGGGGGCGGCATACTGGAGGTGCAGGCGGCGCTCCATGGCGGCACGCTGACGCTCGGCGACTTCCACGTCGCCTTCTTCGTCGTCGCGGCGGTCTCGGCCTCCGCCTGCCTGTGGTTCGTCGGATTGCAGGCCGACGCCGGCAGCGACGTCTCCGGCCATCGCGGGCCGGCGCAAAAGGCGCTCGGCATGACGCCGCCGGCGGGCTGACGTCACCCGGCTTCGCCGTCGCGCCCCTTGAAACCCTTGGCGAGCAGGTAAAGCTCCACCGATGCGTCGCGGGAGGCCGGCGGCTTGACGTGATGGACCGAGCGGAAATTGCGCTTCAAGAGGTCGAGAAGCGATGCCTCCGTGCCGCCCTGGAAGGTCTTGGCCAAGAAGTGGCCGCCCGGCTTCAGGACCTGCAGGGCGAATTCGGCCGCCACCTCGCACAGATGCATGGTGCGCAGGTGGTCGGTGCGGCGATGCCCGGTGGTCGGCGCGGCCATGTCCGACAGCACGACGTCCGGCGCCTCGCCCAGCGTCTCCAGAAGCCTTGCGGGCGCGGCCTCGTCGAGAAAATCCATCTCCAGCACGATCGCGCCGGGCACCGGATCCATGCCCAGATAGTCGATGCCGACGACGAGCGGATGCGCATCGGTCGACCCCGTGCGCTCCGCCGCCACCTGGCACCAGCCGCCCGGCGCGGCGCCCAGGTCGATGACGCGGGCGCCGGGCTTCAGCAGGTGATGCTTGTCGTCGATCTCGATCAGCTTGTAGGCGGCGCGCGAGCGGTAGCCCTCGACCTTCGAGCGCTGCACATAGGGGTCGTTCATGTGCCGTTCGAGCCAGCGCCGCGACGATTCCTTCAGGCTCGTGTTCCTGACGCGCGACTTCAGCACGCGGCCCGTGCCGGCGGGCTTCTTCATGCCCGCGGCTCCGGCCGCCAGTTGCGCCGCCATACGCCTTCGTCGGCCATCAGCTCGCTCAGCATGCCTTCGCGCAGACCGCGGTCGGCGACGCGCAGCCGCTCGGAAGGCCAGACCCGGCGGATGGCCTCCAGGATCGCGCAGCCCGCAAGCACGAGGTCGGCGCGATCCGCTCCGATGCAGGCGTTGGCCACGCGCTGCTCGAAATTCCAGCCGAGCAGCTTCTCGATCATCCGGTCCACGCTGTCGCGGTCCATCCACAGGCCGTCGACGCGGCGCCTGTCGTAGCGCTCCAGCCCCAGATGCACGCCGGCGAGCGTGGTAACGGTGCCGGACGTGCCGAGCAGGTGGAAATGCGCGCCCCGGGCGAGATGGCTGATGCGATGGCGGCCGGCGAAGGCGTCGAGATGGCCCGCGACCTCGCCGATCATCGCCTCGAACGTCCCGCGCGGCACCTCGCGCCCGCCGAAGCGCTCCGCCAGCGAGACCACGCCGACCGGCAGCGACGTCCAGGCGACGATGTGGTTCGCCAGGCGCGGCGTGCGGTGCCGCGATATGTCGATCAGCGCGATCTCGGAGGAGCCGCCGCCGATGTCGAACAGCACGAGCCCTTGCGTCTCGCGCTCCACGAGGGGACCGCATCCGGACACGGCGAGCCGCGCCTCGGTCTGGCGGTCGATGACCTCGAGATCGAGGCCGGTGTCGCGCTTGACCCGGCCGATGAACTCGGCACCGTTGGCGGCGGACCGGCAGGCTTCCGTCGCTATCAGGCGGGCGCGGCGGATGTCGCGCTGCGCGAGCTTGTCGGAACAGATCTTCAGCGCCTCCAGCGCGCGGTCCATGGCGTTGTCCGCCAGGCGCCCCGAGGTCGACAGCCCCTCACCGAGCCTGACGATGCGCGAGAACGCGTCGATCACGCGGAACTGGCCGGGCCGGCCGGGCACGGCGACGAGAAGGCGGCAATTGTTCGTGCCGAGGTCGAGCGCAGCAAACACAGGCAGGCCGCCGCGCGGGCGGGGCGTGGCTTCCGGCGCCGGGGGAACGCTGGGAGGAACCGGAAGCAGGATCGGCGCCGGCGCAGGCTCAGACCGGATCGCGGCGGCGCCCGCTTCGGCCTTGGCGAAAACCTTGCGGCCGCGCCGGCGCTTGCGGCGCCTGCGCTTCGAAGGGCCGGGCTCCCCTCTGGAAGCCGGTTCTCCTCGAGAAGAATGCGGCGAACCGCCCTGCGCGCCCGGCTCCGCCCGCGCATCGGCGACGGTCCAGGCGGGCATACCGGCTTCCGGCCCGAGGCCGGCGTCGCGGTCTGTCACGTCAACGTCCTTTCGGGTGCCGCGCGAACAGGAAGACGCTGCAGGCACACCAATTCCAGTGTTGTCCGCACTTTAGCAGCCGATCGGCGATTCACCAAGGGCAGCCTCGCGAGACCAGGCGGACTCACACGCGATTGCCCTGCCCGCGAAACACCCGGCCGGACGGCGGCTGCGGCGTTTCCGTCACATCAATCCATCGTGCTTTGACAATAAGATCGCTTGATGGATCGAGGCTGCATACCTACACCGGACATATGAAGAGGGCGAAGCGGACCATGGCGATGCGCGCATGAGGTGGAAGGACTGGATCTGGCCGGTGGTGGGGCTGGCCGCCGTCGCGTTTTCCATCTGGCTGCTCGTCGACGAGTTGCGCGGCATTTCGCTGGCCGAGGTGGAATCCGGACTGGCGGCGATCTCCTGGCATCAGTGGATTCTCTCCGCCCTGTCGGCGGTCGTCGCCTATGGCGCGCTGGCCGGCTACGACCACATCGCCCTCAAGCATATCGGCAAGACGGTGAACTGGTTCTTCGTCACCGCCTGCTCTTTCTGCACCTACGCGCTTTCCCACAATCTCGGCGGCTCCGTCATTTCGGGCGCGGTCATCCGCTACCGCGCCTACGGCACGCGCGGCCTCAACGCGCAGGACGTGGGCGTGCTGGTGGCCGTCTGCTGGTTCACCTTCGTGCTGGCGACGGTCGTCCTGGCCGGCATCTTCCTGACCCTGAAGCCCGAACTCATCGACCGCATACACCCCGACCTTTCGCCCGTGACCGGGCTCGCGCTCGGCCTGCTGCTGCTCTTCCTCGTCGCCGCCTACGTCTTCGGAAGCTGGCTGCAATTCCGGCCGGTAACGATCTGGAAATTCCAGATCCACTATCCGCGCCTGCCGATCGTGGCGCGGCAACTCGTGATCGGCCCGATAGAGGTGCTGGCGGCGATCTCGATCCTCTACTTCGCGCTTCCGGCGACGGGCAATCCCGGCTTCGTCACCATCGGGATGGTGTTCATCATCTCCTTCGCCATCGCGCAGATCTCGCATGCGCCCGGCGGCATCGGCGTGCTGGAGGTGGTCTTCATCAAGGCCCTGCCGGAGATGGACGAGGCCTCGCTTCTGGCCGGGCTGCTGGTCTTCCGGATGTTCTACCTCATCATCCCTTTCCTGCTTTCGATCGCCGGCGTCATCGTGTTCGAACGGTCGCAGCTGGCCACGCGCTGGGCGCGGCCGCTGTCCACGCAGAACGACTGAGCTGCAAAACGCCGCACGCAAGGCGGTCCGGCGGCAACTTCGCTGGCCACAACCCACGGCCTGTGCGCATATCACAAACTGCCATTGAGTTGCCCGATTAGTTGAGTGTATTAGTCAGGAAATTCTGACGGATCTTCGACATGAGAGTTTGCGTTATCGCGTTCACGGGATTCTCTTCGCTGTGGTTCGGCGGCGTGGCGGCCGCGCAGGAAGCGGCACAGTCTCCCCCGGCCACCGCGATCGACATCGCGGCCTCGCCGCTGCTGCCCCACAATTTGTCGCCCTGGGGCATGTTCACGAGTGCCGACATCGTGGTCAAGGCCGTGATGATCGGGCTCGCGGTCGCATCGCTGGTGACATGGACGGTGTGGCTCGCCAAGACGCTCGAGCTATTCGCCGCGCGCCTCAGCGCGCAGCGAGCGACGGGCGTCATCGTGCGCGCCGGTTCGCTCGCGGAAGCGGATTCTGCGATGGCCGGAAGCCGCAGCGCCGCGGCGCGTCTCGTACAGGCCGCGCGCCAGGAGGTGGCGCTGTCGGAGCGCGCGCTCGACCATGTGGACGGCGCCGGCCTGAAGGAGCGCGTGGCCTCGCGGCTCGCCCGAATCGAGGCGCAGGCCAGCCGTCGCATGACGCGCGGCACGGGCCTTCTGGCGACCATCGGCTCGACCGCGCCCTTCGTCGGCCTGTTCGGCACGGTGTGGGGCATCATGAACGCCTTCATCGGCATTTCCGAGGCGCAGACGACCAACCTCGCCGTGGTCGCGCCGGGCATCGCCGAGGCGCTGCTGGCAACGGCGCTCTGCCTGTTGGCGGCGATCCCCGCGGTTCGCCGGCTACCGACAGGTGCTTGCCGACGCGGCCGCGGGGGTCGAGCGGCTGGTGAGCCGGGATCTGGACTACCGGGCCTTGCCGCGCCTCGCGGCAGCGGCCGAATGAAGCGGGAACGGCATCATGGCGGCCAGGATACGCGAAAGCGCCGGTGACGATCTGGAGGAAACGCACGAAATCAACGTGACGCCGTTCATCGACGTCATGCTGGTGCTGCTCATCATCTTCATGGTCGCAGCGCCGCTGGCGACCGTCGACGTCAATGTCGACCTTCCTGCCTCGACTGCCACCGTCTCGCAGCGGCCGGAAAAGCCTGTCTTCCTGACGCTGAAGCAGGATCTCACCGTTGCGGTCGGAAACGACAGCCTGCCCCGCGATCGCTTCGGCCAGACGCTGGACCGCATCACCGGCGGGGACAGGGAGACACGCATCTTCCTGCGCGCCGACAAGGTGGTCGAGTACGGCGCACTGATGGAGGTGATGAACCTGCTGCGTGCGGCGGGCTACCTGAAGGTGGCGCTCGTCGGCATCGAGACGGCGCCGCAGGGTGCGGCGGCAGGCCCGTGAACGCCCCCGCCGAGTTTTCCGGCCACCGGGGCCCCTCGGCGTCCGAGGTCGCGACCTGGGCGCTGGCCGCGCTGCTGGCGCTGGCCGCCCACGCCGCCTTTGCCTATGCGCTCCGCGACATGACGCCTTTCCAGCCGCCCGAGGCGCAGGAACAGGCGCTGGAGATCGATCTCGCGCCCCTGCCGATCTCGGTTCCGGATTCGGTCGCTTCGGAAGCCGTCGCTCAGGAGGAACCGGTCGAGACGGTCAGCCCCGACGACACGCCGATGGAAATCGCGGCCGCCGAGCCGGAGACGCTGCGGGAGGAGCCGGCCGAGGCAGCGCCCCGGCCCCTGACGGACGTCAGCGAACCGGTCGCGGCGGAACCGGAGAGGATCGAGGAGACGCGGGATCCGGACGCGGCGGAGGAGACGCCGGAGCCGGAGAAGGCCGAGGAAGCGCCCGTGCCGGCGGAGGACGTCGAGCCCGAGCCTGTCCTGAAGGCGCAGGCCGATCAGCACATCGCGTCGGAAGACGTCAGCGCGGTCGTCCCGGAAATGGTCGAGCAGGAAACGGTCGAGGCCGAAAATCCCGAGGTCGTCCTGCCGAAGCCGCAGGCAGAGCCCGAAAGGCAGGAGGAGGTCCGGAAAAAGGCCGAGACGCCGCCGCGCAAGCGGCCCGTCAGGAAGGCGGAAAGAAAGGAGACCGCGAAGCCGGAGAAGACGGAGCGGACCGAGGTCAAGGCCGAGACGAAGACCGCGGACAAGGCCGGGAAGGAACGGGGAAAGCCGCGCCCAAGTGCCGCCTCGCAACAATCCAGGGCATCCAAGGCGCCGACAGTCAGCCCGGCGCGCTGGAACAGCGCCGTGCGCGCGGCCGTCGCACGCAGCGTCGGGCGCATCCGCGGCATGCGCGGCAGCGTCAATGTCAGCTTCGTGGTGGGTTCGTCCGGCGGCATCGTATCCGCGCGCATATCGCGTTCCTCGGGCGACGGCAGGCTGGACAATGCCGCGCTGAACGCGGTGCGTTCGGCCAGGGTGCCCGCCCCGCCGGCCGGGCTCGGCGGCGGCGCGCATGCCTTTTCCATTCCGCTGAGCTTCCGGTAGCCGGTTGAAATCCGGCGCAGGCGCCAGCCGCTCGGCCGATTTCCGGACGCGCCACGATTAACAGGCGCCATCGGCCCAGGCACGCATGCGATGCATGCCGGCTTAAGGCCCTGCGATGCCGCCACGGCGCACCGACCGATATCGGAATCGAACGGCTCGCTGCCGCCTTTGTCTGCGCGTCGCATTTGCCGAAAATCGGCATCCGCCTTTCGGCATGATCCTTCAGGCCGTGGCTCTCCCGCAGAGCTTGTTGCCGTCCGGATCCCGCAAATAAGCCAGGAACAGCTTTCCCGCCGCCGACTCGCGGATGCCGGGCGGGTCCTCGATCGATTTGCCGCCATGGGCAACACCGGCACCGTGCCAGGCCTGCACCATTTCGGGGCTGTCCATTTTGATGCCGATCGTGCCGCCATTGGCAAAGGTCGCCGACTGTCCGTCGATCGGCCTGGTGATGAGAAGGCGGCATCCATCCTTGCTGTAGACGAGCCGGCCCTTTGCGTCGGTCGTTCCCGGCGCCACGCCCATTGCGGCGAAGATGGCGTCGTAAAATTTGCGCGACCGATCGATATCGTTGCTGCCGACCACGATATGGCTGAACATCTGGCTCCCCCGACTCTCTGGATGAAGAGAGTGTAATGTCGGAGTGCGGGCTGGCAATAGTCCGCAGACCCCGCACCGCCTCGCCTTCCTATTCCCGATTGACGGGCGGATAGCCGTTGAAGTTGACCGTCACCCGACCGCTCGTCAGGTCGGCAACCATGCGCGCCACATTTTCTGCCTCTTCCTTCGGAACCGAAACCGACAATTCCGCTCCCGTGGCGGTGAATGCCTCGGTACGAACCTGCGCACCCGGAAAACCTTCAAGCCGCGCCTGCATAAGAGATAGATCGCCGAACCCGCACCGGATCGACGCAGCGACCATATCGACAATCGGTGTCTTTTCGGCCTCGCGCAGGCAGATGGCGGCTGTCCCGCCATATGCCCGGATAAGCCCGCCGCTACCGAGCAACACACCGCCGAACCAGCGCGTGACGACGACAGCGATGCGATCGAGCGACTGCCCGTCGATCGCCTGCAAGATCGGCTTGCCGGCCGTTCCGCCCGGTTCCCCGTCATCGTTGAACCGGTAGGCTTGTCCTATCCGCCATGCCCAGCAGTTATGGTTCGCGGTCCGGTCCGAATGGGCCGCAATAAACTCCTTTGCCGCGGCTTCATCCGAAACGGGACCGGCAACCGCGACAAAGCGGCTCTTTTTGATCTCCTGACGGGCCGTGACGATTGCGACCAGGGTGCTGGGAATCAAGCGGGAATCCGTTTCGTTTGCGAGGCTTTTTCAGCGGTCGTCAGACCCGCAGTTGCGTCAGCGCCACGCCGGCAAACACCAGCAGGATGCCTGCCGCGCGCGGCCAGGTAATCGGATTGAGCGGAACATCGAACGCCCCGATCTGATCGACAACGGCCGAACCGGTCAATTGTCCGAGCACGACGAAGACGAAGAAGGCAGCCACACCGATCTTCGGCGCGACGATCAGCGCGCCCAGCACGAAAAGCGCGCCCACGGCGCCGCCTACCAGCGCCCACCAGGGAAGGCCTGGAAAGCGCGACCAGCCGATCGGCGCATGATCCAACGCGGCCCTCGCAATGAGGATCATCACGAGGCTGATCGTGATCGAGCAGGTGGCGGCCAGCAGCGGGCTTCCCAGCACGGTCGAGATTTGAGCGTTTATGGGAGGCTGCATGGAGATCAAGGCACCCAAGCCGAACGCAGCGACCAGATAGAGAATGTTCATTTCCTGCCTTTGCAAGGATAAGAGCGACGCTTCGCAGCGGACGAGCCGTCGGGCCAGTCACATACGTTCGGATCTCCAGACCCCGGGTTGTGTGTTCACGATGCGCCACTGTTTGAGCTCGATCGTGGTGCCCTTGGCGGTTGTGTAGCGCGGGACTGAGAGAACAAAGGCGTCTTCGACCTGGCGGTATTCGCCTATGACCACGGAGCCGTCGCCGAACTCAACGGTGCAGGTGGAGTCAGCGTTATCGCCCGCATCCACGGCAATTCGCCCGCGGTGAAAGGCGTGGCTGTGGGGAAACCTGAAACGCATGTGCGGAAGTTTCGCGCAGGCCTCGACCGAGTGCAAGACGGCAACGGCCCCCTCAATTCCCGCTTGTAGGGTAGCCGGTCCACCAACCTGCACACGCCATTCCTCACCTATTCGACGATGCCGCGTCACGGATTGGCGCGAGAGCGAAGGTTGACGAACACCCGGATCGCCTGTCCGGCTATAAACTTGTCGGTGCGGCCTGACGTTTTCAACTGCGCGGATTTGGCGGAACGGACGCCAGAAGCGCCGTCGCAATCGCCTGCCATTCCGCGTTGAGATCGCCTGCTGCAACGGGCTGGCCGGCACGGCGATACCAATAGGCGGCGTTGGACAAATCGCCTTCCTTGCGGTGAAGGTAGGCATGCACCCACGCCGTAATCGGATCCGACTCGTCGTCCTGCGCAAACTCGTGCGCGCGTTCCCAGTCGCCCCTGCCGTCCCACCAAAGGGCCTTCAGAGCCAAGTGCAGACCGGACGGCATCGCAGCGTCAGAAAGGCTCGCCTCGAATTCATCGATAGTCACGACAGCCTCCGATGGATCGATTGTTCCGCCCGCCAGCGAAAGGCCGGCGGCTTTTTGCTTCATGTGACCACCCTCATACGATGAAATCGTCCGCGAACAACTGCTTCTTCGCAAGCCCGGCGAAGTGGACATGGTCGAATCCATCTCCAAGAGCGATGTAGCTGTCGCCATTGCCGTCGTCCACGGCAAGGGACCGCAAGCGCTTCGGCTAAATGACTGTTTTTATTAAGAGAAATAAATCTGGCTGGGGAACCTGGATTCGAACCAGGACTAACGGAGTCAGAGTCAGCCGAAATGCCGTTGTTTTTATTATGCTTTTCTTGGACGTGTTGCAGGCGTGTTGCAACAGTCGATTTTAGCCTAGCAGGCGGGCTTCAATTTCCCGAACTGCTTTCTGATCGCCGTCTTCATCGGCAAACAGATAGCCGTAAACGTCATAGGTGACTTGGATGGAAGAATGACCCATGACGGCCTGAACGCGGTCGGGGCGCATTCCCTGTTCGATAAACAGCGCTGCCGCCGCATGGCGTAGGCAGTGGAAATTGTATTTGCCTGTCAGAACGACGTTGCCGTCTTTGTCGCGCTTTATCTCTCCCTTCTTGTCCTTCATCGGCTCGGTGATACC
>JAFKJW010000167.1 GCA_017305925.1 Hyphomicrobiales bacterium | reverse complement strand
GGCGGATCATCCTCGCGCTCGACGCGACCATGAGCCGGCAGCCGACATGGGATCTGGCCTGCTCCCTGCAAGGAGAAATGTTCGACGCCGTGCGCGGGGTCGGATCGCTCGGCGTCCAGCTCGCCTATTTCCGCGGCTTTGCGGAGTGCCGGTCGTCGGGCTTCGTCACCGACACGGAAGCCCTGAAGCGGCTGATGGGCCGGATCGACTGCCGCGCCGGCCGCACGCAGGTGGGCAAGATCCTCGCCCACGCCCTCAGGGAGCGCGAGAAGGGTCCGCTTGCCGCGCTGGTCTATATCGGCGATGCGCTGGAGGAGGATATGGACGGCCTGGCGGACAAGGCCGGCCGGCTGGGGCTGCTCGGCGTTCCGGTCTTCGTGTTCCAGGAAGGCAGCGAGCCCGGCGCGCAGCGCGGCTTCAAGGAGATCGCGCGCCTGTCGAAAGGCGCCTGGTTCCGGTTCGACCGCGCGGCCGCGGCAATGCTGGCGAAGCTCTTGTCCTCGGTCGCGGTCTTCGCCGCCGGCGGGCGCGCGGCGCTCGAGGCGCGCGACCGGCCCGAGGACCGGCTCATGCTCGAACATCTGGGCGGCCATATGGGCGGTCAAGGGGGCGGCCAAGGGGACGGGAAGCGATGAGCGTGGTGCTCGGCGTGCTTGCGGCGATCGGACTGCTTGCCGCGCTGGCTATCGTCTTCATGCGGGCCGACCCCCGGACCGTGGCCGCGGCGCTTCGGCTGGCAGGACCGGTCGCGGCCGGCACGCTCGGCGCGGGGCTCATGCTGGTCGGGCGCGAGGCGCTGGGCGGCATGCTGATCTCGGGCGCCGTCGCCTGGTACGGCATTCTGCGGCGCAGGGCGGGAACCGCTCCGATGCCCGGCCGGCACTCGACGGTGCGCACCGCGGCGCTCGAAATGGAGCTCGACCACGACACCGGCGGGCTGGAAGGCCTGGTTCTTGCCGGACGCCACGAGGGAAAGTCGCTCGGCGGCCTCGACCGGCCGGACCTGCTCGACCTCTACGCGGAACTGGCGTCGGACATCGATACGAGACAGCTACTCGAGACGTATCTTGACGGCCGGTTTCCCGGCTGGCGTGAAGACCTGAAGGCGGATGCGCGCCACGGGCAGGGAGCCGCGCCAGGCTCTGGCGCCATGACTAAGGAGGAGGCCTACAAGGTCCTTGGTCTTGAAACGGGGGCTTCCGCGGCGGATGTCCGCCAGGCGCACCGCCGCCTGATGCAGCGCCTGCACCCCGACATCGGCGGATCGCCGTTCCTTGCCGCCCGCATCAACGAAGCCAAGGACGTCCTTCTCTCCGATCACAACTGAACTCCTTCGACTCGAAAACATTACCAGGAGGAGACTTCCAACCGCGGCTTCAGCGGGTGGCGTAGCAGGCGACCTTCTTCTTCTTCAGGGCGGCGCAGGCTTTCGTGGCCGCCGTCTGCGTGGTGAAGCCGCCGAAACGGGCCCGGTAGTAGGTGGTGCCGCCCTTGTCGAACGCGACGGTATAGGCTTCCGCCGAGCGGAGCGCGCTGCCCGCCTTCTGCGCGGCATTCTCCAGCGCGGTTTTGGCCTCGGCCGGCGTCGGAGTCGCGGCGACCTGGATCGACCACCCCGAACGCGGCGCCGTCGATGCCGTGTTGATCGGGTCCACGTCGGCGACCTTCTTCTTGCCTGCCGCGGCGGCCTTGCGCGCAGCGGCCGCCTTCTCGGCCTTCTCCAGCGTCCGCACCTGCGCGGGCAGGGCGCCGCCGAAGCGCTGGGTATCCGGCTCGATGTCGGCCACGGTCTCGACCTCGGCGGCGCCGCCGTCGGCCACGGTCTCGTCAGCGCCGTCCTCGCTGTGACGGCTTCAGCACGGGGTTCGGCGCTCCGTGCTCCGGCAACTGGGCGACCTCCAGATCATCGACGACCTGCGCGGGCGCCGCCTTCGCGATCAGATCCCCGCCTGAGGACCCCTTGCCCGAGGCGCGGGGCATGTAGGTGGCGATGAGCTCTTCCATCTGGCGGTCGCGGCTGGCGCCGCTCGTGCCGCCCAGGACCACCGCGACGATCCTGCGCTTGCCGTCGGTCGCGGAGGAAACGAGGTTGAAGCCGGAGGCGCGCGTATAGCCGGTCTTGATGCCGTCGACGCCCTTCACGCGGCCGAGAAGCTTGTTGTGGTTGGCGATGCGCTGGCGGCCGAACTTGAACGAACGCACCGAGAAATACGGATAATAGCGCGGAAAATGCTCGCGCAGCGCGATGCCGAGCTTCGCCATGTCGCGCGCCGTCGTGAACTGGCCGGGATCGGGCAGGCCGTTCGGGTTGCGGAACACCGTGCCGGTCATGCCGAGGCTGCGCGCCTTGGCCGTCATCAGCCGCGCGAAATTGCTGCTCGACCCGCCGAGCAGCTCGGCCAGCGCCCATGAGGAATCGTTGGCCGAGCGCGTGATCAGCGACAGGATCGCCTGCTCGACCGTGATCGCGCCGCCGGCCTTCACGCCGAGCTTGGTCGGTGCCTGCGTCGCGGCCTGAGCGGAGAAGGGGACAGGCGTCGAAAGCTTGATCTTGCCGCGCTGCAAGGCCTCGAACGTAAGGTAGAGCGTCATCATCTTGGTGAGGGACGCCGGATAGCGGCGAGAATCCGCGCTCGACGAATAGAGCGTCTTGCCGGTGCTGGCGTCGATGACGATGGCCGCCGATTTTGCCGCCATTGCCTCCGATGTGAGGCACACGCTCAAGACAATCGCGAAAAGAAAAGCCGCCGAACGACCAATGCAGACCCTCGCGCGGGCCGACGCTAACGCCTGACGCAATGTTACATTCCTTGATCCGAGGACGTCCCAGAGCCGGAAACATGGGTCCGTCTCATCCTTTCGGGCAGGATAGCGGCGCCAGCGTTACCAATCCGTTTATGGTAAGCGAGACGTTCACACTTTTGCTCAAGCTTTGTTCAAATCGGGAGCAACCGAGGGATATTCGCCGTGGCGGATTGACTTTTTGTGCGCTGCACAATAGATACATGGCATCGCACAATCATTCCCGCTTCACGGAAAGGGCACAGCCATGTTCCAGTCGTTCGACGACGTCAGCAAATACAGCAAGGAATTCATCGATTCCGGCCTGAAGAGCTTCGCCTCCGTCTCCAAGGGCGCGCAGGCGCTGGCCGCCGAGACGACCGACTATTCGAAGAAGAGCTTCGAGGCCGGCAGCCAAGCCTTCGAGAAGCTGTTGTCGGCCAAGTCGGTGGACAAGGCGATCGAGGTCCAGACCCAGTACGCCAAGGAGGCCTACGAGTCCTTCGTGGCTGGCGCGACCCGCCTCGGCGAAATCTACGCCGACATGGCCAAAGAGGCCTACAAGCCTTACGAGGCGATCGTCGCCAAGGCGAAGTAATCGCCCGTCAACGTGGTGCCGCGCCTTCGGGCGCAAAGGAAAGGCCCGGCCGCAGCGATGCGGCCGGGCCTTTCCTTTGCGTAGCCGGAAAAGGGACACGTTTTTGTCAACTCGCTACGGCGCCGGTATCACGCCATATTGTCAGCCGGAAAGAAGGGCTTAAAATCGCGGCCGACGCACTTACATACAGGCTACGGATGAGTCTTCAGGATCAAGGGCGGATTGCGTGACGAGAGGCGGTGCGGCCATGCGTCCCGGCATGGCGCGGATGCAGAATGGCGACGAGCGTGGCCGCGGCCGCGGCACGGCCGTCATCACGCGCACCAAGCCCAAGACCAAGAAGCCGTCCCTCTACAGGGTCCTCATCCTCAACGACGACTACACACCCATGGAGTTCGTCGTTCACGTGCTGGAGCGGTTCTTCCAGAAGGACCGCGAGGCAGCCACGCGCATCATGCTGCATGTGCACAATCACGGCGTCGGCGAGTGCGGCGTCTACACGTTCGAAGTCGCCGAGACCAAGGTGACGCAAGTCATGGATTTCGCCCGTCAGCACCAGCATCCGCTGCAGTGCGTGATGGAAAAGAAGTAAAGCGAGGACATTCATATGCCGGCTTTCTCCCAGGGCCTGGAAAAGGCGCTTCATCAGGCGCTGACCTTCGCCAATGAGCGCCATCACGAATACGCGACGCTGGAGCATCTGCTGCTGGCGTTGATCGACGACGGCGACGCGGCCGCGGTGATGCGCGCCTGCAATGTCGACCTCGACGAGCTGAAGCAGACCGTCGTCACCTATATCGACACCGAGTTGGACAATCTCGTCACGGGCTATGACGAGGACTCCAAGCCGACGGCCGGCTTTCAGCGCGTCATCCAGCGCGCCGTGATCCACGTCCAGTCGTCCGGCCGCGAGGAAGTGTCTGGCGCCAACGTGCTGGTGGCGATCTTTGCCGAGCGCGAAAGCCACGCCGCCTACTTCCTCCAGGAGCAGCAGATGACGCGCTACGACGCCGTCAACTACATCTCCCACGGCATCGCCAAGCGGCCGGGCGCCTCCGAATCGCGCACGCCGCGCGGCGCCGAGGAGGAGCAGTCCAGCGCATCGGGTGCCGAGCAGGGCGGAGAGGACGGCAAGAAGAAGCAGCAGGACGCGCTCTCGGCCTATTGCGTCAACCTGAACAACAAGGCCCGGACCGGCAAGATCGACCCGCTGATCGGGCGGGAAAGCGAGATCAACCGCACCATCCAGGTGCTGTGCCGCCGTTCCAAGAACAACCCGCTCTATGTCGGCGATCCCGGCGTCGGCAAGACCGCCATCGCCGAGGGGCTGGCCAAGCGCATCGTCGAGGGCGACGTGCCGGCGGTGCTGGCCGACGCCACGATCTTCGCGCTCGACATGGGCACGCTGCTCGCCGGCACGCGCTACCGCGGCGATTTCGAGGAGCGGCTGAAGCAGGTCGTGAAGGAGCTGGAGGAATATCCTGGCGCGTTGCT
>JAFKJW010000054.1 GCA_017305925.1 Hyphomicrobiales bacterium | reverse complement strand
ATATCGTCGACGGCGCACAAATCTCCGACGCAGCCTCGGGCAAGGTCGACGATGTAACGGATATGGTGAAAGCCACGCGCGCCCGGTTGAGCGCGATCGACCAGCTTCTGGAAACGTCGAAATGAGCATGTTGCGTGCCTCCTCGGCCTCTCCCGGCAACCTGTCGGGCAACCCCGCGCCCGCCGCGGGGCAGCGCGGCAAGCACACCGGATCGTCCAAGGCCTTCGAGGCGGCGATCCGCAACGCCGACGGCACGAATGCGCGCAAGCACACCAGGGAAACCGGCGCGCCGGACACGCCGCCGGTTCGCAAGCTCGTCCAATCGGGATCCGCGCCGTTCCCCGAAGCCGCCGCCTTCGGCGCAGGGCGGCATGCAGCCAAGGCGGAAACCGGCCCGGCGAAGCATCACGACCAGACGGAGGATCGTCAGCCCGGACGTGACGAGCCCGATCCCGCGGCGGCCATGCCGCAGCCGATGGCGTCCCTGCTGGAAAACATCCGGCAAAACCGCGTCACATCCGGCTCAGGCGATGGGGAGCCGGCGCTGCGGCTCACCGCCGAAGGGATGGATTTGGAAACGGGCGGCGGCAGCCGCGCGCAAGCCGTGGCTCCGGACACGAAGGCCGGGTCGACCGACGAACGGGCGACCCCGGCCGCCACCGCGCTCTCGGGCGGGAACCGGGGCGCGGACAAATCGCATGCCGATTCCCGTCCGCCGCATCAGACCGGCCGCGACCCCGGCAGGACGGCTCCCGTTGCAGGCAACGCCGCCGCCTCATGGGCGCCGGCACGGACCGCAAACGTCGGCACGACCGCGGCCTCGAGCGCCGCCGCGGCGGCAGCGGCACAGCCCTCCGGCGTGAGCCGGAGCGCGGAAGAACCGCGTGGCAACATCCGCCCGCCACGTCAGGCCGACCATGCAACCGACAGGGCGGACCACGCGGCAGGCAATGCCGCCGCCCTGCGGACACCGGCTCAGGATACGAATGCCGGGGCAGCCGACAAGCGAGAAGCCTGGAATGCCAAGGCCACCGCATCGCTTTCCGGCATGAACCAAATCATCGAAGGGCCTCGCGTCGACACCCGTTCGGCCCAACAGGTCGATCGCCCTGCCGACAGCATCGAATCATTCTCCGTCAACGCCGAGGCCACAGGCGACGACGAGGCCGGACCGGCGTCCTCGGCCGGCATGGGCACGCTGCGCAGCGCGCTCGCCGCCCTCGACCTGACATCGTTCGGCGCAACGGGATCGATGCCGGAGAGCGGCATGGATGCGACGCGAGACCGACGGGAGGCCGCTGCCGTGGACGGACTCGTGGATACGACCGAGCCGTCCCGGCAGATGATTCCCGAAGAGGCCGGAAAGCAGGAGCCGTACGGCACAGCCGATCCCTCCCGCCCCGGCCAGGGCGGAGGAAACCAGGCGGCTGCCACGGTTCTGCGGGCCGCGCCGGCGCCTGCATACCCGGACGTGTCCAGGGCGCAGCCCGCCATGGAAACGCAGGCGGTGGTACAGCAGCAAGAGCCGGCGGCCGGGGTCGTCGCCACAGCCGCCACGCGCGGGGCGGATGCTGGTTTACAGGAAGAGACATCTTCGGGGACCGTCCGGTCCGCCCGCCCTCCATCCGCGCGAGGGACGGCCAGCCTTGCCGAAGCGTCATCCACGGACCTGCCAGTTTCGGCAAAGGACCTCCCGGTTTCAGAAAGGGCGGCGGCGGGCCGGAACGACAGAGCCGATCCTCCTTCCTCCCGGATCGAAGACGGCACCGACGGCCAGCCGGAGCAGAGGTTCGAGACGCGCGCCACGGCATCCGCCGCACCCGTTCCCGGAGCGCAGGCCGGCCAGCAGGCAGCCGCATCCGCGCAGAGCACCACCCTGGCGAGCGCGGTCGACGGGCTGGCGCGATTGCTGCCCAGACAGGCGCAGCAGGTCCAGGCGGTTCCCGGACAGCCTCTCGTCCCTGCAATGCCGGGCGCCCACAGCCTGAAGATACAACTGCGCCCCGAGTCCCTCGGCCTTGTGACGGCAACGCTGCGCATGCAGGGCGACAAGCTGAATGTCGAGATGACAACGGAGAAGGCCGAGGCCTATGACAGGCTCAAGGGCGAAACGCAGGCGCTGACAAAAAGCCTGCGCGAGATGGGCCTCCAGGTCGACCAGATCGTGGTCCAGCCGCCGCAGGCCGCTGCCGCGTCAGCCGCCCGGGCGGACACCGGCGGTGCGTTCTCGAACCTGCCCGGCCAGCGCGACCAGCAGCAGTTCGCGTCCGGCAGCGACGCTTCGGGCCAGGGCGGCGGCGCGCCGCAGCGCGGCCAGGCCAGGGGAGAAAACGACAATGGCAGCCAGACGCGCCAGCCGGCATCCTCCGTCAATGACGCTCGCTCTGGTGGCAGCCTTGTCATCTAGCGCCGCGACAGCCGCAGGCGCGGCGGTGAACGCATGCGAGCCCGAGATCGTGCGCGCGTCGGACCAATACGGCATCCCGATCGGGATCCTCTATTCCGTGGGTTTGACGGAAACCGGCAACAAGGGCAGCCTCCAGCCGAACGCGCTGAACATCGAGGGCAAGCCGCTTTTCCCGGCGAGCCGCGCCGCCGCGCTCGCCGCCGTGGCAAGCGCGCGCGGCCGGGGGGCTTCTCTGATCGACATCGGCTGCATGCAG
Source organism: Hyphomicrobiales bacterium (assembly GCA_017305925.1). Lineage (GTDB taxonomy): Bacteria > Pseudomonadota > Alphaproteobacteria > Rhizobiales > Rhizobiaceae > Arvimicrobium. The sequence goes on along the minus strand of JAFKJW010000054.1, from coordinate 28,531 downwards.
ATCAACGTCAAATATCACGGCGGGAACTTCGCCTCGCTCGCCGAGATGTTCGACCCGCGCAAGAACGTCGATTACGCGGCGCGCTTCCTCGTCAGCCTGAAGCGCCGGCACGAGACCTGGTCCATGGCGGTCGCCCGCTACCATGCGGGTCCCAACAACGACCCGGCGCAGAAGCGCTATGTGTGCCGCGTCATCGCCAACATGGTCGCCAGCGGCTTCGGCGGCTGGACGGCGAACGCACGCTCCTTCTGCAGGCCATAGGGCATCCGGCACCGTCGCGCAGCATCCCCGCTATGCGCTCCCGCCCCGCCGGCGGGGGCGTTCCGCAGCCATCCCTAAAAATAAGCCCCAAGAAATTGGCATTGGCGTGAGGCCCCCTTCGCGAGAAAGTTTGGTTGACAAGCTTCCAGAATGATTCGGAGGGCGGGCCCGATGATAGTGATCGTAGACGAGCGCGAGCTCGTCACCGACGGATATTGCTCGATGTTCGACCGCGAGGGCGTTGCGAGCGCCGGCTTCGCGTCGCGCGAATTCGACGACTGGGTGTCGACCGCCGCGGACGAGGATCTGAAATCCGTCCGTGCCTTCCTCATCGGCGATTGCGCGGACGAAACGATCTCGCCGCGCCAGATCAGAGGCCGCACGGGCGCCCCGGTCATCGCGCTTTCCGACCATCACTCGCTGGAAAAGACGCTGCAGCTTTTCGAGGCAGGCGTCGATGACGTCATCCGCAAGCCGGTGCACATCCGCGAGATCCTGGCCCGCATCACCGCGATCCGCCGCCGCGCCGCCGAGGACACCAACTTCACGCAGATCGGCGCCATGAGGATATTCATGGACGGCCGCGACCCCGAGATCAACGGCGAGCCGCTGCCCCTGCCGCGGCGCGAGCGCCGCATCCTCGAATACCTCGCCAGCAACTCCGGGCGCAGGGTGACGAAGACGCAGGTGTTCAACGCCATTTACGGCATTTTCGACGATGAGGTCGAGGAGAACGTGATCGAGAGCCATATCTCGAAGCTGCGCCGCAAGCTGCGCGAGAAGCTCGGCCACGATCCGATCGATTCCAAGCGCTTCCTGGGCTACCGGCTCATCGTCTGACGCCAACAGCCTCACGCAAGCGTGGCTGCCTATGATCGCCGCTACGCTTTTGCGAAAACGAGGAGAGTGCGATGAGTCTATACGGGATGATGCGGACCGGTGTATCCGGCATGGCGGCGCAGGCCAACAGGCTGTCCACGGTCGCCGACAACATCGCGAACTCGAGCACCACCGGCTACAAGAAGTCGAAGACCGAATTCTCCTCGCTCATCATGGACAACACCGCCGGCACCTATAATTCCGGCGGCGTCAACACCACGGTGATGAACCAGATCAGCCAGCAGGGCCTGCTGCAATACACGACGTCGTCCTCCGATCTGGCGGTCAAGGGCAACGGCTTTTTCGTGGTGACGGACGGTTCCGGACAGACCTACATGACGCGCGCCGGCGCCTTCGTGCCGAACTCCGACGGCGAGCTCGTCAACGCTGCCGGCTACAAGCTGATGGCCTACAGCTACGCCAACGGCGATCCGGCCGCCACCGTGAACGGCGCGGCGGGCCTCGAGACCGTGATCATCAAGGACAACGACCTGACCGCGATCCCGAGCACCGCCGGCCTGTTCAAGGCCAACCTGCCGGCGGGCGCCGACGTCGTGGCCGGCGCCACGCCGTCCGGCAACGGAGCAGGCGCCACCTATACCGCGAAATCCTCGCTCGTGACCTACGACAACCTCGGCAACGAGAAGCTGCTGGACGTCTATTTCACCAAAACCGGCAGCAACACCTGGGAGATGTCTGTCTTCGACCAGTCGGCGGCGACCGCGACCACGACATTCCCCTATACCGGCGGTGCGCTCGCCACTACCACGCTCACCTTCGACGCGACGACCGGCAAGATCACCAGCCCGACCAACCTCAGCATCCCCATTCCCGACGGGCAGGCGTTCGACCTCGACATTTCCCAGATGAGCCAGCTCGGCAGCGGCTACACCGTGCTGGACGCGGGGGCGAACGGCAATCCGCCGAGCGCCATCAAGCAGGTGTCGATCGATTCGGACGGCACCATCTACGCCCAGTTCGAGAACGGCTCGTCCAAGCCTCTCTACAAGATCCCGCTCGCCTATGTGACCAGCCCCGATCTGCTCACCTCCGTGTCCGGCAACGTCTACACGGCCTCGCAGGCTTCCGGCCTGATGAATGTCGGCTTCGCCGACAGCGGCGGCCTCGGCAAGATCGTGTCCGGCGCGCTGGAGAATTCCACGGTCGACATCGCCGACGAGCTGACGACCATGATCGAGTCGCAGCGCAACTACACCGCCAATTCGAAGACCTTCCAGACGAGCTCCGACCTCATGGACGTCATCATCAACCTCAAAAGATAGCCTGAAGGCAGACGGGTAAGGCGCGCGGCATGTCGCTTAGCACCGCTCTCAGCATTGCGAATTCCGCGCTACAGTCGAACTCGCGCCAGACCGCCGTCGTCTCGCAGAACGTCTCGAGCGCGCGGGATCCCGACTATACGCGACGCATCGCCGCCGTCACCAGCACGGCGCCGGGCGCGCGCGTCGTCCAGATCCAGCGCGCCGCCAGCGAGCTGCTCTTCAAGCAGAACCTCGCGGCCGTCTCCGCCCGCGAGGGCCAGAGCGCCGTCGCCAACTCCATGGAGAGGCTCGGCACGACGGTCAACGGCGTCGACAACGCCTCCTCTCCGGCCAGCGCGCTGGCGGCGTTCCAACAGGCCCTCGACACCTATACCGCGACCCCTTCCAATCGCACGCTGGGCGAAAACGCGGTGAACGCGGCCAAGCAGGTGGTGCAGGCGCTCAACAACGGCACCGACGCGATCCAGGATTTCCGCATCCAGACCGATGCCGACATCTCAGTCGGCGTCGACGACCTCAATAACCTCCTGAAGACCTTCGAGGGGGTGAACAAGGAGATCGTCTCCGGAACGCGCGCCGGCGTCGACGTTTCCGACGCCCTCGACCGGCGAGACGCTCTCCTGAAGAAGATCTCGGCCTATGTGCCGATCTCCACCTTCACCCGCTCCGACAACGACATGGTGGTCATGGCCGGCAACGGCTCCACCCTGGTCGAGACGGTCGCGCGGACGGTGACGTTCCAGCCCTCCGCCGGCTACGCGGCCGGGATGACCGGCAATGCGATCTATGTCGACGGCGTCCCGCTCGTCGGCGGCACGGGCGGCAATACGTCCGCCTCGGGCTCGCTCGCCGGCCTCCTCCAGATACGCGACAGCGTGACGGTCACGATGCAGAGCCAGCTCGACGAAGTCGCGCGCAGCCTGGTCTCGGCTTTTTCCGAGACCGACGCTTCCGGCACCCTGCCCGACGCGGCGGGCCTTTTCACCTGGGCCGGCGGGCCAGCCGTTCCGGCCTCGGGAACGCTGATCGACGGGCTGGCCGCCTCGATCAGGCTCAATCCGGCCTTCGATTCAAGCGCGGGCGGCGACCCGCAGCTCCTGCGGGACGGCGGCGCCAACGGCGCGGCCTATGTCGCCAACACCAACGGGGACGCCTCCTATTCGTCGTGGCTGATAAAGCTCGGCGACAGGCTCAACGCGCCCGCGTCCTTCGACGCCGCCGCGCAGAACGGCACCAGCGCGAGCGTGATGGCCTACGCCACCAATGCGATCGGCTGGTTCGAGGGAATCCGCAAGGAAGCTTCCGACGCGGCGGAAACGAAGAACGCGCTTGCGATACGGACGGAGAAGGTGCTTTCCGATCAGACCGGCGTCAACGTCGACAACGAGATGTCCACCCTGCTCGACCTCGAAAACGCCTACGAGGCGTCGGCGCGCATCATCAAGGCGGTGGACGACATGCTCAACACGTTGCTGGCAGCGGTGAACTAGCATCATGGCAACCTCCGTCTCGACCGCCACCCTCTCCCAGTCCCTGCGCTATCAGCTGACGCGCATGCAGGCGGAGCTGGTCAAGGCGAACAGCGAGGTCGCCAGCGGCCGGGTGGCCGATGTCGGGCTCTCGCTCGGCGCCCGCACGACGCAGTCCATCTCCCTGAACCGCGACATGGCGCGCCTCGACGGCATCGTCGACCAGAACAGCCTCGCCTCCACGCGCCTCACCACGACCCAGGACGCGCTCTCCCAGCTCATCGGCCGCGCCCAGAGCCTGCGCTCCACGCTTTCGGCCGGACTGTCGGGCAATGCCGCCAGCAGCATCTCGATGGCCGACGCCAAGACGACCCTGAGCACGATGACCTCCATGCTGAACACCACCGTGAACGGCGAGTACATCTTCGCCGGCATCAACACGGACGTGCGGCCGCTCGGCGACTACACCGCCACGGGCTCTCCGGCCAAGGCTGCCTTCGACGCCGGATTCCAGGGCTTCTTCGGCTTCTCCCAGAACGACCCGGCGGCCGCCAACATCACCTCGGCCCAAATGGAATCGTTTCTCGACACCGTCGTCGTGCCGCAGTTCATGGGCACCGACTGGCAGGCCAACTGGTCGGACGCGACCGATCAGACCATCACCAGCCGCATTTCCCTCAACGAGACGGCCAGCACCTCGGTCAGCGCCAATGCCGACGGCATCCGCAAGCTGGCGATGGTGGCGACGACGATCTTCGACCTCTTTTCCTCGTCCACGATGAGCGACGCCGCCAAGAGCACGCTGATGACGCGCGGCGTCACCATGGTGAGCGATGCGATCGACGACATAACCGCGCTCCAGTCGCGGACCGGCATCGTCCAGAAGCAGGTCACCGATGCCAGTGCCCGCCTCAAGACGCAGATGAACGTCCTGGACGGCGCCATCGGCAAGCTGGAAGGCGTCGATCCCTACGAAGCGTCGACGAGGGTCAACTCGCTGCTCGACCAGATCGAGACTTCCTATGCTTTGACGGCCCGGCTGCAAAAGCTGAGCCTCACCAAATTCCTGTAAGGACGGCACGACCATGTATCAATTTTCGTATGCTGACGTTCAGACGGACTCCATCGCGGACGCGCGCGACCGCGAAAGGCAGCTGCTCAGCCGTTCCATCGACCTTCTGTCCGAAGCGCGCGACGCCGGTCCGAGGTCCCTTGCCGCCGTGCACGCGCTGCACTTCACGAACCGGATATGGACCTCGCTGATCGAGGACCTCGGAAGCCCGGAGAACGCCCTGCCCAAGGAGTTGCGCGCCAACCTCATCTCCATCGGCCTGTGGCTGCTGCGCGAGGCGGAGGACGTCCGCCAGGGCCGCTCGGACAGTTTTGACGGGTTGATCGAAGTGACCCAGATCATCCGCGACGGCATCCAATGAAGTCATCCTTCAAGGTCTCGCTGAAGGCCGGCGAGAAGATCTACATCAACGGCGCGGTGGTCCGCGTCGAGCGCAAGACGACGCTCGAATTCCTGAACGACGTGCAGTTCCTGATGGAAGGCCATGTCATGCAGGCGGACCAGGCGACGACACCGCTGCGGCAGCTCTACTTCGCGGTCCAGATCATGCTCATGGCCCCGCGGGATGCCGAGGCGGCGCGCGACATGTTCCGCAAGTCCATGCCCCTGCTGCTCGCCACATTCGAGAGCACGGAGATCTGCAACAAGCTCAAGCTGGTCGACCGGCTGGTCGGCGAGGAGCAGATTTTCGAGGCGCTGCGGACGATCCGCTCGCTTTTTCCGCTGGAAGCGGAAGCCTTTGCCAACCCCACGGAGCGCAAGGGAGCAGCCGACGCCATGATCCCGGTCGCAAGGGCAATAGGAGAATAGAACAGATGGCCATTTCCTTCGACACCGCCCTGCCCGCCGGATACAACCCGTCTTCCGCCTCCGCGGCCACGTCGAAGACATCGGTGGATTACGACAGCTTCCTGAAACTTCTGATCGCCCAGATGAAGAACCAGGATCCGACGAGCCCCATGGAATCGACCGAATACGTCGCGCAGATCGCGTCGTTCTCGCAGGTCGAGCAGTCCGTCCAGATGAACAAGAAGCTCGACGAGATGATGCAGCAGAGCTCCCTGTCGCAGGCGGCCGGCCTGATCGGCCGCACCGTGACATCCGCCGACGGGAAGACGGCCGGCATCGTCAAGCAGGTCATGATGGACGCCAACGGCCTTACCGCCGTCACCGAAGCCGGCGACAAGATTTCGATAACCAACGGCGTCAAGGTGAGCTAGGATGGCTGCGGCGCCGATCTGAGCTCCAGCCCGGACATCCAGCGTGAACGAAGCCGACGCACTCGACATCATGCAATACGCGATCTGGACCGTGCTCGTCTCGGCCGGTCCCGCGGTCGCGGTCGCCATGGTGGTGGGCATCGCCATCGCGCTCGTCCAGGCGCTCACGCAGATCCAGGAAATCACGCTCACCTTCGTCCCGAAGATCGTCGCCATCCTGATCGTCATCGCCTTCACCGGCTCCTTCATGGGCGGGCAGATCGCCTCCTTCAGCAACGTGATCTTCCAGCGCATCGAGAACGGCTTCTGAGGCGGGAGCACCCTCGCACAAGCTTCGGCGTCTAGCGTGGGGCGAAACGGGCGCGGGTGCGCGCGCCGCGTGGAGCTTTGCGAATGGCCCTGACCGAGACGATCGCCGCCAAGCCGGCGCCCGCCAAGAGCGGCCGCGACATCTTCTTCGCGCTCGGCATCATCGTCATCCTGGCGGTGCTGTTCCTGCCGATCCCGGCCTTTCTCATCGACATCGGCCTTGCCGCCTCGATCGCGCTCTCGGTGCTGATCCTCATGGTCGCGCTGTGGATCCAGCGCCCGCTCGACTTCTCGGCGTTCCCGACCGTCCTGCTGATCGCCACGATGCTGCGCCTGTCGCTCAACATCGCCACGACCCGCATGATCCTGTCGCACGGCAACGAGGGCACCCATGCGGCGGGCTACGTCATCAGCGGCTTTTCCAAGCTGGTGATGAGCGGCGACTTCGTGATCGGCCTGATCGTCTTCGTCATCCTGATCATCGTGAACTTCATCGTCATCACCAAGGGCGCCACCCGCATCGCGGAAGTGGGCGCGCGCTTCACCCTCGACGCGATTCCCGGCAAGCAGATGTCGATCGACGCCGACCTGTCGGCGGGCATGATCGACGACAAGACCGCGCAGCTCCGCCGCCGCGAGCTGGAGGAGGAAAGCGCCTTCTTCGGCTCGATGGACGGCGCCTCGAAATTCGTCCGCGGCGACGCCATCGCCGGCCTGATCATCACCGGCATCAACATCATCGGCGGCATCATCATCGGCTATTTCCGCCACAAGATGGGCCTCGGCGACGCGGCCGACGTCTTCGTCAAGCTGTCGGTCGGCGACGGCCTCGTCACCCAGATCCCGGCGCTGATCGTGTCGCTCGCCGCCGGCCTGCTGGTTTCGAAGGGCGGCACGCGCGGCTCCGCCGACCAGGCCGTGTTCGGCCAGCTCGGCGCCTATCCCCGCGCGCTCTACGTCGCCGCCATGCTGCTTCTCCTGCTGGGGCTCGTGCCGGGCCTGCCGATGTTTCCCTTCGTCTCGCTGGCGGGCTCGCTGGCCGCGATCGGCTACATCGTCCCGGCCCGCCAGCGGCGCGAGGTGGCCGAGCAGGAGGCCGTCGCCCGGCAGAAGGAAGCGGACAAGCAGGATGCCGAGCGCGACTCCGTGAAGGAGTCGCTGAAGACGGCCGAGATCGAGCTGCTGCTCGGCAAGCAGCTTTCGGGCAAGCTCCTGACCTCGCATCAGGAACTGGCGTTCCGCATGTCGAAGATGCGCAAGAAGTTCGCCCAGCAATACGGCTTCGTGGTGCCGGAAGTGCGCGTCACCGACGACTATTCGATCCCCGCCAAGAGCTATCAGATCAAGATCCACGGCACGGTGGTGGCCGAGCAGCAGCTGCGCGTCGGCGAGATCATGGTCCTGCTCGGCAACCGCGACGTGCCCGACATACCCGGCGAGGAGGTCAAGGAACCGGCCTTCGGCATGCGCGCCTATTCCGTGCCGGAAATGTTCGCCGAGGACCTGAAGCGCGAGGGCTACACCTTCGCGGACAATATGTCGGTGCTGCTGACGCACCTTTCGGAGGTGGTCCGCAACAACCTGCCGCAGCTTCTGTCCTACAAGGACATGAAGGCCCTGATCGAGCGCCTCGACCCCGAATACCGCAAGCTGGCCGACGAGATCTGCACGTCCAACATCTCCTATCCCGGCCTGCAGGCCGTGCTGAAGCTGCTGCTCGCCGAGCGCGTCTCGATCCGCAACCTCCACCTCATCATCGAGGCCATCGCCGAGATCGCGCCGCATGTGCGCCGCACCGAGCAGATCGTCGAGCATGTGCGCATCCGCATGGCGCAGCAGATATGCGGCGACCTTTCCGAGAACGGCGTGCTCAAGGTGCTGCGCCTCGGCAACCGTTGGGATCTCGCCTTCCACCAGAGCCTCAAGCGTGATGCCAAGGGCGAGGTGCGCGAGTTCGACATCGACCCGCGGCAACTGGAGGAATTCGGCCAGGAGGCGACAAGGGCGATCCGCAAGCATCTGGACGCCGGCGAGCGCTTCGTCATGGTCACGGCGCCCGACGCGCGGCCCTATGTGCGCATGATCATCGAGCGCCTGTTCCCGACGCTGCCGATCCTTTCCCATGTCGAGATCGCCAAGGGCGTCGAACTCAGGGTGCTCGGGACGATCTCGTGAACCAGTACGCGGAGACGGTCGTCATCGCGGCGTTCCTGTCGTTCTGCCGCGTCGGCGCCTGCTTCATGCTGGTGCCGGGCCTTTCCAGCATTCGGGTGCCCATCCAGATTCGGCTTTTCACGGCGCTTGCCGTCAGCTTCGCCCTGCTCGCCACGCTCTGGGACCAGATCGTGCCTTTCGCTGACAGGCGCCCGGGCATCCTCGCGCCCCTCATCGCGTCGGAGCTGCTGATCGGCGGCCTGATGGGCCTGATGACGCGCTTCTACATATTGTCGCTGCAATTCATGGGCTCGGCCATCGCCATGCTGGTCGGTTTCGGCGGCACCAGCGGGCCCGGCATAGAGGACGGCGAGGTCGAGAGCGCGATCGGAAACCTGATCTCGTTTTCGGCGCTGATGCTGCTTTTCGCCTTCAATTTCCATCACGAGGTCGTCCGCGCCCTCGTGGAGTCCTACACGGTCGCCCCGGTCGGCCTGGCGTTCAAGCCGCAGGCGGCCCTGATCAACCTCACCGACACGCTCTCGGATTCCTTCCTGCTGATGCTGCGCATCGGCAGCCCGTTCATCGCCTATGCCATCATCGTGAACCTGACCATCGGCTTCGTGAACAAGCTGACCCCGCAGATTCCCGTCTATTTCATCTCCCTGCCCTTCGTGGTCACGGGCGGCCTCTTCCTCCTCTACTTCCTCATCGGCACCATGCTGAGCTTCGTGGCGGACAGCTTCGTGCCCCTGACGATCGGCCGCTGACCATGGCCTCGCGCGCGCAACGCCTGGGCAAGCTTGTGGAGGTGCAGCGCCAGATGAAGGCGCTGCACGAGATGCGGCACGCCACGCATCTCGCGGACGCGATCGCCGCCGCGCGGGAGGCCGAGGAGGTGGCGAAGCGATTCGACGAAAGCGATTCGCTTTCAGCCCTGTTTCCCGAGGTCTATCACCGTCGAATCGGCCAGGCGCTGGCGCGCGAAGAGGCGAGCCGCGCGCTGGCCGAGCAGGAAATCCGCAACATCGCGATCGCGTCCGCCCGCCTCGACGTCGTGGAGAAGGACCATCGCGCAGCGCTCGCCCTGGAGCGCCGCATGGCCGAGGAGCGCGAGGCGGTGGAGATGGTCGCGATGATCGGCGCCCGCCGCCGGTAAGCCTGCCACAAGCTTGCCGGGCGATAGTCGCCTGCGAAGCTGAAGGAATCACGCCTTGGCCATTTCACCTCCCAGCGACATCGTGCTGGACGTCGCCCGCGCGGCGGATCCGTCGTCGGTCGCCACCGCGCGCACCGAGCTCATGCGCCGGACGCAACCCGCGACGGCCGCCGGTTTCGACGCGGGCCTGACGGCGGCAACGGCCGGCAGCGGACAGGTGCTGGGTCGCGAGGCCGAGCCCGCTACGGCGGCCGGCGCGGCGAAAAAATTCGAGGCGATGGTGCTGGAGACCTTCATCTCCTCGATGATGCCGAAGAATGCCGAAAGCACCTACGGCAAGGGGCTGGCCGGCGACATGTGGAAATCCATGATGGCGCAGAAGATAGCCGGCGTCGTGGCCGAACGCGGCGGCATCGGGATCGCCGACCGCGTGCTGGGCGATTTCGAGATGAAGGGCGAGGTGAAAAAATCCGTCGCCGGCATCGACAGCCGGTCGGGCGACCTCGGCGCCACCCATTCGTCCATGGTGGCGAACTCCGTCGTCGACCAGATCCAGCGCCGGTTCGCGAAGAATCTCGACGTCACCGCCGCCGCATCGAGCGGCGGCCTGTTCGACAAGTAACCGGAACGAGACATGGACTATTCTCCCTACTCCGAACAGCTCCCGGCCCGCATGGCCGCCCCCTCCCACGGCACCATGCCCCCGTCCAGCCTGGCGGCGATCATCGGCCGCATCGAGGAGGCGGTGGACGAGGAAACGGCCTCCGTGGGCAGCGATCTCGGCTTCGACCTGAAGGCATCCAACGCCCGCAAGAGCCGCGGCCTCTACGAGCTGACCCGCGCCATGCGCGGGCTCTCTCCGCACGACCTCCGGGCGGAGCACCGCGACGGCATACTGCGCCTGCGCGAAAAGCTGGAGCGCAACGAAACCGTCATCCGGGCGCATATGGAGGCCGTCGGCGAGGTGGCCTCGCTCATCCAGTCCGCCATCCGCCTTGCCGAGGAAGACGGCACCTACTCCTCCGCCGAATTCTCGCGATAGGGACCGGCGCGGCCGCTCATGATCAAGTTCATCGCCGCCGCCGTCTGGATCGTCGCCGTCACGCTCGGCACCGTGTTCTATTCCTTCCAGCAGTCGCGACCGGAGCCCGAAGCCGCCGCGTCGGAAGAGCATGAGAGCGTCAGCCTGGACTATCTGAGGACGGAAACGCTGTCGGTGCCCGTCGTCCGCGACGGCACGGTGATCGGCTACTTCATCACCAAGCTGGCCTTCTCCGTCGACAGGAACGCGATGGCGAAGCTCGCGCTGCCGGCGAACACCCTCGTCACGGACGCGCTCTACACCTATCTTTTCGGCAGCCCCGAGATCGACTTCACCAACACGAAGAAGCTCGACCTGCCCGCCTTCAAGGCGCATATCCGCGAATCGATCAACGGCAAGGCAGGCAAGGAACTGGTCCAGGATATCGCCGTCGAGCAGCTCGAATATCTCACCAAGGACGAGATCCGCGACAACGCGCTCCGGCGCAAGACGGCCCAGGCCAAGAAAACCAAGGCCGCCGAGAAGGCTTCCTCCGAACATGCGGGCGAAGGCGAAGCGTCCGGCCATTGACCCGGCGCCGCCTTTCGGGAACCCTCGGGGCCAATCGGGAATTTCCAGTCAGCACACAGAGGTGATCATGGGCATTCAGGACGTCGTCGAGAAAATCCGCGGCCGTGTCGAGGGGTCCTCCTTCGACCGTTCCGTCAAGTTCGACACCCAGGGCGACGGCGTGATCGTCATCGACGGCACCTCGATCTCGACAGAGGACGCGCCGGCCGACTGCACCATCAAGCTGTCGCTGGAGGATTTGGAGGCGCTGGTCGCCGGCGACCTCAGCCCGACCGCCGCATTCATGCAAGGCAAGCTCAAGGTGGAAGGCGACATGGGCGTCGCCATGGCGCTCAGCCAGATCCTTTAGGAAAAGCTCTCGTCAGGCCGAACGCAGGCTGCCCGCCGCCGCGCGGGGCTGCGGGCCGGCGAGCTTCCGGCCCGTCGCCCGCAGTGTTCCATGCGCGCCGTCGAGCGCGCCCGGCCGAAGCTCCAGCGCGAGGAAGCGGTGCCGCTCGTAGGGGCCGGGCATGGCCAGATGCGCGGTCTTCTCCGCCGAAAAACCGAAGCGCGCATAATAGGGCGCGTCGCCGACCAGCAGGATCGCCGCGTGGCCGAGGCGATGCGCCTCCTCGACCGCCTTCGCCATCAGCGCCGTGCCGATGCCGGCGCCCTTCAAGGCAGGCTCCACAGCCAGCGGCCCGAGCAGCAGGGCGGGCGCGCCGTCCTCTCCCAGCGCAACGTCCCACAGCCGTACCGTTCCGACGACGGCGCCGGTCTCGTCGCGCGCCACGAAGGCCAGCCCCTCGGACGGACGGCGGCCGCGCCGCAGCTTCTCCGAGGACTTGCGGCGACGCCCCTGTCCCATGGCGCGGTCGAGCAGCGCCTCGCGCGCCGGGATGTCGGCGGTGGCCTCGGCAGCGATGGCATAGGCGCACGAACTGCCGATCTCCCCCCTTGAGGGGGAGATGCCCGGCAGGGCAGAGGGGGGTGCCCCCTTTGAAACGTCGCGCGCAGCACCCCCCTCTGGGCTACCGCCCATCTCCCCCTCAAGGTGGGAGATCGGCAGCTTTACCGCCGCGCCATTCATACCGATGACCCGAATATCCATATCCGCGATCCTTCACGAGCGGAGATGTGTTTCCACAGGCGAAACGGGGGCGGCAGAGCCGCCCACCGGGTCAGATCACATAGGACCGCAGCGGCTCGAAGCCGTTGAACGCCACCGCCGAGTATGTCGTCGTGTAGGCGCCCGTACCCTCGATCAGCACCTCGTCGCCGATGGTGAGCGACAGCGGCAGCGGATAGGGCGTCTTCTCGTACATCACGTCGGCCGAATCGCAGGTCGGGCCGGCGAGCACGCAAGGGCTCTTCTCGTCCGCGTCGCGGGCGGTGACGATCGGATAGCGGATCGCCTCGTCCATCGTCTCCGCCAGTCCGCCGAACTTGCCGATGTCGAGATAGACCCAGCGGACATTGTCGTTGTCGGCCTTCTTGGCGATCAGCACGACCTCGGACTTGATGACGCCGGCATTGCCGACCATGCCGCGGCCCGGCTCGACGATCGTCTCCGGGATGCGGTTGCCGAAATGCTTCCGCAGCGCGTCGAAGATCGCCTGGCCGTAGGCCTGCGCGGCCGGCACGTCCTTCAGGTAGCGGGTCGGGAAGCCGCCGCCCATATTGACCATCCGGAGCACGATGCCCTCTTCGGCAAGCGCGGCGAACACGCGCTGCGCATCGCCAAGCGCGCGGTCCCAAGCCGTCAGGTCGGTCTGCTGCGAACCCACGTGGAAGGACACGCCATAAGCATCGAGCCCAAGCGCCTTCGCATGACGCAGCACGTCGACGGCCATCGCCGGCACGCAGCCGAACTTGCGCGACAGCGGCCACTCCGCGCCCGCGCCGTCGGTCAGCACGCGGCAGAAGACGCTGGCGCCGGGCGCGGCGCGCGCCACCTTCTCCACCTCTTCGACGCAGTCCACCGCGAAGAGGCGGATGCCCAGCTCGTAGGCCCGAAGGATGTCGCGCTCCTTCTTGATCGTGTTGCCGAAGGAGATGCGGTCGGCGGGCGCGCCCGCGTCCATCGCCATCTCGACCTCGGCAACCGACGCGGTGTCGAAGGACGAGCCCATCGCAGCGAGGAGGCGCAGGATTTCCGGCGCCGGGTTCGCTTTCACCGCGTAGTAGATCCGGGAATCGGGAAGCGCCTTCTCGAAGGCGCGGTAGTTGTCGCGCACCACGTCGAGGTCGACCACCAGGCAGGGGCCGCTCGGACGTCGGGTGGCGAGGAAATCGAGGATGCGCTGGGTCGCTGCCATCGGGTCTCTCCATGCGCGCCTGACGGGCGCGCGATTCAAGGCGGCGCGGGCGGGCTTGCGGCCTCGCTCTTCGCGCGTTCAAACAAAGTGCGGGACGAGAATCCGGCGGAACCAGCCGGTGGAGACACCGGAACCGCCGAACGCCGTCTCGCGGCGATGGATCGTCCGGCCGCCCGGCCGGAAAACCCGCTTTGTCTGCCTTGGCTTGGATGGGGAACCCAACCGCACTGCCGGCAATGAAGGTGTGCCTCTTCAGTAACCCCGGTCTATGGACGACCGGCAGACACCAGAAAGGCCCGCACCGTCGTTGCTTCAAGGCGTCCTCGGGTCGGCGGTTGGCCGCTGATCCGACCGGGCTCGTTACTTCCCGGGTACCGTCCCGACATCTCGCCATTCCGAGGTCGGGGGACGCCCACAGGCACGTGCGACTTTGGGCAAGCGCGCATATATGGACCCGGTCCTTCACAATCAATGAAAATCGTACCCCGGGTTGAAAAAAGTCGAAATGCGAACGATGGTGGCCGCCCTGTCCACGAAAGGTGAACGGCGGCGGACATGGCCGGGCGCCTCGGAGCGGTTTTCGACTACGGTCAAGCTGTTGTTCCGCATGAACAAATTCGTCAGTCGACAGGGCTGACGCGGAGGGACCGCCGATGGACACGTTGACCCGCATGCGCGCCTTCATCGACGTGGTGGAGGCGGAGGGGTTTTCCGCGGCCGGGCGCAAGGTCGGCCGCTCCAAGGCGCTCCTGTCCAAATATGTGCGCGAGCTGGAGGACGAACTCGGCGTGCTGCTGCTCAACCGCACCACGCGCCAGTTCTCGCTGACGGAAGCCGGCCACACCTACTACAAGCGTGCCTCCGAATTGATCCAGGAGATCGACGGCCTTCAGGAGTCCGTGCGTGATTCGTCGGGCGACGTGCGCGGCCGCATCAAGCTCTCCGCGGCGCGCACCTTCGCGGACGCCGAGATCGGCCAGTCGCTGATCGACTTCGCCAAGGCGCATCCCGACATCGTCCTGGAGATCCATCTGGACGACCGATTCGTGGATCTGGTCGAGGAAGGATTCGACCTCGCCATCCGCATCACGCGGCTGGAAAGCTCCTCGCTGATCGCGCGAAGGCTGGCCCCCTTCTCGGTGCGCATCACTGCGTCACCGGAGCTGCTGGCCAGATACGGCACGCCCGAAAAGCCGCAGGACCTCGCCGGCCTGCCCTGCATCGTCGACACGAACGGCCGCTGGCTGTCGAACTGGCAGTTCCAACGCGACAATGGCGACATCTACAGCGTGTCGGTCGACGGTCCGATCGAGGTGAACAGCCCGATGGCGGCGCGCGCCGCCGCCCTTTCGGGCCTTGGCTTCTGCATCCTGCCGGACTTCATCGCCGAGCCCGACCTGAAGGCGGGCCGGCTCGTCTCCGTGCTCGACCCCTTCCTGCCGACCAATGGCGGAATCTACGCCGTCTACCCGCACCGCCGCTACCTGCCGGCCAAGGTGCGCGTGCTGGTGGACTTCCTCGTGCAATGGTTCAGGCGGCGCTGATACACGCGCCTGCCATGGCACCCCGATTCACGATGCCGCAGTTTCGCTGTGCCGGTCCCATTTTCGCCCGGTTTGTGGCAAGTCTGGGCCGATCCCGATCAGAGGCTGTTCATTGACCTTCCGCGAAGCACTTGCCGGTCTCGCCCTTCTGCTGTCCTCGGCGGCGCCCGCGCTGGCGCACCCCCACGTCTTCGCGGAAGCGCGGCTCGACGTCGACATCGACGCGAAGGGCGACGTGACGGACCTGAAGCACGTCTGGCGTTTCGACGACGTCTTTTCGAGCACGGTGCTCATGGAGTTCGACAAGAACAAGGACCTTCGGCTCGACGAAAGCGAACTGAAGGAGGTCACCGACACCGTCTTCGAATCGATCGGAGAATACGGCTACTTCCAGCTCGTCACGGCCGACGGCAAGGACGTGGCCATGGCCCGGCCCAGCCCCTTCATCGTGAATTTCGACAACAATCAACTTGTGATCATCTTCCGGTCGAAGCCGGCCAAGCCGCTGAAGCTCGCCGGCAGGATCGACTTCGGCGTCTACGACCCGACCTTCTACACCGCGATCGACTTCACCGACGACGCGAGCATGGTGGTGAACGGCCTGCCGGCCAACTGCACGCGCAAGGTGATCCGTCCCGACCCGGACCAGGCGATTGCCGAGAACCAGCAGAGCCTGACCGACGCCTTCTTCAACGATCCGACCGGCACCGACTTCAGCAAGATCTTCGCGACCAAGCTCGAACTGGATTGCAGCGGCTGACCATGGGCAGACATCCGATACGCGCCGCCGTCGCGCTGACCGCCGCTGCCTGCCTGCTGGGCCTGGCGCTCGCGGCCGCCCATGCCAGCTCGCTCGGCATCGGCACGAACGAGGCGGTGCTGCCCTCGGCCGGCCTGTTCGGCCGCCTGACGAACTGGATCAACATGCACCAGCAGGCGTTCTACCGCTCGCTGACGCAATCCCTGAAGGCGATGCGCGACGGCGGCAACGGGACGTGGACGCTCGTCGGCCTTTCCTTCGTCTACGGCATTTTCCATGCCGCAGGACCCGGACACGGCAAGGCCGTCATCTCCTCCTATATGCTGGCCAACGAGGTGGCGCTGAGGCGCGGCATCATGCTCGCCTTCGTCTCGGCCCTCCTGCAGGCCGCCACGGCGGTCGTCATGATGGGCGCGGTCTTCCTGTTCCTGCGCGGCACCGCGATCTCGATGACCGACGCGACGCGCTTCCTCGAAATCGCCTCCTACGCGATGGTGACGCTGTTCGGCGCATGGCTGCTCTGGAAGAAGGCGTGGCCGCGGCTGGCCGGGCTCTTCGGCCTGCCGTCCCCCGCTGGGACTTCCGAGGCCGGCCATGTGCACAGCGCCGCCTGCACGCATTCGCAGGGCCGGCTGGGAGGCCGCTATGGGCAGGACGCCCTGCTTCCGGGTGCAAGCCTGTCGGCGGCCTTCGCTGCCGCCGGACCGGCCGTAACGGCACGGCCCGTCGCCGGCCGCTATACGGCGGAAGTCTGCGAAACCTGCGGGCACGCCCATATCCCGGACCCTGCGCTGCTCGGCGGCGACCGCTTCGACTGGCGCACCGCATGGACAGCCGTCGCGGCCGTCGGCCTGCGCCCCTGCTCCGGCGCGCTGATCGTGCTGACCTTTGCCTTCCTGAACGGCCTGTGGGCCGGTGGCCTCCTGTCCGTGCTGGCCATGGCGCTCGGCACCGCGATCACGGTCGCGGCACTTGCCACGCTTGCCGTCACCGCCAAGGGCTGGGCCGTCGCGGCGGCCGGAACCGGAACGGCCGGCGCACGCCTGCATGCCGCGATCGAGATCGGCGGGGCGGCGCTGGTCTTCATGCTCGGCCTGCTGCTGCTCGCGGCGGGACTGAAAGGCTGAAGTCAGACTTCCGAAATATGTGGCGACCCTCTATATTTCCCTCGGAGGCGTTCGATGACAAAGCTTGAGCAGGCGTTCAAGGAAGCGGATCAACTGCCGCCCGAAGCGCGCGAGCGTCTCGGGGACGATCTGTTGCACTACATCCATCGATATCTTGCGCTCCGGAACGATCTGAATGCCGGACTGCGAGAGTTGGACAGCGGTCTCGGCGTGGACGCGGAAAGGGCCTTCGCGAATCTGAAGGCCCGATATGGCGCTTAGGGTCATCATTGCGCCGCAAGCGACATAGCCGAAATTGCTGATTATATTGCCCTGGAGAGTCCCAAAGCCGCGCTCCGCATGATCGAGCGCTTCGAACGCTCGATCCGCTTGCTGGAAAACAGCCATATATGGGTCCGGCGGTCATGATCCCGATGCCGCAGCACCTTCGTAAGACCACCGTCGCGCCTTACATCATCTTCTACCGTGTGACGGAGAAAGACCTCCAGATCGTCCGCGTACTCCGTGCGTCACGCGATCTCGCTTCCGTTCTCGGAGCGACCTGAAACGCGATCTTCCGGGTTCGGCTAGACCGGCACCTTGCCGCCGAGTTCGTCCTCGATGTGAGCCCGCACGATCTCGTCGAAGCTCGTTTCCGCCTGGAAGCCGAGTTCTCGCGCCCGCTTCGCCTCGAAGCGCGTCGGCCAGTTCTTGACCAGCCCCCAGACGGCCTCGTCGTGCTCCTCGCGAATCAGTCCCACGACCTTCTCGCCGGCGATGCGGCGCAGCGCCTCGATCTGCTCGCCGACGGTGACGCCGACGCCCGGCATGGTGATGTTGCGGCGCGGCCCGACCTCCGCGCCGTCGATCTCCGCGCCGTGGATCAGGAAGTTGACCGCCGCGCGCGGGCTGGCATGCGTGTGCACGACGCTGCGCGGCACCGGCAGCAGCGCCTCCTTGCCGTCCAGCGGTTCTCGAATGATGCCGGAGAAGAAGCCCGACGCGGCCTTGTTCGGCTTGCCCGGGCGCACGCAGATGGTGGGAAAGCGTATGCCGATGCCGTCCATGAAGCCGCGGCGCGTGTAGTCGGTCAGGACGAGTTCGCTCATCAGCTTCTGCGTGCCGTAGGACGACAGCGGCGCCTGCTGGAAATCGTCCGGAATGACGTCGGGGAACGGCCCGCCATAGACGGCGATCGAGGAGGCGAAGACGAGGCGTGGAGTGTAACCCTCCGTCAGCCTGACGGCATCGAACAGCGCCTTCGAGCCGACGAGGTTGACGCGGTAGCCGAGATCGAAATTGGCCTCCGCCTCGCCCGACACGACGCCCGCCAGATGGAAGATCACGTCCGGCCGCGATTCGATCAGCCTGGCGCTCGCTCCCTCGTCCGCGAGATCGCCCGTCAGCGCCTTGACGGCGATGCCGCCGGTCGACGCGGCCTGAGCGGGCACGATGTCGTGCAGGTCGAGCGACGCAATCTTCCTGCCGCGCAGCGTGCCCGTCTTCAGCAGGCGCTCGGTCAGCTTGCGGCCGATCATGCCGGCGGCACCCGTCACGAGAATATGCATCTAAAGATCTCCTCCGCGGCTGCGCCCGCGCAGCCAGAACACCAGAAAGAAGGCCGCCACGAAGGCGACGGCGAGAATGCCGGCGGCGATGCTCGAATAGGCGCCGACGGCCAGCATGATACGCGGCATCAGGAAAGCGACCAGCCCGAAGCCGAGGAAGATCACGGCCGCGGCGATCGCCGCATTGCGGTCGCTGCGGTTCATCAGAGCGCGAACCCGCCGTCCACGGAAATCACCGTGCCGGTCGTGAAGGCCGATTCGTCGGAGGCCAGATAGACGGCGACCGGCGCGATCTCCGCCGCCTCGGCGACGCGGCCCATGGGCTGGCGCTGGACGAACATTTCGAGGGCCTTCTCCTTGCTGCCCCACTCCTTGCCGAGCGTCTCGACGCGCTCCTCCCAGGAAGGCGACTTGAAGGTGCCCGGCGCAATGGCATTGCAGCGCAGGCCGTCACGGATGAAATCGGCGGCGACGGATTTCGTCAACCCGATCACCGCAGCCTTGCTGGCGCCGTAGGCGTAGCGGTTGGGGATGCCGCGGATGGACGAAGCGCCCGACGAGACGTTGACGATCGACGCGGTCTTCCCCGTCTCCTTCGCCCGCTTCAGCATGCCGGGGAGGAATGCCCTGATCGTGCGGTGCATCGACTTGACGTTGAGGTCGAAGGAGAAATCCCAATCCTTGTCGCCCGTCGTCAGCACCGTGCCGTGGTGCACGTAGCCGGCGACATTGACGAGGATGTCGATCTCGCCGACCTTGGCCGCATAGGCCTCGACCGCGCGCGTCGACAGCACGTCGAGCTTCGCCTTCTTCGCCCGCGCCAGTCCTTCCAGCTTGTCGCGCTGGATGTCGGAGGCATAGACCGTCGCGCCCTCGGCCACGAACAGTTCCGCGATGGCGCGCCCGATCCCCTGCCCGGCCGCCGTGACGACCGCGATCTTGCCCTTCAGCCTGCCTGCCATCTCGTCTTTCGCCCCTTCAATGCAGATGCTCGGGGCGCGCATCCGCGCACCGGCCGTATTCCGTCTCGACGGTCGCATGTCCGATTCCGTGCGCCGTCGCCAGCCGCGCCTTGACCGCGGCGACCGCCCCATGGGGGTCCGTCCCCTCCACAAGGCTTGCATGCAAGGTGGCCATGACGCTGGATCCGTCGATGGACCAGACATGCATGTGGTGCACCTCGCGCAGGCCCGTCACCGATCCTTCGAGGTCGCGCGCGATGCCGTCCCGGTCCAGCCTGGCAGGCACGCCTTCGAGCAGGACATGGGCGGCATCCTTCATCAACGCCCAGGCCGTAGACAGGATCAGCACGGCGACCAGCACCGAGAGGATCGGATCGATCGGCGTCCACCCTGTCGCCAGGATGACCAGCGCCGCCGCGATGGCCGCCGCCGACCCCAGCATGTCGCCGAGCACATGCAGGAGCGCGCCGCGCATGTTGAGGCTCTCGCGGTCGCCGCCATGCAGCACCGCGAAGCCCGCTATGTTCACCAGAAGGCCGAGGACAGCGACGATCAGCATGGGCCCGCCGAGGACAGGCGGCGGATCGAGCAGCCGCACGACCGCCTCGTAGACGATCCAGATGGCGACGGCGAAGATGGTGACGCCGTTGGTGTAGGCCACCAGCGTCTTCACGCGGCCGAAGCCGTAGGTCATCCGTCCCGTCGCGGGCCGGTCGCCCAGCCGGAATGCGTACCACGCGAGCCACAGCGCGATGGAATCCGTCAGCATGTGGCCGGCGTCCGCGACCAGCGCCAGCGACCCTGTGAACCAGCCGCCGAGTGCTTCCGCGATCATGAAGGCGCCGGTGATCGAGGCGGCGATCAGCACCCGCGTGCGGTCGGTGTTCGCGTGCACATGCGCTCCGGGGCCGTGATCGTGCCCCGCATGGGAATGAGCGTGCGCGGCGCCATGGACGTGATCGCGCCCATGACCGTGGGCCTCGGCGTGGGAATGGTCATGATCGTGCGCAGGATCGTCGTGTGCCATGATGCGGTCATCCGTCACGACGGGCTGCGAAGAAAATCCTCCAGCCGCCGCTTCTGCTGCCCGGCCGAGTCGAAGTTCGCCGGATCGAGCCAGTCCATATAACCTCGGCGAAGCGTTGGCCACTCCTTGTCGATCACGGAATACCAGGCGGTGTCGCGGTTGCCGCCCTTCACCACCATGTGCTGGCGGAAAAGGCCCTCGAAGCGGAAGCCGAAGCGCTCCGCCGCGCGCTTGGAAGGCGCATTGTCGTTGTGGCACTTCCACTCGTAGCGGCGGTAGCCGAGATCGTCGAAGACATGGCGCATGAACAGGAACTGCGCCTCGGTCGCCGCCGGCCGGCGCGCCATCAGCGGGCTCCAGTAGATGTTGCCGATCTCGATGACGCCGTTGGCGGCGTCGATGCGCATCAGCGTCTGCCGCCCGGCGACCTTGCCGGACGCCTTGTCGATGACGGCGAAGAACAGCGGATCCTCGCTCGCCTCGGCCTTGTCGAGCCAGGGCTGGAACGCGGCCCGGTCGGCCGGCGGCAGGTCCGGCAGCCAGCGGAAGAGCTTCTCCGCATCCGGCACGCTGGACGCCAGGAAAAGCCCGTCGCCATGCCGCGCCGCATCGAGCGGCTCCAGCCGCACATAACGCCCTTCGAGGGGAATGCGCGCCGGCCGCGGGCGCGGCGTCCAATTGCTGAGATCATCGTTCATGGCGGAAAACACTCTGGTACATTTGACGGCATTTGACAAAGCGGCGTCAACGCTCACAAAAACGCATCCTGCGAAAAAGCGCCAGATGGATAGGAACCATGCTCCACACAGTCCCAGCCTTCGACCGTCTTGGCGAAGAGAACGCGTTTGCGGTGCTCGCCCGCGCCACCGCGCTGGCCGCTCAAGGGCGCGACGTCATCAATCTCGGCATCGGCCAGCCGGACTTCAAGACGCCCGCCCATATCGTCGAGGCGGCGATCAAGGCGCTGCGCGACGGCCACCACGGCTATACGCCGGCGACCGGCCTGCTCGCCACGCGCGAGGCGGTGGTGCGCCGCACGCTGGCGCTGACCGGCGTCGAGGTATCGCCCGAGAACGTCATGATCCTGCCCGGCGGCAAGCCGACCATGTATGCGGCGATCATCATGTTCGGCGAGCCGGGCGCGGAGATCATGTATCCGGACCCCGGCTTCCCGATCTACCGCTCGATGATCGAGTTCACCGGAGCGACGCCCGTCCCGATCCCGATCCGCGAGGAGAACGGCTTTGCCTTCTCCGCCGAGGAGACGCTGGCGCTGATCACGCCGAAGACGCGGCTGGTCATCCTCAACTCGCCCGCCAACCCGACCGGCGGCGTGACGCCGCGCGCGGAGATCGAGAAGCTGGTGAAGGGGCTGGAGAAGCATCCCGACGTGGCGATCCTCTCCGACGAGATTTACGACGTCATGACCTATGACGGCGAAAGCCATGTCTCGCTGCTGACCTTCCCGGAAATCCGCGACCGGCTGATCGTGCTGAACGGCTGGTCGAAGACCTGGGCCATGACCGGCTGGCGCATGGGCTGGTCGATCTGGCCGAACACGCCCGCCAGCAACCATCTCTACGACAAGGTGCGCAAGCTCGCGGTCAATTGCTGGTCCTGCGTCAACGCGCCGAGCCAGTACGCCGGCATCGCGGCCATAGACGGTCCGCAGGACGACGTGGAGAAGATGATGCGCGCCTTCGACCGCCGCCGCAAGGTCGTGGTGGAGGGCCTGAACGGCCTGCCCGGCATCTCCTGCATCACGCCGAAGGGCGCCTTCTACGCCTTCCCGAACGTCAAGGGCACGGGCTGGAAAGCCAAGGAACTGGCCTCCGCGCTGCTCGACAATGCCGGCGTGGCGCTGATCGGCGGCCCCGACTTCGGCGTGCTCGGCGAGGGCTACATCCGCCTTTCCTACGCCAATTCGGAGGAGAACATCCTGCGCGCGCTGGAACGGATGGAAGGCTTCCTGACGAAGAACAGCTGATCGTTTCCGGCTCTGCGGAATCGGTGGTCGCAGAGCTCAGAGCCGCTTCTCGAACCAGTGATGGGCGTAGGGATTGTCGTTGTAAGGCGGTATCTCGCGATAACCCATCTTGCGATACATAGCCTGCGCAGCCGCAAGCGCGCGATTGGTGTCGAGCCGCAAGCGTTTGAAGCCCTGCGCCCGGGCGAGCCCTTCGAGGGCGTCCATGATTTTCCTGGCCACGCCCTGCCCGCGCGCGGCTTCCGCCGTCCAGACCCGCTTGATCTCGCCCGTCCTCGGATCGAGCCGCTTCAGCGCGCCGCAGCCGATCGGGCGACCGTCGAGCCGGGCGATCACGAAATAGCCGTGCGGCGGCAGGATGTTGGCGGGATCCAGCCTGTTGCCTCGCGACTGGTCGAAACCCTCAGGGAACAGCCGTTCCAGATCGGCCGCATACCGATCCAGGCACCACCTGGCATCGGCGGTGGAAGCCGGTTCTTCGCCCACGAGAATCATTGGCGCATCCGCCGCCGCAAAAGCCTATCCCCGGCCCACGAAGGGCATCTTCGTCGCCATGACGTTCATGAACAGCACGTTGGTGTCGAGCGGCATGTTCGCCATGTGGAGCACCGAATCGGCGACGCGCTGCACGTCGATCGTCGGCTCCGGAGCGATCGTGCCGTTGGCCTGCGGCACGCCGACCGTCATGGCCTGCGCCATCTCCGTCAGTGCGTTGCCGATGTCGATCTGGCCGCAGGCGATGTCGAAAGGCCGGCCGTCGAGGGCAAGCGATTTCGTCAGGCCGGTGATGGCATGCTTGGTCGCCGTGTAGGGCGCCGAACCGGGGCGCGGCGCGTAGGCCGACACAGAGCCGTTGTTGATGATGCGGCCGCCCTGCGGCTTCTGGGCGCGCATGACGCGGAAGGCGGCGCGCGCACAGAAGAACGAGCCGGTCAGGTTGACCGCGACGATGTCGTTCCACACATCGACCGGGATTTCGTCTGCCGGCGCGGACTTGAAGCCGAGTCCGGCATTGTTGAACAGGAGGTCGACGCGCCCGAACGCCTCGACCGCCTTGTCGAACATCGCCTCGACCTGCCCGGAATCGGTGACGTCGCAGGCGAGCGCCAGCGCCTTCCCCTCGGTTCTGCCGGCGACCGCAACGGCCTCGTCCAGCAATCCCTGCCGGCGCCCGCAGAACACCGTGTTCCAGCCGTTGCGCAGAAGCGTGGTCGCCACCGCCTTGCCGACGCCCGTGCCGCCGCCCGTAACGATTGCCGTCTTCCTGCCCGTCATCGATTTCTTCTCCGCAATGCCGGCTCCGGCATCGCAAATGCGTGGCGAAGTTTCAAGAAGCGACCGAGAAAGAAGCGGCTTTTGCGTCTCGTCCGGAGCAAGCCGACAAAAAGGGCGGTCCGATTTCCGGGCCGCCCTGATCAGAACCTGCTTGGGAGGAGGAGAGCCGGTTCGACTGTCTTACAGATTATACGATTTCGGTTAACGAAAGGTTAACGGCGGGACCGCCTGTGCGCCTTTCTCACCAGGGAGTGTCGGCCCGCGGCGATGCCGGTTGCGCCGCAGCGGCAACCGTCGAGGACTTCACCGTGGCCTCGATGTGGTCGACGAGCGCGTCGGGCAGGCCGAGCCTTCCGGCCAGCAGGTCCAGATAGCCGCGTTCGGCGCGCGTGTCGGGCTCGATGGTCAGGCGCGCTGCCGTATAGAGCTCGACCTTCTGCGCCTCGCCATGCGCGGCCGAGACCAGTTCGTCGATCTGGACCGGATTGCCGATCTCCCGCAGCAGGAAGGCTTCCGCTTCCGCGCCGAGGCCGGACAGGCTCAGCCTGTCGGCGATGTGCTTGCGCTCGGTGTCGTCGATGCGGCCGTCGGCATTGGCCGCCGCGATCATCGTCCGCACCAGCGTCAGCGCGAACTCCGTCTCGCCCTGCGGCGCCTGCGAGGGATGGAAACCCGTGTCACCGGGCGGCGGAAGGAGCTTCGGCTCGCCCTCGGCAGCCGCCTGTTCGGGCTCGCCGCCGCTCTTGTAGTTCTGATAGGCCTTGTAGGCGAGGCCGCCGATTGCGGCGAGGCTTCCCAGCTTGATGGCGGTTCCGCCGAGCTCGCGGCCGGTCCTGGTGCCGAGCAGCACGCCGAGGATGGCGGTGGTGGCCAGCGGATTGTCCTTCGCCATCTGGCCGACCTGCGCGGCGCGGTCGCGCACCGTGCCGCCGGTTCCCGGCACCTCCGTGCCGAGCAGGCTGTCGAGCAGCTTCTTCGGATCGAACATCGCGGTCTCCATGGCTTTTGCGGGGCAGGCTTCGAAATCGACTGACGGCGTCGCCGCGAGATAGGCAGCGGCACGCGACATTGCAATGTTCGAGCCTTGCAGACAATCGCTGCGCGGCGTTCCGTTCGCGCTCAGCTGCCGAGATGCACTGTGCCCCGCTTCTCGGCCAAAGCGACCTGGCGGTGGCGCTCGGCGTAGCGCCCGCGATCCGCCTCGCTGCGGGCGGCATGGCAGTGCGGGCAGGAGACGCCGTCCACGAAATGCGGCGAGCGCTGCTCCTCGGGCGTAAGCGGATGCCGGCAGGCGCGGCAGAGGCGCGCCTCGCCTTGCGCCAGCCCATGCGTCACCGCGACGCGCTCGTCGAACACGAAGCATTCGCCGTTCCAGCGGCTGTCGCCGGCGTCGACTTCCTCCAGATATTTGAGGATGCCACCCTTGAGGTGAAACACCTGCTCGACGCCGATGCTCTTCATGAAGGCGGTGGCCTTCTCGCAGCGTATGCCGCCGGTACAGAACATCGCCACCTTGCGGCCGGCGAAGAGGTCGCGATTGCGCCGCGCCCAGTCGGGAAACTCCACGAAGCTGCCGGTCCCCGGATCCAAGGCGCCTTCGAACGTACCCAGCGAAA
This sequence comes from Hyphomicrobiales bacterium, assembly GCA_017305925.1. Classification (GTDB taxonomy): domain Bacteria; phylum Pseudomonadota; class Alphaproteobacteria; order Rhizobiales; family Rhizobiaceae; genus Arvimicrobium. The sequence goes on along the minus strand of JAFKJW010000054.1, from coordinate 2,971 downwards.
CCTCGTAGCGGTTGCGCGTGTCGACCACGACCGTATCGGGATCGCAGATCAGCGCGTTCCAGCCGGCGGGCTCGACATAGGTCCCGGCATCGGCGAGCGGGTCGAGGCCGCCGACGCCCATGGTGACGATCTCCTTCCTGAGCCGCACCTTCATGCGGTAAAACGGCATCTGTCCGGCATGGCTGTACTTGACCTCCAGCCCCGCGAGGCCGGGAACGGCCTCGATGCGCTCGATGAGTTCGGCGATCGCTTCGGAAGTGCCGGCCACCGTGCCGTTGATGCCTTCGGACGCGAGCAGCAGCGTGCCCTTGATGCCGCGCGCGCAGCAGAACGCCGCCAGCGGCGCGCGCAGCGCCTCATGCCGCTCCAGCCGGGCGAACCGGTAGAGCGCGGCGACACGAAAGCCGGACGGCTGCGGGGACGGATCCATGGGAAGCGCCCATACGCCGGCTGCGACTCTCGTTCAAGCCCGATCAGATTCCAACGGCTTTTCAAGCGCTTGCACCGACGGACGGAATCTCCATGCGATCTTTTCCGCATCCCTTCCGTGCCCGCCTCTGCATGGTCCGGCAGAATGTCCCGGCACGAAACAGGAGCCCTCGCGATGTTCGACCAGCAGACCGTCACAGCAGTCGCCGCCACGGCGCGCGAACATGGACTGGAGCCGGCGGCGCTGCTCGCCATCGCGGAGGTCGAAAGCGGCGGCAGGGCTTTCGCGACCGTCGGCGGCCGCGACGAACCGCTGATCCGTTTCGAGGGTCATTATTTCGATGCGCGCCTGGCGGGCGAGACCAAAAGCCGCGCCCGGGCCGCCGGGCTGGCCTCCCCCGTGGCGGGCGGCATCCCCAATCCGCGGTCGCAGGCGGATCGCTGGGCATTGCTGGAACGCGCGGCGGCGATCGACCGCGAAGCAGCCCACGAATCCGTCTCCTGGGGGATCGGACAGGTGATGGGCGCGCACTGGAAATGGCTGGGCTACGCATCCGTGGACGCGCTGGTGGCCGAAGCGCGCGAGAGCGTCGCCGGCCAGATCCGGCTGATGGTCCGCTACATCGTCAAGGCGGGGCTGGCGGAAGCGATCCGCAAGCGCGACTGGCGGGCCTTTGCACGCGGCTACAACGGTCCGGCCTACGCCCGCCGCGGCTATCACACGAAGATCGCGGCGGCCGTCCAGCGCCAGAGGCCATACGGCCCGTAGTCCAGGAACAGGGAGCCGTCGGCCCCGGGGGTCATCGCCAGCAGGTTCTTCGCCTGTTTGGCGAAGACCAGGGCCAAGATGCTGCAGACCAGGGGGCAGACCGTCAGGCCACAGATGCCCAGGATCATCGAGGTGGTGGCCTTGCTCCGGCCCTCAGGGTTGAGCGGGACGGTGACCGTCGCGTAGGTTGGCTGGACCGGCTGTTGCTGAGGAGCAGGCTGCTCGCCCGGCGGCGGAGGTGGCGGCTGGGGTGGCTCGGGCGGCTGGTCGCTCACGCGCGAAGCGTACAGGCAAGGGTCAGACCACGCCGAAGGCAAGCATCGCGTCAGCGACCCTGACGAAACCGGCGTTGTTGGCACCGACGATGTAATCGCCGGGGACCCCGGCCTGCTCGGCCATCTCGTAACAGGAGTGGTGGATGTCCCGCATGATCTCGACCAGGCGGGCCTCGGTGTGGTCGAAGGTCCACGAGTCGCGGGAAGCGTTCTGCTGCATCTCCAGGGCGCTGGTCGCGACGCCGCCCGCGTTGGCGGCCTTGCCCGGGCCGAACAGCACCCCGCCCGCGCGCAGCGTGCCGATCGCGCCGGCGGTGCAGGGCATGTTCGCCCCCTCGGCCACCACCAGTGCCCCGTTCTCGACCAGTTTGCGGGCGTCTTCTTCGTCCAGCTCATTCTGGGTGGCGCAGGGCAGCGCCACCTCGGCGGCCAACTCCCAGACCCGGCCGCCGGCCACGTGACGGGCTCCGGGGCGCTCCTGGACGTAGCGGTCCAGCCGCGCCCGGTCGACCTCCTTGACCTGCTTGAGCAAGGGTAGGTCGATGCCGTCGGGGTCATGCACGTAGCCGCCGGAATCGGAGCAGCCGATCACGGTCCCGCCGAGCTGCTGCACCTTCTCGATCGCGTAGATCGCGACGTTGCCCGAGCCGGAGACGGTCACGGTCCGGTCGCAGATCGAGGAGCCCTTGGCCCGCAGCATCTCCTGGGCGAAGTACGCAGTGCCGTAGCCGGTCGCCTCGCGGCGCACCCGCGCGCCGCCCCAACCCAGGCCCTTGCCGGTCAGCGCCCCGGATTCGTAGCGGTTGGTGATCCGCCGGTACTGGCCGAACAGGTAGCCGATCTCGCGCTCGCCGACCCCGATGTCACCGGCCGGCACGTCGGTGTACTCGCCGATGTGCCGCCAGAGCTCGGTCATGAAGGACTGGCAGAACCTCATGATCTCGTTCTCCGACCGACCCTTGGGATCGAAATCGGAGCCGCCTTTGCCGCCGCCCAGCGGCAGCCCGGTCAGGGCGTTCTTGAAGACCTGTTCGAAACCCAGGAACTTGACGATGCTCGAGTTGACCGAAGGGTCGAAGCGCAGCCCGCCCTTGAAAGGGCCGAGCGCCCCGTTGAACTCGACCCGGTAGCCCCGGTTCACCTGGACCCGGCCCTCGTCGTCGATCCAGGGCACCCGGAAGATGACCTGCCGCTCCGGTTCGCAGATCCGCTCGACCAGCTTCGCCTCGAGATACTCGGGGCGCTTGTCGATCACCGGGCCGATCGTCCGCAGCACCCTTTCGACCGCCTCGTGGAACTCCGGCTCGGCCGGGTTCCTGCGACGCACGGTCTCCAGCACCGGCACCAGCCGGGGGTCGATTTCCATAGAAACCTGGGGCGTTTCGATCTCGTCACTCACGCGAGCAACGATATTCATCCGAAGCTCGACAGAGCCCCTCCCAACCATCACTTGTTTCGAGTGGGAGGGGCGGGTTTACCTGGAGGGCGGGTCAGACCC
>JAFKJW010000053.1 GCA_017305925.1 Hyphomicrobiales bacterium | reverse complement strand
GGCCCGGCCGGCCTTCAGCAGCGCGTCGGCCTGCGGCCGCGCCGCAGCTTTTCTGCCCTTCCCCGCCTGCTCCGCACCGAGCTGCGCCACCAGCACGATATCGGGGATCAGTTCCACGCTGTCCAGGACGGCGACATGGGCGGCGAGCGCATCCGGCACGCCGGCGGCGGAGAAATGCCGCCGCCGCGCCTCGATGCGCTCCTGCACGGAGGCAGGCAGCAGGCCGGCGAGTTTTGGCTCCAGCGCCGCACGGGCGGCCGCAAGCGCGTCGATCTGGTCGCCCAGGGCCCCCTCGCCGCCATTCTTCAGATCCCAGGCGCTCGCCGCGAAGAGCAGCCGGCCGAGCGCGGCATAAAGATCGAGCTGCACCTGTCCGTCGATCCTGTTGTCGAGCGCGTCGATCTCCCGGTAGAGCGCCGGCAGGCCGAAACCGTCCCGCACCACGACGAAGGCGCGCACGATCTCCCGCACCGTGCGGCCCGTGGCATCCTGAAGGCGCGTCACGAAGGCGGGGCCGCCGCGATTGATCACGTCGTTGCTGACCACGCGGGTGACGATCTCCCGCCGCAGCCGGTGGCCGGCGATATCGCCGGCATATCTCTTCTCCATCCGCTCGGGAAAATAGGAGAGCAGGTCCCGCGCGAAATACGGATCGTCCGGCAGGTCGGTCGCGACCATGTCGGAGAACAGCACGATCTTGGCATAGGCGAGCAGCACGCCGAGTTCCGCGCGGGTCAGCGGCTCCTTGCGGGCCTCGCGCTGGCTGAAGCCGGCAGCCGTCGGCAGCGCCTCCACGGCACGGTCGAGCAGGCCGCGGCCCTCCAGCACGGAGACGAAGCGGGCCTGATGCGCCAGGTCGGCCATGCCCTGCTTGCGGGCGACCGACAGCGCGAGCGTCTGCTGGTAGTTGTTGGACAGCACGAGCTGCGCAACCTCGTCGGTCATCTCGGCCAGCAGCGCGTTGCGCGCCGGCCGCTTCAGCGAGCCCTTGCGCATCGCGGAAGCGAGCGCGATCTTGATGTTCACCTCCACGTCGGAGGAATTGACGCCGCCCGAATTGTCGATGGCGTCCGAATTGCACGCTCCGCCGAGAAGGCCGAACTCGATGCGCGCGCGCTGCGTAACGCCGAGATTGGCGCCCTCCCCGATCACCTTCGCCCGCACCTCGGCGGCCGTGACCCGGATCGCGTCATTGGCGCGGTCGCCGGCCTCGGCATTGGTCTCGCTGCTCGCCCGCACATAGGTCCCGATGCCACCGAACCACAGGAGGTCGACCGGCGCCTTCAGGATCGCACGGATGATCTCGGTCGGCGAGGCCGTCACCTTCTCCAGGCCGATGGCCGCTGCTGCCTCCGGCGTCAGCGTCACCGACTTCTGGGCGCGCGACACGACCATGCCGCCCGCCGAGAGCTTCGCCTTGTCGTAGTCCTGCCAGCTCGACCGCGGCAATGCGAAGAGCCGCCGTCGCTCGGCGATCGACACCGCCGGATCGGGGTCGGGATCGATGAAGATGTCGCGATGGTCGAAGGCCGCCACCAGCTTCGTGCATTCGGACAGCAGCATGCCGTTGCCGAACACGTCGCCCGACATGTCGCCGACGCCGACGGTGGTGAAGGGCTCTGTCTGGATGTCGCGGTTCATCTCGCGGAAATGCCGCTTCACCGCCTCCCACGCGCCCCTGGCGGTGATGCCCATCTTCTTGTGGTCGTATCCGGCCGACCCGCCGGAGGCAAAGGCGTCGTCAAGCCAGAAATCATGCGCCTGGCTGATGGCGTTCGCCGTGTCGGAGAAGGTCGCCGTGCCCTTGTCGGCGGCCACCACGAAATAGGGATCGTCCCTGTCGCGGCGCACCACGTCCTTCGGCGGCACGATCTTGTCGCCGTCGAGATTGTCGGTGACGGAGAGCAGGCTGGAGACGAAGTTGATGTAAGCCTGCCGGCCCGCCTCGAACCACAGGTCGCGGTTGGACGCGGGCGGCAGCCGCTTGGGGTAGAAACCGCCCTTCGCGCCGACCGGCACGATGACCGCGTTCTTGACCTGCTGCGCCTTGACCAGCCCCAGCACTTCGGTGCGGTAGTCCTGCGCCCGGTCGGACCAGCGCAGCCCGCCGCGCGCCACCGGACCGAAGCGCAGATGCAGCCCCTCGGCCTGCGGGCCGAAGACGTAGATCTCGCGCCACGGCCTCGGCTCGGGCATGCCGTCCACGGCGCGCGGGTCGAGCTTGATCGCCAGCGAGACGCCGGCCTTGAGATCCGGCACGAAATGGTTGGTGCGAAGCGACGCCTCCAGAAGGTTCAGGTACCGGCGTATGATCGTATCGTCGTCGAGACTCGGCACGTCTTCCAGCGCATCCAGGATCTGCTGTTTCAGCCGTTTCGCCTCCGCCTCGCCGTCCCGTCCCTTCGGGTCGAAGCGGGCGACGAACAGGCCGAAAAGCGCCCGCGCGATCTTCGGATAGCGGTTCAGCGTGGCGGCGATGAAGCCCTGGCTCTGCGGGATGCCGACCTGCTGGAGGTAGTGGCCGTAGGCGCGCAGCACCGTGATGTCGCGGGCCCGCAGGCCAGCCGTCTGCGCCAGCGCGTTGTAACGGTCGTCGTCGGCTTGATCCTTCCAGACCGCCAGGAATATCTCTTCGAACAGCGCGCCTCCGTCGGCGAGGTCGATCGGCCCGCCATAGGCGTTCTCCAGCTCCATATCATGCAGGAAGACCCTGCCGGCGCCCTCGCCGACCTCGAAGGTCCTCTCGCTGATCACGCGGAAGCCGATATTCTCAAGCATGGGGACGCGCCGCGACAGCGCGACCGGCGTGCCGTGATGATATATCTTCAGCGACGCCTGACTGTCGGGCTGGCTTTCATGGCGATAGTAGTCGACCGCGATCGGGTTCTCCACGCTGATCGAGGCGATGCGGCGCGCGTCGGCCAGCGCTTCCGCCGGCGAGAAACTGTTGCGGTAGCTCTCGGGGAAGAGCGTCGCGATGCGGGCAAGTTCGGCCTCGGCGCCGCTGTCGGCCGCCGCCTCGCGCAGGCCGTCCTCCCAGGTCCGCACGATGGCGCGGATCGCGGCTTCCAGCTCCGCTGGCTCGATCTTCGGCGTCTTGCCGCCGGAGCGGCCGATGATGAAATGTACGCGCGCCAGTCCGCCTTCCGGGAAGGCCGGATAATAGGCGGACAGACGCCCGTCGAAGACGGTCTTGAGATACTGCCCGATGCGCTCGCGCACGACGGAATCGTAGCGGTCGCGCGGCACGAACACGATGACGGAGACGAAGCGGTCGAACTGGTCGGCGCGCACCAGCGCCCTGATGCGCGGCCGCTCGCCGAGCGCCAGGATCGCCTCGGCATGCTTGCGCAGCGTCGGGACCGGGATCTGGAACAGCTCGTCGCGCGGATAGGATTCGAGCACGTTGATCAGCGCCTTGCCGGAATGGTCGTGCGGGTCGAATCCGGACTTCCGGATGACGGTTTCCGCCCTGGAGCGCAGATAGGGGATCTTCATCACCGAGCGCGTGTAGGCGGTCGAGGTGAACAGCCCGACGATGCGCAGCTCGCCGGCGAGCGCGCCATCCTGGCCGAAGGTCTTGACGCCGATATAGTCGAGATAGATGCGCCGGTGGACGACCGACTTGGCGTTCGCCTTGGTGACGATCAGCGGCTCCGGCCCATGCAGGAAGGCGCGGATTTCCGGCGTGGTCCGCGATACGTGCGCATCGCGCCGCAGCACGAGGATGTTCGGGTCCGACAGGATGCCCAGTCCTTTCGGCTGCGCCTCCAGCGTTCCCTCCTTCTCCGACCCCGAATAGGTGAATTCACGCATGCCGAGGAAGGTGAAATTGTCGTCGCGCAGCCACTCCAGGAACGCGATCGCCTCGTTGAGGTCCGCACGGTCGAGCGGGATGGGGGCGTAGCGGAACTCCGAGATTGCGCGGTCGAGACGCGCCAGCATGGGCTTCCAGTCGCGCACCGCGGCCCTGACCTGCACCAGCATCTTTTCGAGCCGCGCGGCGAGCTCCGCCCGCTGGCTCTCCGACAGCGCACCGACATGCACGTGGATGACGCTGATCCTGTCGCCGGCATGCTCGCCTTTCGGGTGGCCGCCATCGGGCAGGATGTCGCGAACGCCCTCCTTGTCGTGCTCCACGCCGATCACCGGGTGGACGACGAGGGAAGGCTCGCCGGCGGCTTCGCCGATCTCGCCCATCACAGAATCGAACAGGAACGGCATGTTGTCGTTGACGACCGTGATCGCCGTCACCGAACGACCGTCGCGCCTGATCCCGCTTTCGCCGTCTATCGCGATGACGGTCTCGCCCTTCCTGTGACGGGAAACCGCCGCAAGCGCGGAATTGACCGCCCTGGCGAGGTCATCCGCCGTATAGCCGGCCTTGTCCTCCGACGACGCCCGCGCGATCAGATGCTCCGCAAGCCGCTCCCGGGCAGCCGCGGACAGTCTCGCCGCCCCCCTCTTGCCTGTTGCAACGGCGGTCTGTGCAGCCATGATTCTCCTCCCCGGCATGACGACGGCGCAACACTAGCAGAGATTTCCGGGCCGTGGTGCACTCTGCCCGGTGAAAGTGCAGGCTTGTATGAAATCGGGATGACGGCCCGTCAGCCCTCGACGGGGGCGGCCTGCTGGCAGACATCGATCCATTCGGCGCCGGTCAGTTCGGCCATCCTCTGCGGGCTGATCCTCACCGCGGCATTCGTCGCGCCGGCCGCCGGCACGACCTCGTCGAAATCCCGCAGCGTGACGTCGCAATAGATCGGCAATGGCGAGGGAAGCCCGAACGGACAGACGCCGCCGACGGGATGGCTGGTCGCTGCCGTCACCTCTTCGGCGCCCAGCATCCGCGGCTTGGCGCCGAAACGGTCCTTGAACTTGCGGTTGTCCAGCCGCGCCGTGCCGCAGGCGACGACCAGCATCGTGGTCTCGCCGACGCGCAGGCAGATCGTCTTGGCGATCTGCTCCGGCCGCACGCCATGCGCCTCCGCGGCCAGCGCGACGGTGGCGGAGCTCTGCTCCGTCACGATCACGTCGATATCGGGCGCATGGGTGGCGAAGAAGGCGCGGACGGACTCAAGGCTCATGCCGCAGGACTACCGGTGCGCCGCGGTCCCCGCAAGGGTCAGATCGCCTCGCCCCTCAGAAGGCGCGGGGCGGGACCTGCGAGGCCCGAGGCCTGCCTGATGAAGAACGCCTTCATGCGCGGCATCCGGTCGACCAGGCCAAGGCCGATGTCGCGCGCCGCGCGCAGCGGGCCGAGATCGTTGGAGAACAGGCGGTTCAGCACGTCGGTGGTGGCGCCCATCTGGAAGGTGTCGAACCGCCGCCATTGCTGGTAGCGCTCCAGCACGTCGAGCGCGCCGATGTCCTGGCCGAGGCGGTCGGCCTCGACGACCACTTCCGCGAGCGCTGCGGCGTCCTTGAACCCCAGGTTCAGCCCCTGTCCGGCGATCGGATGGATGCCGTGGGCCGCGTCGCCCGCCAGCGCGAAGCGCGGCCGCACGAAGTCGCGCGCCAGCATCAGGCCGAGCGGCCAGGCGCGCGGCTTGCCTTCGACCCGGATCTCGCCGAGCTTCAGCCCGAAGCGGCGCTCCACTTCGCCCTCGAACACCAGCTCGTCCTCGCCGACCAGCCGCTCCGCGTCCGCCGTGCGCTCGGTCCAGACGATGGACGAGCGGTTCGTGCCGTCCGTTCCGGGCGGCAGCGGCAGGATCGCGAAGGGGCCGGAGGGCAGGAAATGCTCCTCCGCGCGGCCGTTATGCGGCCTTTCGTGCCGGACCGTGCAGACGATTCCCGACTGGCCGTAGTCCCAATGCACCGTCCTGATGCCGGCAAGCTCGCGCAGCCGCGAGCGGACGCCGTCCGCGGCGACCAGCAGCCGCGCCTCGACGGCATCGCCTGTCGTCAGCGTAGCGGTGACGCCGGACGTGCCGACCGAGAACGCCTCCACGCCCGTCTCCTCCTCGATGCCGATGCCGAGCTCCGCCGCCCGGCGCCGCAGGGCGCCGTTGAGCACTCTGTTGGCGACCATGTGGGCGAACGGCTCGCCGGGCTCCACCTCTCCGTCGAAGGTGAGGAAGACGGGCCTTATGGGGTCGGCGACGCGCGAATCCGTGACGACCATTTCGGTCATCGCCTGCGCGTGCGGCGCGATCTCCTGCCAGCAGCCGAGCCGGTCCAGCATGCGCACGGCCGCAGCGGCAACCGCCGAGGCGCGGGTATCCTTCTCCCAGGCGCCGGCTGGCGCCGCATCGGCGACCTTCACGGAAAGGCTCGGCCGCGCGGCCTTGATGGAGACCGCCGCCGCCATGCCGACATAGCCGGCGCCGGCGACGACGATATCGGCGGAGCGCATTTTTTCCGGCACGATTTCCTCCCTGGCCATTCCGTATTCCGTCACGCTTGACTTCCGCCCTGTTCGCGGCCAACCCGGAGACGTCCGCCGCCGGAGCCAGCCATGTCCCTTGCCTTGCAAGAGTTGCTCGCCATTCTCGACCTGGAAAGGCTGGAGCACAATCTGTTTCGAGGTCGCAGCCACAAGACGAGCTGGCAGCGCGTCTTCGGAGGCCAGACCATCGCGCAGGCGCTGGTCGCCGCGCAGCGGACCGTCGAGCCGGATCGCCATGTGCACTCCCTGCATGGCTATTTCATGTTGGGAGGCGACCCCGGCCTGCCGATCGTCTACGAGGTGGACCGCATCCGCGACGGCGGCAGCTTCACCACGCGCCGCGTCGTCGCCATCCAGAACGGCAAGGCGATCTTCTCCCTGGAAGCCTCGTTCCAGGTGGACGAGCCCGGCCTGGAGCACCAGGCACCGATGCCGGGAGACGTGCCGCCGCCCTCGTCGCTTCCCAGCCAGAAGGAAATCCTCGAAAAGTTCGGGGACGCGATTCCCGAAGGCATCGCGCGCTTCTGGGAGCGCGAGCGGCCGGTCGATATGAAGCCGGTCATCCTCAAGCACTATACGAGCCGCGAAAAGCTCGATCCCGTCCAGCATGTCTGGATCCGGGCGGCCGGGCCGATCCCGCCGGACCGCAATGTCCAGACCGCGGTTCTGGCCTATCTCTCGGACATCACGCTGCTCGATACCTCCACCTTCGCCCATGGCCGCGCCATCTTCAACCGCGACATCCAGGCGGCAAGCCTCGACCACGCCATGTGGTTCCACCGCCCGCATCCGCTCGACGGCTGGCTTCTCTACACGATGGACAGCCCCTCCACGAGCGGCGCGCGCGGCTTCACGCGCGGCGCCCTCTATGCGGAAGACGGCACTCTGATCGCCTCCGTCGCCCAGGAAGGCCTCATCCGGGTCCGACACCAGCCTAAATAACAGGCAGGCTTTTTATTCTGCATATTGTTTAATCAAATATTTCCGACGGCTTGCTGCCGGGACTTCATGTCCGGAGGCGGAAAGATAATCTTTACAAGGCGTTAAATTCCCTCCGTGCGAGTTGGCACGGAGCTTGAATCCGCATGGCTCACGGCCGGCCGGCATATTCGGCCGGACGAGTGGTGCAACGCGGGGGACCCGCAAAGCAAAGGGTCGATATCGATGAAAATTGTGATGGCGATCATCAAGCCGTTCAAGCTCGACGAGGTGCGCGAAGCGCTGACGCATCTCGGCATCCAGGGCCTCACCGTGACCGAGGTGAAGGGCTACGGCCGGCAGAAGGGCCACACGGAAATCTACCGCGGAGCCGAATACGCGGTCAGCTTCCTCCCCAAGATCAAGGTCGAGATCGCGGTGGCCGCCGACATGGCGGACAAGGCCGTCGAGGCGATCGGCGCCGCCGCCAGGACCGGCCAGATCGGCGACGGCAAGATCTTCGTCTACCCGATCGATCACGCGGTCCGCATCCGGACCGGCGAGACCGACACCGACGCGCTCTAGGCCTTTCAGATTTTCCATGGAGACTTTCATGACTTTACCAGCTTCCCTGAAGTCGGCGGCGCGCTCCGCGCTCGCCGCAACCGCGATGCTTGCCGCGTTCGGCACGCTCGCCGCCTTCGCACAGGAGACCGCGCCCGCCACCGACGCCGCCGCGGCACCCGCGGCGGCGCTCGACACCGGCAACACCGCCTGGATGCTCACCTCCACGGCGCTGGTGCTGATGATGACCATTCCGGGCCTGGCGCTGTTCTACGGCGGCATGGTGCGCAAGAAGAACGTGCTCGCCACCGTCATGCAGAGTTTTGCGGTCTGCTGCCTGATGAGCGTGCTGTGGTTCATCGTCGGCTATTCGCTGGCCTTCGCCGAAGGCAACGCCTATATCGGCGGCCTCTCCAAGATCTTCTTCTCCGGCATCACTGTGGAGACGCTGTGGGCGCCGGGCGTGGCCAACATTCCGGAATTCGTCTTCGCCGTTTTCCAGATGACCTTCGCCATCATCACGCCTGCGCTGATCGCCGGCGCGTTCGCCGAGCGCATGAAGTTCTCGGCGCTGCTCCTGTTCACCGGCCTCTGGCTGCTGATCGTCTACGCGCCGATCGCGCACTGGGTCTGGGGCGGCGGCTTCCTCGGCTCGGCCGGCGTGCTCGACTTCGCCGGCGGCACGGTCGTTCACATCAATGCAGGCGTCGCCGGCCTGGTCTGCGCGCTCGTCCTCGGCAAGCGCGAGGGCTACGGCACGGTGAACATGGCCCCGCACAACCTCGTCTATTCGGTCATCGGCGCTTCCCTGCTGTGGGTCGGCTGGTTCGGCTTCAATGCCGGCTCGGAGCTCGCCGCCGACGGTCTTGCCGGGGCCGCGATGGTCAACACGCAGGTCGCCACCGCCGCGGCCGGCCTCGCCTGGATGTTCACCGAATGGCTGGTTGTCAAGAAGCCCAGCGTGCTCGGCATCATTTCCGGCGCCGTCGCCGGCCTTGTCGCCATCACGCCGGCCGCCGGCTTCGTCAATCCGACCGGCGCCTTCGTCATCGGCATCGTCGCCGGCATCGTCTGCTACGTCGCGGCGGTCAAGGTGAAGCACATGCTGGGCTACGACGACTCGCTCGACGCCTTCGGCGTACATGGCGTGGGCGGCGTCGTCGGCGCGGTGCTGACGGGCGTCTTCGCCGACAAGACGATCAACAGCCTCGGCGAGAACGCCTCGGTGGCGACGCAGCTCTACGGCATCGTCTTCACCATCCTCTGGACCGCCATCGCCACCGCCGTGATCCTCTATGTGGTCAAGGCAGTCGTCGGCCTGCGTCCTTCGGCCCAGGAAGAGATCGAGGGTCTCGACGTCAGCCTGCATGGCGAGGTCGTGCAGTAGGTCGGTCATCGCGCCGGCGGCCCGCCTCGCCGGCGCAATTCATCCCGTCGTGATGCGCCTCAAGGCGCTCACGTCTTGAGGCCCGGTTCGCCGGGCCTCCTTTTTGCCTCTCGCCGGCCTTTGCCGGGATCCATGGAAATTAAGGCCTTCATAATTTCCTTGGTTAATGAGGCCTTTACTACCTCCCGATAGGCTTCATCCCAAAGGCCCGCCCGGCGATTCCCGCGGCGGTCGTTCGTTTGCCTGGCGAGGTTCGCATGCGTTCCGGGATGACTGCATCTCTTTCCTTGAATGAGGCCGGCGCCGGCCTCGGCACCTTCATGCGCCGGCAACTGGGGCGCACCGCCGGCTTCGGGCTGCTCGCGGGCGTCGCCTTCGCGCTTGCCTCGCTCGGCACCTGGAACGTCGCCGACCCCAGCTTCAGCCATGCGGCCGATACGCCCGTCACCAACGCCATGGGCTATCCCGGGTCGGTCTTCTCCGACCTTGCCATGCAGTTCTTCGGACTGGCGTCGGTCGCCCTGCTGGTGCCGGCCGTCGCCTGGGCCCTTTTCCTGCTCGCCGGCCGAAGCATCAACCGGCTGCCGCGCCGGGGTCTGTCCTGGCTGGCCGCCGCGCTGCTCGCGGCGGCGATCGCCGGCTGCATCACCCCGCCTCCGACGTGGCCGCTGCCGACCGGGCTCGGCGGCGTCTTCGGAGACATGGTCCTGAAAATCCCCGGCCTGTTCATCGGCGGCTATCCGACCGGCCTCGCCGCCAGCGTCATCGCCGTCCTCCTCGCCCTGCCGGCTGTCTGGCTGTTCGCCTACGGCTCGGCGCTTCTGTCGCGCCCGAGGGCGGAGGAAGCGCCTGCCATGCCCGAGGCCATCGAGGAAGACGAAGCCGACATGGACGACGACACCGGCAGCGCCATGCTGACGCTCGGCGAACTGACGCACTGGTTCCTGTCCGTACGCGCCTTCGTCCGCAGGCGCCTGGCCGTCTTCGCCCCGCGCGAGGACGACTACCTGCAAGGGCTGGCCCGGCGGCCGGGATGGCGGGAAGCCGCCCAGCGCGTCGACCACGCCGAGCAGCAGGAGGCGCGCGTCAGCGCCGGCGGCCGCGCCCGCGTCGAGCCGGAATTCTTCGCCGCCATGGTATCGAACGGACGCGCGCAACCGGCCGCCGGGCACGACGATGCCGACTTCGGGCCCGAAATGGACGATGACGGCGCAGCATTCGCCGATGTCGAGGACGAGTCCTTCGTCGCCGCGCCCGCGCCCCCTTCCGTCAACGTCCAGAGTTTCCGCAGCCCCTCCGGGCAGCGGATCGCGGCGCCCGCCCCTCGGCCGCAACCCGTCGCCACCGAGCGGCGCGCGGTTCCCGGCACGGGTGCGGGCCACGACACGTTCGAAATGCCGTCGCTGGAATTCCTTTCCCTGCCGAAGAGCATCGCCAAGGATCCTTCCCTCTCGAAGGACGCGCTGGAGCAAAACGCGCGCATGCTCGAAAGCGTGCTGGAGGATTTCGGCGTCAAGGGCGAGATCATCCAGGTGCGGCCGGGCCCGGTCGTCACCCTTTACGAGCTGGAGCCGGCGCCCGGCATCAAGTCCTCGCGCGTCATCGGGCTCGCCGACGACATCGCCCGCTCGATGAGCGCGATCGCCTGCCGCGTCGCCGTCGTTCCCGGCCGCAACGCCATCGGCATCGAACTGCCCAACCCCAAGCGCGAGACCGTCTATCTGCGCGAGATCCTGGGAAGCCGGGACTTCGAGCAGTCCAAGCACAAGCTGGCGCTGGCGCTCGGCAAGACGATCAACGGCGAGGCCGTCACCGTCGACATCGCCAAGATGCCGCACGTCCTCGTCGCCGGCACGACCGGCTCGGGCAAGTCGGTGGCCATCAACACCATGATCCTGTCGCTCGTCTACCGCATGACGCCCGAGCAGTGCCGCCTCATCATGGTCGACCCCAAGATGGTCGAGCTGTCGGTCTATGACGGCATCCCGCATCTGCTGACGCCGGTCGTCACGGAGCCGAAGAAGGCGGTCGTGGCGCTGAAATGGACCGTCCGCGAGATGGAGGACCGCTACCGCAAGATGGCGAAGCTCGGCGTCCGCAACCAGGAAGGCTTCAACGCACGCGTCGCCGAGGCGCAGTCCAAGGGCGAATCGCTGAAGCGCACGGTGCAGACGGGCTTCGACCGGGAGACCGGAGAGGCGATCTACGAGACGGAGGAGCTGCATCTGGAGCCGATGCCGTTCATCGTCGTCATCATCGACGAGGTGGCCGACCTGATGATGGTCGCCGGCAAGGATATCGAGGGCGCCGTCCAGCGCCTCGGCCAGATGGCGCGCGCCGCCGGCATCCATGTGATCATGGCGACCCAGCGCCCGTCGGTCGACGTCATCACCGGCACGATCAAGGCGAACTTCCCCACCCGCATGTCGTTCCAGGTCACGTCCAAGATCGACAGCCGTACCATCCTGGGCGAGCAGGGCGCCGAACAGCTTCTCGGCATGGGCGACATGCTCTACATGGCCGGCGGCGGACGCATCCAGCGCGTGCACGGCCCCTTCGTCTCCGACGAGGAGGTAGAGAAGATCGTGGGCCACCTCAAGCTGCAGGGCGTGCCGGAATATCTCGACGCGATCACCCAGGACGACGGCGAGGACGAGGAGGACGACGGCGACGGGCGTGGCGGCGGCGGCAGCGGCGGCGGCAATTTCGACGAGTCCGACGATCCCTACGACCAGGCGGTCGCCGTGGTGCTGCGCGACGGCAAGGCCTCGACCAGCTACATCCAGCGGCGCCTCGGCATCGGCTACAACCGCGCGGCCTCGATCATCGAGCGCATGGAGAAGGAAGGCATCGTCGGGGCGGCCAACCATGCCGGCAAGCGCGAGATCCTCGTGCCCACGGAAGAAGACAAGATGTAATCCGGCGCGGCATCCGGAACGGCGCGGGCCATATCCGCGTTCTGGCCGGACGCGCCGTCAAACTTGGGCCCAACTGGCGTCCTATCGGTCGGCCCTGATGGAATCGAGAGCACCCGCCATGAATACTTTCCGCACGCCCCTTCTCAGCCGCCGCGCCGCGCTCGGCCTGGTTCTCGCCGGAACGTCAGCCCTGACGGTCCGCAACGTTCCGGGCTTCGAATTCGTCGCCAACGCCGAATCGGCGACGAACCTGTCTGCCGCGCAGAAGATCGCCGATCATTTCTCCAAGGTGCGCACGATGACGGGAGAGTTCGTGCAGTTCGGCCCCCGCGGCGAGCAGACGGGAGGAAAGTTCTATATCCAGCGGCCCGGCCGAATCCGCTTCAACTACGAGGCGCCGTCGAGCTTCCGGGTGATCTCCGACGGCACCTCGGTCGCCATAGACAACCGCAAGCTGAACACGATGGACGTCTACCCGCTGTCGAAGACGCCGTTGAAGATGCTGCTCGACGATCACATCGACCTGTCCGGCAAGCAGGTCAAGAGCGTCCGGCAGGACGACGACCTGACCACGATCCAGCTCGGCGACAAGCAGATCTTCGGTAACTCCAAGATAACCATGATGTTCGATCCCTCGTCCTATGAGTTGCGGCAGTGGACGATCACCGACGCCCAGGGCAAGGACACCACGGTGATGATCTTCAACACCAAGCAGGACGTGGCGCTCGACGCCAGCCTGTTCAAGATCGACTATCGCCGCAACCTCGAACTGAACACCAAGAAGATCCGGTAAAAACCCGCCGGGCGGGCCGGATGCGGACAGAATCGCGGCCGCCATTTAGGAATATTTGACGCCTTTGCTCCATTCTAGCCTCTCGCCGCCGATGCAAGCGCAGGGGTTCGGAGTGCCATGCAAAGACGCGTGCCGTCGTTTCTTTCCCGCCTGATCCATGACCGGCGCGGCAATTTCGCGATGATGGCCGGCCTGCTGATCATCCCGGTCATGGCCGCCGCCGGCCTCTCCGTCGACTATTCCCGATACGTGTCGGCGCGCGCGCACCTCCAGTCGCTGGCGGATGCCGCGGCGCTCGCGCTGGCTTCCGACGAACCGAAGAGCAAACGCGAATCCCTCGATGCCGCCGAGGCGATAATCGGCGCGGATCACAAGGCGGCCACGGTGCGCGACGTCACCATCGCCCTGCTCGAAAGCAATGACGAGACGGTGAAAATCCAGCTGGCGGGCAAGCTCGACCTGACCTTCATGCGGATCGTCGGCCAGGAGACCGTGGAGGTGGCGGCCGAAGCCGACGCCGAACGCGCCATGAAGGGCAACATCGAGGTAAGCCTCATCCTCGACAACACCTGGTCGATGTCCTCCGCGGATGCGCGCGGCGTAACCAAGATCGCCGCCCTGAAGACTGCGGCCAGCGGCCTTGTCAACGAGCTCATGACGGCGCGCAACGGTCCGCTCGTGAAGATCGCGCTCGTCCCCTATGCGGACTACGTGAATGTCGGCACCCAGTATCGCGGCAAGACGTGGCTCGACATCGAGAAGGAATACACCGTCCCCGCGACATCGCAGACCTGCCAGATGTCCACCACCAAATACGAATGTTCGGCCTGGAAGCCGGCGAACTCGACCTGCAGCTCGAATGCCGACGGCATCGTGACGACCTGGGATTGCAGCGGCTCCTGTACGCAATGGTCCCCGACGACGGTCGAGCCTTATGAAGTTTGCTCCGGAGGCAGTGCCGCGCAGGACTACAAGTGGTGGGGCTGCGTCGGCTCGCGCAAGAACGGCAACCTGCGGCTCGACGACAGCTCCCCGAACTCGCCCTATCCGGGCTATGTCAGCACCTGGCAGCAATGCCTCAACCCGATCGTGCCGCTGACCAGCGACAAGGCCAAGCTGGTGTCGGCCATCAACGGCATGATCATCAACATCGGCTCGTACAAGCCCAACACCTACATCCCGGCCGGCCTCGTATGGGGCCTGAACACCCTGTCGGACACCGAGCCGCTCACGGAGGCCGCGCCCTACGATCCCGACGGCAACAAGCCGCGAAAGGTCGCGATCCTGATGACGGACGGCGCCAACACGCTGCGCTACAGACCGAGCGACGGGCGCCACGTCGCCTTCGACAGCGATCCGGCGAAGGCCGAGAGCCAGTTGCAGAAGACGGACTCGGAAACGGTCACCATCTGCTCGACCATGAAGGCGAAGGGAATAGAGATCTTCAGCGTCGCCTTCATGGTCGAGACCGACCGCGCCAAGTCGGTGCTCGAAAGCTGCGCGACCGACAAGGATCACTATTTCGATGCCTCGGACTCGGCGAAGCTGATGGAATCCTTCGGCAATATCGGCCGTTCCATGCGGGTGGTCCGGCTGACGAACTGAGCGAGCTTCAGCCCGGCGTCGCCCGCGGATTGCCTTTTGCCGGGACCGGTGGCAGAAGGCATCGACCCCGCCCGGACCGCCCATGCCCTTCTCCGTCGCCACCTGGAACATCAACTCCGTTCGCCTGCGCATGCCGATCGTGGAGCGCTTCCTGACGGAGCACGCACCGGACATTTTATGCCTCCAGGAGACCAAGTGCCCGGACGACCAGTTCCCGTCCGCGGCGTTCCGCAAGCTCGGCTACGAGCATATCGCGATCAATGGACAGCGCGGCTACCATGGCGTGGCGACGGTCGCGCGCATTCCGATCGAGATCGTCGAGAAGCGCGCCTTTTGCGCCAAGGGCGACTGCCGCCACATCTCGACGCACGCGACCGTGGGCGGAATGAACCTGCTGCTGCACAATTTCTACGTGCCCGCTGGCGGCGACGAGCCCGATCCTGAAATCAACTTGAAGTTCCGGCACAAGCTCGATTTCGTCGAGGAGATGCGGGAGGTGCGCGGCACCTACGGCGACGCCTCGGCCTCCCTCCTCGTCGGCGACCTGAACATCGCGCCTCTCGAGAACGACGTCTGGTCGCACCGGCAACTCCTCAACGTCGTCAGCCACACTCCCGTCGAGACGACCAGCTTCGAGGCCATGCGTACGGCCGGCGGCTGGGTGGACCTGATGCGCCACCACATCCCGGCCGACCAGAAGATCTACACCTGGTGGAGCTACAGGGCCCGGGACTGGGAACTCTCAGACCGCGGCCGCAGGCTGGACCATGTATGGTCGTCGCCGAACCTGACCGGCAGGTCGAGCCGCATCGACATTCTGCGGGACGCACGCGGCTGGGACCGGCCTTCCGACCACGTCCCCGTCATCGCGCATTTCGACCTCTGAAACCGCTCCGGGCCGCGTAGGCGCCTCTTCAAACGACAACGCGGAAGGCAATCGCCTCCCGCGTCCCGCAAAATCCATCGAAAATCATGACGGCGCCTTGCCGGCGCCGCCGGTAGCGACGTTAAAGACGTCGTCTCAATGCCTGGTTTCACTCACCTTCAGTTTCTCGATCTCATCCTTGAGAGCGAGCTTGCGCCGTTTCAGGGTCACGATGTCGAGGTCGCTCACCGATGGATGCATCATCGCTTCGTTGATTTCCCGCTCGATTTCACTGTGCTTGCGCTGCAGCTCTTCAAGATGGGACGCAAGAGACATATCAGGCTCTCCCTTCGTGTTTTCCTCGAAAGCACCGTCGCAGAGCAGTCCACCGCAGGCAGGCCCATGACGGTACGATGACAGTCTGCCATCAAGTTCGTCGATTGTCGAATGCCCTGCGGCGGCATTTCCCGAAATTGTGAAACGTGCTATGGAAGAGCCCGCCGGCCCGTGTTCGGACCGGACCCGCCGAGGCATTGCGCCGGCTGCGGCGCACCTGCATACGGGAAGAGAATGTCGGAACAGGAACAGGCCGAGATTCGTCTCGACTTCGCACGCTTGAAGCAGGAACACGCGGATCTGGACACGGCGATCAATGCCATGATCGCGCAAGGGTGCGATCCGCTGATGATCCAGCGCATGAAGAAGAAGAAGCTGGCGCTGAAGGACAAGCTCAAGGTCCTGGAGGACCGTGTCATTCCCGATATCATCGCCTGAACGCGCCTCCCCGCTTGAGGAGGCGCGCGGTTTCCGTTACTGCCGCAAGTCTGTCAGGAAGCGGGAGATGATGTGAGCGGAAAGCGTTGCGATGTCGCCGTCATCATGGGCAGCCAGTCCGACTGGGCCACGATGCGGCATGCCGCCGACACGCTGAAGAGCCTCGGCATTTCCCATGAGGCGAGGATCGTCTCCGCCCACCGCACGCCGGACAGGCTCGTGTCCTTCGCGAAGGGCGCCCGCGAATCGGGCTTCAAGGTGATCATCGCCGGCGCCGGCGGGGCGGCCCATCTGCCGGGCATGACGGCCTCCATGACCCCCCTGCCCGTCTTCGGCGTGCCCATCGAATCGAAGGCCCTTTCGGGCCGTGATTCGCTGCTTTCCATCGTGCAGATGCCGGCCGGCATACCGGTCGGCACGCTCGCCATCGGACGGGCCGGCGCCGTCAACGCGGCCCTTCTGGCGGCGGCCGTGCTGGCGCTCGGCGACGAGGCGCTGGCGGCACGGCTCGACGCATGGCGCACGGCACAGACGGAAAGCGTGGCGCCCGCGCCCGTCGACGAAACCGGATCGCAGTGACGATGGCCGCCCCCCTCCCGCCGAACGCGACGATCGGCATCATCGGCGGCGGCCAACTCGGGCGCATGCTGGCCATGGCCGCGGCCCGGCTCGGCTATCGGACCGTCATCCTCGAACCCCAGGCGGACTGCCCGGCCGCCCAGGTGGCGAACAGCCAGATCGCCGCCCCCTATGACGACCCGGACGCGCTGGCAGAGCTTGCCGGATGCTGCGACGTCGTCACCTATGAATTCGAGAACGTGCCCGTCCGGGCGGCCGAGACGCTGGCGGCAACGGTCTCCGTCTATCCGCCACCGCGCGCGCTGGAGGTCTCGCAGGACCGTCTCGTGGAAAAGCGCTTCCTCAACGGCATCGGCGTGCCGACCGCCCGGTTCGAGGCCGTCGACGACCAGGCCGGTCTGGAGTCCGCCCTGCAAGGCTTCGGGGGAAGCGGCGTGCTGAAGACGCGCCGCATGGGCTACGACGGCAAGGGCCAGCGCGTCTTCCGGAATGCCGGGCCTGCCGACTGGCTGGGCGCTTTCGCCGCCATGGGCGGCGCGCCTCTCATCCTTGAGGAACTGATCCCCTTCGAGCGCGAAATCTCGGTGATCGCGGTCCGTGCCGCCAATGGCGCCTTGGTCTCCTACACGCCCGCCGAAAACGTGCATCGAGACGGCATCCTTCATACCTCCACCGTGCCGGCCCGGATCGCCGCTGACGTCGCCGAAGCCGCACGTGCCCATGCCGGCCGGGTTCTCGCGGCGCTGGACTATGTCGGCGTCGTCGGCGTCGAGTTCTTCGTCGTGCCGGGCGGCGGGCTGATCGCCAACGAGATGGCGCCGCGCGTCCACAACTCGGGGCACTGGACGGAAGCCGCCTGCACGGTGTCACAGTTCGAGCACCACATCCGCGCCGTCGCCGGCCTGCCGCTGGTGCCCGCCCGCATGCATGCGCCCTGCGTCATGGAAAACCTCATCGGCGACGATATTCTGCGCGCGCCCGCGCTGGCTGCCGAAGCGGACGTGCTCGTCCATCTCTACGGCAAGGCGGAGGCTCGGCCGGGCCGCAAGATGGGGCATTTCACCCGGCTCCTGCCCGATCGGGACTGAGGCGCCGCGCGGGAGCCGCGGAAGACGACTTCCGATTCGCCGTGCGGTTGACATCCGCCTCCGCTGTCGTTTATGAGCCGTGCATCTTTGTCGGGCGCGTCTGCGGGCGCGCCTTTGGTTTGGGCCCGGTGGGCCACGAGATCCGACGGGCAGAACAATGAAGATCAAGAACTCGCTCAAGGCCCTGAAGGGCCGCCATCGCGACAACCGCCTGGTTCGCCGCAAGGGCCGCGTCTACATCATCAACAAGTCCGCGCCGCGCTACAAGGCGCGCCAGGGCTGACGCGCCGCGCTCACGCGAAATTCAATTTGACGTTTCGCACGACGGGAATAGATCTTCCCGCCATGCGGAGCGTTTTCGCGTTATGCGCCCTCTCCTTCCTTGCCGTCGCGCTGCCGGCGCACGCCGCCGAGCCTCTCGGCCTCGACGTGCGCAAGCCGGAGGACGTGAAGCCCGGTGCCGGGCTGGACAAGCTTTTCGACGAATTGAGGCATGAGCGCAACGAGCAGGCGGCCGAGCGCATCGCCGGGCGAATCCAGGCTGCCTGGAACCGGTCCGGCAGCGCCAACATCGACCTGATGATGCAATGGGCGCGGAAGGCGACCGCCGAGCAGCGTTTCGACGTCGCGCTCGACTTCCTCGACCAGGTCACGACGATGAAGCCGGACTATGCCGAGGGCTGGAACCGCCGCGCGACCGTGCATTACATGATGAGCGACTACGCCAAGTCGATGGTCGACATAGAGCATACGCTGCAACTGGAGCCCCGGCATTTCGGCGCCCTGTCGGGCATGGCCGGGATCATGAAGGCCCGCGGCCGCAAGCAGATGGCGCTCAACGCCTATGAGCGGGTACTGGCGATCTACCCGATGATGCGCAGCGCCCAGGCCGAAGCCGCGAGCCTCGCCGAGGACCTGACAGGCGAAGGCATCTAGGCCGCCGGCCGATTTTTCTTGCGCCGGCCCATCCGCGTTCCCATGTGATTGTCCAGGCAGGTTTCTTGGGAAGGAGACTTATTCGGAATGGCCAGACAGCAGGCTGCGGATCAGGAGAGCCTCGTGCGGCGCGACTTCTGGCGAACGGTCAAATGCGCCGCCCGGCAGGTGCCCTTCATGGACGAGGTCGTCGCGGCCTATTACTGCGCGCTCGACAGGAAGACGCCGCTGCGCGCCAAAGGCATACTCCTTGCCGCGCTGGCCTATTTCGTCATGCCGGCGGACGCCATCCCCGATGTGCTGCTCGGCATCGGCTTCACCGACGACATCGCCGTGCTCACGGCGGCCATCTCGGCCGTTGCGGCGCATGTGACGCCCGCGCACCGCGCCGCGGCGCGCGCCGCGCTGTCGGACGCCTGAGGCCGGCCGGGACCACGGCGCCCGCCCCTTGGCGGGCTCCAGCCAAACTCTCGCCGTTTTCGTGGTTTTCAAAGCCCTGAGGGACAAGCGATGCGGCTCAACGCCGTGCCATGCGGGCGGAGTCGGATGGCAAGTTCACTTTGCGGTGCCGAACTTCACCGTTTGGTAACTCCAATTAAATCAAAATGAACCGAACGGAAGCCCCAAAGGCTGCCGCCTTGTTGCATCGATGTCGGACAGGATGGGTAGAGAATGCGCGGATTGATCACCATACTCGCAGGAATGGCCGTCGCCGCCGTCGCAACCCCGGTGCTTGCCCAGTCGGCCACCAAGATCGGCCAATACAATGCCTGGGGCACCTACAGCTACAATGCGAACGGCGGGAAGGTCTGCTACGTGCTGACGGTGCCGACCGACAAGCAGCCGGCGAAGCTCGACCACGGCGATATCTTCTTCTTCGTCAGCCAGAAGCCCGGCCAGAACGTCAGCTACGAGCCGCAGTTCATCGCCTCCTACAATCTCCAGGAGAACTCGAAGGTCACCGTCACCATCAAGAACAAGACCTTCTCCATGTTCACCCGTGGCAAGTCCGCCTGGATGGAGAATGCCGCGCAGGAGCCCGAATTCATCGCCGCGATGAAGGGCGGCACCGACATGAAGGTCGCCGCCAAGTCCGGCAAGGGCAACGCCACCGCCTACACCTTCTCGCTCAAGGGCATCTCGGCGGCGCTGAGCTCCATCGCCAAGTGCAAATAGAGCACGCCGGCATGTAGGCCGCGGAAGGATGACGGCGGCGGCGGCGCATGCTATGTGCGCCGCAACGACAGTCTGACGAGCCATGGCCCTTTCTCTCGATCTTGCAGGCGAAACCAAGCGCGCCCTCGTCCCGTCGCGCGCGGCGCAGCCCGAAAAGCCCTCCCTGATCGGCCTCACCCGCGCCGAGATGGCCGAGGCGCTCACCGCCTCCGGCATCGTGCCGGAGCGGCAGGCGAAAATGCGCGTTCAGCAACTCTGGCACTGGCTCTATGTGCGCGGCGTCTCCGACTTCGGCCAGATGTTCAACATCTCCAAGGATCTGCGCGCCGCGCTCGCCCGCGCCTTCACAGTCGCCCGGCCCGAAATCGGCGAGGAGCAGATTTCGGGCGACGGCACGCGCAAGTGGCTGTTCCGCTTCCCCGCGCGGGGGGCAGGAAGGCCCGTTGAAATAGAAACCGTCTACATCCCCGAGGAAGGTCGGGGGACGCTGTGCATCTCCAGCCAGGTCGGCTGCACGCTGACCTGCTCCTTCTGCCATACGGGCACGCAGAAGCTGGTGCGCAACCTCACCGCCGAGGAGATCCTGTCGCAGCTTCTCGCCGCGCGCGACCGGCTGGGCGACTTTCCCGACCGCGACACGCCGGACGGCGCCATCGTGCCCTCGGAGGGCCGGAAAGTGTCCAACATCGTCATGATGGGCATGGGCGAGCCGCTCTACAATTTCGAGGCGGTGAAGAAGGCGCTGCTGATCGCCTCGGACGGCGACGGCCTGTCGCTGTCGAAGCGCCGCATCACGCTCTCCACGTCCGGCGTGGTCCCCGAGATCGCCCGCACCGGCGAGGAGATCGGCGTCATGCTGGCGATCTCGCTGCATGCCACCAACGACGATCTGCGCGACCTGCTGGTGCCGATCAACAGGAAATATCCGCTGAAGGAACTGATGGCCGCCTGCCGCGCCTATCCGGGCCTGTCGAACGCCAGGCGCATCACCTTCGAATATGTGATGCTGAAGGACGTCAACGACAGTCTCGATGACGCCCGGGCGCTGGTCGCGCTCCTGAAGGGCATCCCCGCCAAGATCAACCTGATCCCCTTCAATCCCTGGCCGGGCACCAACTACCAGTGCTCCGACTGGGAGACGATCGAGCGTTTCGCCGACTATATCAACAATGCCGGCTACGCTTCGCCGATCCGTACCCCGCGCGGCCGCGACATCCTCGCCGCGTGCGGCCAGCTCAAATCCGAGTCGGAGCGGCTGAAAAAGCACGAGCGCCTGGCGCTGGAAGCGATGATGATCGCGGGCCACGGCGAGGCGTGAGGATTTCCGCGCGGCACATCACGACGCCCGCCGGATCGCGCCCCGGATGAACCGCTTCGCCGTCTATTTCGGCCGGCTGGTCCTGATGATGGCGGGCTTCTTCGCAGCCTGCCTCGTGGCCAGCCTGTTCCTCCACCTGACATGGTTCGGCCCGTCGATCGCCGCGATGGAACCGGCCGACAGGCCGGCGGCCGCGCCGCTTTATTTCTCGGTGCCGTTCCTCGCCATGATGGCCGGCCATGCCGGCTTCTTCCAGTCGCTCGTCCTGCTGGCGGCGGCGGAAATCTGGCAACGGCGCGGCTGGCTCTTCTATGCGCTGGGCGGAGCGGCCGTCGCCCTGCCGGTCGTTGCGGCGTTCATGCAGGACCGCGGCATCCAGGCCTTCCTCGCGGCGACGTTCATCGGCGCCGGCATGGCCGGCGGCATCGCCTACTGGATCGTCGCGGGACGCAGCGCAGGGCTCTGGATCGAGCGTGTCCGCGACGACGCGGCGCCGAGGCCATAGCAGCCGTCACCCTTGCAGCCGCGGTGCGCGCGTGGTTACTGCGTGCCGATGGCCGCCTGGAGCCGGGAAAGCGCCCGCGCCGGCCGCCGGAAAGGATTTGCGGCCCCGTGGCTCAAGCGACACGATTGCATCCGCTCCTGCGCCGCTCCCGCGCGATGTGGCTGTCGCGCGGGGTTTGGCCGCCGCGCCTGGTGTTCTGGCTCGGAGCGCTGGCGATCGGCGTGGTGAGCGTGCTGTTCGCCGCTCTCGCCAACCGCGCGCAGGACCTTTTCAGTCGCGTCTTCGTGTCGGGCGGGGACGTCTCCTATGCGGTCCTCCTGGTCACGCCCATCGGCTTCCTGCTCTGCGCATGGCAGGCTTACGCCCTTTTCCCCGGTTCGCAAGGCAGCGGCATTCCGCAATGCATTGCGGCGCGGCACCTGCGCGATGATGTCGACAGGGACCGGCTGCTGTCGCTGAGGCTGGCGGTCGCCAAGATCGTCCTGACCATTGTCGGACTCGGCTGCGGCGCCTCGATAGGCCGCGAGGGTCCGACCGTTCAGGTAGGCGCCTCGATCATGCTGCAGGCGGCCAAGATCGGCGGCATGACCCAGGCCCGCGGCCTGATCCTCGCCGGATCGGCGGCCGGCATTGCGGCGGCGTTCAATACGCCGC
This sequence comes from Hyphomicrobiales bacterium, assembly GCA_017305925.1. Classification (GTDB taxonomy): domain Bacteria; phylum Pseudomonadota; class Alphaproteobacteria; order Rhizobiales; family Rhizobiaceae; genus Arvimicrobium. The sequence goes on along the minus strand of JAFKJW010000053.1, from coordinate 9,173 downwards.
TTGCCGGCATTGTCTTCGCCATCGAGGAAATGGGCAGGACCTATGAGGCCCGCACCAACGGGCTCGTGCTTTCGGCCGTGATCATCGCAGGTCTGGCCGCTCTCGCGCTCATCGGGAACTATACCTATTTCGGCGCGGCCCGCATCCAGGTCGCTCACCCTGCGGACTGGTTGGCCGTTTTGCTGTGCGGCGTCGTCGGCGGCGCGCTGGGCGCCGCTTTCAGCATGCTTGCGCTCGGCATCACGCGACGCGTCCGCCGGACCATGTCCAGCCGGCCGCTGGAGCGCACCCTCCTGCTTGCCTTCCTGTGCGGCCTGGGCGTGGCCCTCATCGGCATTGTGTCGGACGGCCAGACCTTCGGTACGGGCTACCAGCAGGCGCGCGGCGCCGTCGAAGGCGCTTCCCTGCCGGCCATCTTCTTCGTGGAGAAGCTTGCCGCATCTCTTCTGTCGACGGTCTCGGGAATCCCCGGAGGCCTCTTCGCGCCGTCCCTTTCCGTCGGCGCCGGTCTGGGCAGCACCATCGGAACGCTGCTCGGCATCTCGGTCGGCACGGCCGCCGTGCTGGGCATGGCCGGTTATTTCGCCGGCGTGGTGCAGGCTCCCATGACGGCCTTCGTGATCGTGCTGGAGATGACCGGCAGCCAGACGAACATCATTCCGCTGATGCTGACGGCGACGCTCGGCTACGGGACGGCCCGGCTGATCTCGCACGAGCCGATCTACCACGGCCTGTCACGCCTGTTCATCGCCGACGCGCTCCGCCAAAGGCGCAAGGACACGGCCTCCTCCCTTTGACCGCGCCCGTATTGCGAGGCTACCTCGCCTGCGTGCCCAGGATCTTGAGCGCGAAGGCGGAGAAAACGCCGGCGAACAGATAGTCCGCCACGCGCGTCACGCGCGGGCTCCTTTTGAGCAGGCCGGCGAAACGGTCGGCGGCGATCACCATGGGCGCGGTGACGGGGATCTGCAACGCGATGAAGAACAGGCCGAGGAATATGAGCTTGCCCGGCGCGTGCGGATCGCCCGGCGACACGAACTGCGGCAGGAACGTCATGAAGAACAGGATGATCTTGGGGTTCAGGAGGTTGATGCCGACACCCGTCAGCCAGTTCTGGAACAGCGTATGCCCGGCGCCCGCCTTCTTCTCCGGGGAAAAAGCCGATCCATGCCGAAGCGCCTGATAGGCAAGCCAGATCAGGTACCCGGCGCCGGCGGCCTTGAGCAGGAGGAACGCCTGCGGGGACGCCACGATCAGTGCCGACAGGCCGACCGCGACCAGCGAGGTGTGGATCATGCAGCCGGCGAGCGCGCCGCTCATGCAGGCGAAGCCCGCCGCCCGGCCTTCCGACAATGCGCGGCCGACGAACAACGTCATGTCCGGCCCGGGCGTGATGGCGATGATGAGGGTCGCGATCGTGAACTGGACGAGCGAGGCGGTGCCGGGGACGAACGAGAGCATGCGCCTTAACCGCACAGATCCGGCCGCCGCGCAAGGCCCGCGCCTGCTCACCGCGCTTTGCCGGGACGACCGCTTCCGCAACGGGTCGAGTCCCTGCGTTTCCGCCATCCGCCTTGCCTCGGCAGGCCTTTCCTGCTTAGAGACCGGTCGAATCTGGAATGCGGCCTGCAAGCGGAGCGACGATGAGCAAGTGGAAGGATGTCAGGAAGGTCGTGCTCGCCTATTCGGGCGGCCTCGATACGTCGATCATCCTGAAATGGCTGCAGACGGAGCTGGGCGCCGAAGTCGTGACCTTCACCGCCGATCTCGGCCAGGGCGGCGAGCTGGAGCCGGCGCGCCAGAAGGCGGAGATGCTGGGCATCAAGGACATCCGCATTATGGACGTCCGCGAGGAGTTCGTGAGGGATTTCGTCTTCCCGATGTTCCGGGCGAACGCCCAGTATGAGGGCCTCTATCTGCTCGGCACCTCGATCGCCCGCCCGCTGATCTCCAAGCATCTCGTCGACATCGCCAGGGAGACGGGAGCCGACGCCATCGCCCACGGCGCCACCGGCAAGGGCAACGACCAGGTGCGCTTCGAGCTCTCCGCCTATGCGCTCAATCCCGACATCAAGGTGATCGCGCCCTGGCGTGACTGGTCCTTCAAATCGCGCACCGACCTCCTGAACTTCGCGCGCGACCATCAGATCCCCGTGCCCAAGGACAAGCATGGCGACGCGCCCTTCTCGGTCGACGCCAACCTGCTGCACTCCTCCTCCGAGGGCAAGGTCCTGGAGGATCCGTGGACGGAGCCGCCGGAATTCGTGCACCAGCGCACCGTCTCGCCGATGGACGCGCCGGACCAGGTCACGGAGATCGAGATCGCTTTCCGGAAGGGCGACCCCGTCGCGCTGGACGGCAAGGCGCTGTCGCCGGCCGCGATGCTCGCCGCGCTCAACGATCTCGGCCGCGACAACGGCATCGGTCGCCTCGACCTCGTCGAGAACCGCTTCGTCGGCATGAAGAGCCGCGGCGTCTACGAGACGCCCGGCGGCACGATCCTGCTCCAGGCGCATCGCGCGATCGAGTCGATCACGCTGGATCGTGGTGCGGCGCACCTCAAGGACGAGCTGATGCCGCGCTATGCGGAGCTGATCTACAACGGCTTCTGGTTCTCGCCGGAGCGCGAGATGCTGCAAGCCCTTATCGACAAGAGCCAGGAGGACGTGGAGGGCGACGTCCGGCTGAAGCTCTACAAGGGCAATGTGATCGTCACCGGGCGCCGTTCGGGCAAATCGCTCTATTCCGATACTTTGGTCACGTTCGAGGACGATCGCGGCGCCTACGATCAGAAGGACGCGGAAGGCTTCATCCGCCTGAACGGCCTGCGGCTGCGGACGCTTGCCGCACGCAAGCGCGCGAGCTGACGACCCGCCGTGTCCGGGCGGACGCCCGAGGAACCCGTCCGGCGCCGGCTGGTGCTGATGATGCCGGGTTTCGAGCGCGTGCCGCTCGAAGCCCAGTGCAGGCGCTTCGCGCGCGAGGCGGCGAAGACCGCCGCGTCATTCGGTATCGGCTTCGAATGCTCGCCCGCCGAAATCAGCGGGGACGAATGCCGGACGGCGCGCTTCATCCTGCGCGCGCGCGGCCGGGGCTGGTCGACCGACACCGAGGTCGTCATCTACGAGCTTGCCAGGATCAACGCGCTCTATGAAGAGCGTCCGCTCGTCACGCGCTTTACGACCGGCTTCATGAGCCTGTTCGAGCTGCTGGTGACGGGAGCGGCGTTCCGCTATCTGTGCGACGGCTGGCGCTTCTATCTTTTCTACCTTTTCCCGTTCCTGTTCCTGCTGGGTGCCGCCACATGTCTGGCGCTCCTTGGCTTGCCCTTCTACCTGCACGACGCGGCGCACCTGGCGTGGACGCTCCCTGCGCTCCTCGCCCTCGTCCTCATCCTGCTCTTTGCCGGCAAGCGCAATCTCCTGCCCCTGACGATGGACCTGTGGACCCTCACCACCGACAGCGCCCGGGGCCGCCGGCCCGAACTGCAGGCTTTCCTCCAGGCCATCACGCGGGATGCGACCGCCCGCATCGCGGACACCGACGCCGAGGAGGTGATCGCCGTAGGGCACAGCTATGGCGTCGTTCCGGCCGTCATGGCGCTGGCGCAACAGCCGGTCCGCGACCTGTCGGCACGCACGCCGGTCGGTCTGATCACCGCAGGGTCATATCTCCTGGCGGTTGCCCGGCATCCGGCCGCGAAGGCCCTGCGCAAGGCCGTGGCCGCCGTCGTCGGCGCCCGCATGGCCTGGCTCGATGCCCAGTCGCATACCGACCCCGTCAACTTCTTCCGCACGAACCCCGCGACGGCGCTCGGGGTGAAGGAAGGTCGGGTGCCATCCATCATCGAGGTGCGGTTCCGCCAGCAGCTCACGCCCGAAACCTACAGGAAAATTCGCGGCGACTTCTTCCGCACGCACCGCCAGTTCGTCTTCGGGGTGGAGAAACGGAGCGCCTATGCGCTTTTCGCGATCATCGGAGGGCCGGAACGTTTCAGCGACGTCGCCGCCCGGCCCGGCCTCTCTCCGGACTGGGAGAGATACGAGAACGCGCCGTCCCCCAAAGGGCAGGACAAAGCGGACTGACAGCGCCTTCCGCGCGTAAAAAACCCGCCACGAAGGGCGGGTTTCTTACGGAGATACCGAAAGCGTCCTATTCGCCGTCGATCGCGGTCGCGATGCGCGCTATCGCCTGCTGGTAGACCGAAGCCGCATTCCAGCCTGCGATGGCGCCGAGATTTGCCTGGGCGCCCGCGCCGGCGCGCCAGCCATGGCCGCGCAGGTAGTTCGCCGTGGAGGCCAGCGCATCGGCCTTGTCGCGCAGGTTGATACGGCCGTCGCCATTGCCGTCCGCGCCGTATTTCAGCACGTTACCGGGGAGGAACTGGGTGTGGCCGACCTCGCCATGCATGGCGCCGACCGAGCTGGAGCTCAGCGAGCCCTTGTCGACCAGCTTGAGCGCCGCGATCGCATGCGGCTCGAAGAAAGCCGGACGGCGGCAGTCATAGGCCAGCGTCGTGATGGCGGAAAGCGTGTTCTGGTTGCCCATATAGGAGCCGAACCCCGTCTCCATGCCCCAGATGGCAAGCAGCGGTCCGGGCGGCACGCCGTAACGCTTCTGGATGTTGGAGAACAGCGCGGCGTTGGCGGATTTCAGGGAACGGCCCTTGGAGATGATCGCCGAGGCGCCGCGGCGCCGCATGAACTCCTCGACGGAGCCGCTGAACGCCTTGTGGATGGCGCGGTCGGCGGCGATCGTCTTGGTCGCGTAGCTGGTCTTGGCCAACGCCGCGAGACCCCGCTTGCCCACGCCGCTGGCGCGCGCCTGGTCCGCGAACTCCGCCTTCCAGGCCTCGAAGCCCGCTCCGGTCTTGCCGCAGCTCGCCGCCTGCGCGCCGCCCGCGAAGAAGGCGCAGAGCGCCAAAGCCGCCGCGCACGCCACCCCTTTGGCCATCCTTGCCATGAAATGCTCCCTGTTACCCGATGCCCGTTCGGTCCTTCGAGGAAGGCCGGAACGTACCGTAAAGGCGAAGTTTTCGGCCAAAGCAAGTCGCGCTGGCCGGCCAGCCCGAAATTCCGTACAGTCTGCGGCAGTCTTGCCACGATGAACCCTGGCTGGGGGGCGTTTCATGGGCGACGTGGATGTTGTGGTCGTGGGCGCCGGCTCCGCCGGCCTGAGCGCGGCGAAGACGCTGCGGAAGGCGGGATTGACGTTCAAGGTACTGGAGGCGACCGGCCGGATCGGCGGCCGGGCAAGGACCAGCACGGAACACTTCCCGGTGCCCTTCGACATTGGCTGCGCATGGCTGCATGCAGCCGACCGCAACCCCTATTTCCCCGAGGCGCAGGCGGCGGGATGGACGCTCCACCATCACGACATGAATCTCGATCACCTCTACTACGGCAAGCGCAGGGCCACGGAGGCCGAGGAAGCCGGGATGCTGGCCGCCGATGCGGAGCTGGCCGGCCTGATGGAAAGCTGGAGCGGCGACGACGACCGCGTCTCCTCGCTGATGGGGAAGGGCCGCGCGTCGCGCGCCGCCGCCACCTTCGCGGGGCCGATGGATTTCGGCGTGGACTACGACGAGATCTCGGTCGAGGATTTCCGCCAGGCCGCCGACCTAGAGCCCAACTACTTCACGAAGGAGGGATTCGGGGCGCTGGTGGCGCGCCACGGCGCCGACATTCCCGTCGAGCTGGACACGCCCGTGAAAGAGATCGTCTGGGATTCGCCCGGCATTGCCTGCGTGACGGAGCGCGGCACGCTCCGCGCCCGTGCGGTGATCGTCACGGCCTCGCCGGCGGTGCTCTCCTTCGAGGAGATCGTCTTTTCGCCGGCGCTTCCGGATGCGCATATGGAGTCCTTCTTCGACCTGCCGATGGGCATGCTCACCAAGCTGCCCGTCGAGGTCCGGGGGACTCGGCTCGGGCTGAAGCCTTTCGACGATCTCCTGGTGGAAAGGCCGGCCCGGCACGACATCTATTTCCTCTGCTTCCCCTTCGACACGGATCTCATGGTCGGTTTCGTCGGCGGCGACTTCGCCTGGGAGCTGTCCGCCGCGGGAGAGGCCGCGGGCATCGACTTCGTCGCCGACCGGCTGTGCGGGATATTCGGCAACGACCTGCGCCGCCATCTGGGCCGGTCCATGATGACGAACTGGGGCGGGGAGCGTTACGTCCGGGGCGCCTACGCGGCCGCGCGGCCCGGCAAGGCAGGCGCAAGGCGCATCCTGTCCACGCCGGTGGCGGACAAGGTTTTCTTCGCCGGCGAGCATCTCGCCGGCCCGCTGATCCAGACCTGCGGCGGCGCCCGCCTGTCCGGCGAGGCCGTCGCGGCCGAGGTGGCGGCAAGCCTCGCGCGGGCCTGAAGCCGCCGTCCGTGGAAGCGTCAGCCGATCTGCGGATCGAGCGCGCCGGACTTGTAGCGCTTCGCCATCTCGAACACCGGGATGGGGTCGATCTTGCCGGCATTGCCGGCGGTCCCGAACTCCTCCAGCCGCTCCTTGCAGAGCTTCGTCATGGCCGCCATGGCCGGCTTCAGGTACTTGCGCGGATCGAATTCGCTCGGGTCCTCCGCGAACACCTTGCGGATGGCGCCCGTCAGGGCCATGCGGTTGTCGGTGTCGATGTTGATCTTGCGCACGCCGTTCTTGATGCCGCGCTTGATCTCCTCGACCGGCACGCCCCAGGTCGGCTTCATCTTGCCGCCATACTTGTTGATGACCTCCTGAAGGTCCTCCGGCACCGAGGAGGAGCCGTGCATGACCAGGTGCGTGTTCGGCAGCTTGCGGTGGATCTCCTCGATCACGTGCATGGCCAGCACCGCGCCGTCGGGCTTGCGGCTGAACTTGTAGGCGCCGTGCGAGGTTCCCATGGCGATGGCGAGCGCGTCGACCTTCGTCGCCTGAACGAACTTCACGGCCTCGTCGGGGTCGGTGAGAAGCTGGTCGTGGGAAAGCTTGCCCTCCGCGCCGTGGCCGTCCTCCTTGTCGCCCATGCCGGTCTCCAGCGAGCCGAGCACGCCGAGCTCGCCCTCGACGGAGATGCCGCCGAGATGCGCCATGTCGGTCACCGTCCGGGTGACGCCGACATTGTAGTCCCAATCGCCGGGCGTCTTGCCGTCGGCCTTCAGCGAGCCGTCCATCATGACCGAGGTGAAGCCGGCCTGGATGGCGGTCATGCAGGTGCCGGGCTCGTTGCCGTGATCGAGATGCACGCAGACCGGGATATGCGGATAGATCTCCGTCACCGCATCCATCATGTGCTTCAGCATGATGTCGTTGGCATAGGCGCGCGCGCCGCGCGAGGCTTGCAGGATCACCGGCGCGTCGACGGCGTCGGCCGCCTCCATGATCGCCAGCGCTTGCTCCATGTTGTTGATATTGAAGGCCGGCACGCCGTATCCGTGTTCCGCGGCATGGTCGAGAAGCTGTCTGAGCGTGATACGGGCCACTATGTCCTCCGTCGGGAATGGGTATGCCAAGCCGATAGTCGGAAAAGCCCGCGGCGGCAACGGTCCGCGGCCGTCGCATCCTGCCTTAATCGATTGGCTTCGCAAAGACCTGTCGCGCGATGCGCGTCACAACGCCCTATGCCGGACGGCCCATGCGCTTCAGCCAGTCGCTGCCGACGCCGCGGTCGCGGATGATCTTCAGCGGATCGTCGCGGTCGAGCCGCGAGCAGATGCGGTAGACTTCCAGCGTCTCGGTGTTCATCTCGCCACGCTTGTAGAAGAACATGGCCGCCGCATAACGCGTCCGGCCGGACCATTCCTCGCCGAGCGGCGTGTTGACCAGCGCCCAGTTCTCTTCCGCCTCGATGTCGCGGCCGGTAGCCGGTGCTTGCGATTTCCCCGGCATGTCAGCGCAGGCCCGGCGGATCGGCGGTACGGCGGTCGAGCCTGACGAAGGGACGCGGCACCACGCGCGCCCGCTTCATCATCTTCTGGTAGCGCAATTCCCGCATCGCATAGATCTCGACCCACAGATCGTCGGTCACGCTGTCGCCGTAGGGGCGCTCCAAGCTGGCGATCGCGATGTTCCTCTTGGCCGTCGGCGACCAGATGGCGGCGCTCACCAGCCCGACGTCGCGCTTGCCGCGATGGTAGACGATGGCGTGCTCGGCCGGCACGTTGCCCTCGATCTCCAGCCCGACCAGGATATGACGCAGCGTCTTCTTGCCGCGCGCCTCCAGGATGGCGCGGCGGCCGTTGAAGTGCGCCGCCTTCTTCGCGTCGATCATGAAGCCGAGCCCGATCTCGTCGGGCATGCGCAGCCGGTCGTGGCGGAGCGCGTGCTCGGCGGTGACGAAGTCGCCATCGGCGACGATCAGGCCCGCCTCGATGCGCGCCCGGTTGAGCGCGGCGTAGCCGATGGCGCGGATGCCGTGCGGACGGCCCGCCTCGAACAGGCGATCCCACAGCGAGAGCGCCCGCTCGGCCGGAACGAACAGTTCGTAGCCGAGATCGCCGGTGAAGCCGGTGCGCGAGATGGTGACGCCACCGCTCTCGTGCGGGAAGTCGGCGAGGTCGAAGACCTTCAGCCTCTCCGCGCCGGCGAAGCCCGCATCGCGCAGGACGGCATAGGCGGTCGGCCCCTGGAGAGCCAGGCCCGCAACCTCTTCCGTCTCCTCCGCCACGGTCACGTCGAACCCTTCGGCGCTGTCCAGCAGCCATGGCAGATGGCGCTCCTGGCAGCAGAGCCGGAAGCGCGTCGGCGACAGGCGGAACAGCGTGCCGTCGTCCAGCACGTGGCCCTCGTCGTCGCACCATGCCGTGTAGTGGACGCGTCCCGGCCGCAGCTTCGTCACGTCGCGCAGCGTCACCTTGTTGCAGAACGCTTCCGCATCGGCGCCTTCGATGCGGTATTTCACCATCGGCGAAAGGTCGAACACGGCCGCCTGGCTGCGGATGGCGAAATATTCGAGCTCCTCGTCCCACAGCGAAAGCGGCGCGCGATAGCCGGCCCAGGAAAACCACTCGCTGGTGCTGGCGAGCGCATCGATGCGCGGCTGGAACGGCGTGCCGAGGCGGAAGGTGCGGAACTGAAGCTGCGCGGGGGTGTGAGGTGAAGGCTGCATGGTCATCCGGCCACCATGTTGCCAATGAAGGACCCCCACCCCTTACCCCTCCCCACAAGGGGGAGCGGAATTCGGAGACGTCGGCCACCTCCCCCT
>JAFKJW010000052.1 GCA_017305925.1 Hyphomicrobiales bacterium | reverse complement strand
GAGGGCAGCGTGCGCCGCGCCGCCAGCCGCCTCAGGATCACCGCGAAATTGATCGACGCCATGTCCGGGGCCCATCTGTGGGTGGATCGGTTCGATGGCATTTCGGAAGACGTCTTCGCCTTGCAGGATCAGGTGACAGGACGCGTCGTCGGCGCGATCGCGCCGACTCTCGAACAGGCGGAGATCGGCCGGGCGCTGTACAAGCCGACCGAAAGCCTGGACGCCTACGACTACTTCCTGCGCGGCATGGCCCAACACCATCGCTGGAACGGCAGCGGAAATCAGGATGCGTTGCCGCTCTTCGTCAAGGCGATCGAGCTCGATCCCGCCTTCGCGGCGGCCTACGGCATGGCTGCCCGCTGCTACGTGCAGCGCAAGGCGATCGGCCTGCCTGTGAAGGACCTCGCCGACATTGCCGAGGCCGAACGGCTGGCAAGGGGCGCGGGCGAGTTCGGCAAGGGGGATGCGGGCGCCTTGTGGACCGGCGGGTTCACTCTTGCCTATGTGGTCGGAGACCTCGACGGCGGCGCTGCCTTCATCGAATCCGCCCTGGACATCAATCCCAACCTGCCGCTCGCCTGGGCCGCAAGCGCCTGGGTGAAGGCATGGCTCGGCCTTCCCGAGGAAGCCGTGGATCATGCGGCGCGCGGCATCCAGCTGAATCCCCACGATACGCAGCTTTTCAGCATGCAGGCCTCGACGGCCCTGGCGCATTTCATTGCCGGACGCGATCACGATGCGCTCCGCTGGGCCGAGGCAGCGGTGCGCGAGCGGCCGAACTTCGTGAACGGCTTCGGCATGATCATCGCGAGCGCGGGAATGCTGGACGATGCCGCGCGCGCCGAGCGGGCGCTCGTATCCCTGCGGGAAGGCAGCCCCGCATTCGAAGCTCGCGATCTCGTCGATCACAATCCCTTTCGCCGCGACGAGGACCGGCGGCGCTGGTCGGAGGGGCTGAGGCGGGCGGGCGTGCTGCCGGCCTGACCGGGCGCCGGGAATAGCGCGCTTGCGCCAAGCCGATGTTTGGTTTGTCATGAGTAAAGAGCGACCTGAGGGGGGGCCTTGCAGGTGCAGAGAGGCGATATCCAGGACGTGAACGGCTGCCGCCTCGACATCCATCGGGGCGTGCTCGAACGGGACGGCTGCCTCCTGCCGATCCGGCCCAAGGCTTTTGCGACGCTCTGCTACCTGGCAAGGAATCGCGGCCGCGTGGTCGGGAAGGACGAGCTGATCCAGGCAGTCTGGGGTGGCCTGGCGGTCACGGACGACGTCTTGACGCAGACGGTCAAGGCCGTACGCGGCGCCATCGATGACGGAACCGGGCAGGTTCTGCGCACGATCCCGAGGCGAGGCTACATGCTGGCCGCGCCCGGCACGGAAGCCGGGCAGCCCGGCGAAAGATCGTCCTCCCATGCGTTCGACATGCTGGTCGAGGAAAGCAGATCGCCGATGCCGCTGACGGACGCTCGGACGGGGCCGCCGGCACCGCAGCCCGTCCGCGCCTCCGGGCGCGACCGGCCTGCGGTGGCGGTGCTGCCCTTCGCGCTCCAGGATGTCGCTTCCCGGCAGCTCTATGTCCTGAGGGACGGGTTGCTGAGGGACATCATCCGGGACGTCGCGCGGCTGAGGACCGTCTTCGTCATCGCGGCGAACTCGCTCCAGGCCCTGTCGGGGACCGGGCTGAACAGCCTGGAAGCCGGCCGGCTGCTCCGTTGCGACTATGTCTGCGCCGGCACCGTCATCCTGGACGGATCGACGCTCAGGATCGATGTGGAGCTGATCGAGGCCAGCGGCGGCCGGGTGCTTTTTTCGGAGACATTCGCAAAACCCCTCGCTTTGGTTTCGCAGTTCGGATCGGCGCTGGCCAGCGAGATCGGCATGCTGATCGCCGACGGGGTCGACCTCGCGGAACGCAATATAGCGATCATGCGGCCGCTTTATACATTGGATGCCTGGCAGGCTTACCATCGCGGCTTATGGCACATGCACAAATTCACCGGTCCTGACAACGAAATCGCAGAAAACCTTTTCAGGGCTGCCATCGATAGCGACCCGGGTTTCGCGCGCCCCTACGCCAGCCTCGCATACACCCGCTTTCTGAAAGCCTTCCTTCACGATCCGTCCTATCCGTCGCCGGAGATTCAGCTTGCATACGATCTTGCCGCTCGCGCGGTGACGGTCGATAGGTATGATCCGGCAGGGCATTGCACTCTTGGGCAGGCACTGTGGCTATCGGGCAAGCATGACGAAGCCATCGAAGCCCTGGAGCGTACGATTGCCCTCAGCCCTTCCTATGCCTTCGGCCATTTTTCAAGAGCCATCGTCGAAGCCTTGTCCCGAGATCCGAAGGCCGGCATCGAGGCGAGCGACCGCGCGCGGGAGTTGTCGCCGTTCGATCCTTTCCTCGCTGCCATACAGAGCGTTCGCTCCCTCGCCCTGTTACGGCTTGGCAAGGTCGATGAGGCGGCGGCGTGGGGGTTGCGCGCCGCGCGGCATCCCTATGCCGACCCCCATGTGATGCGAATTGCCGTCTGGTCGCTGGCGGCAGCAGGCAGGCTCGATGAGGCGAGGCCGCTGGTACAGCGAATCAACCACAAAGGCGCCAAGGAAGGCAACGAGCTGTTCATTCGCGTAAGCAGGATGCCACCCGAGGACGAGAAGCTGATACGCGAGCTCAGCCGGCAAAGCGGCCTGCTTTGAGGCGCACCTGCCGCGCCGCACGGCCGGCGGCGCGGGATCATACGGCCGCGAAGGCGGGCGGCGCAGGACATGGCGGGATCGAGCGCCTCTACCCTTCCAGCTCCTCGCGCAGCATCTCCAGCTCCAGCCATTCCTCTTCCATTGCCGCGAGGACGGCGCGCTCCCTGTCCAGCATGGCGATGCTCTGCGCGAAGCCTTTCGGGTCGCGTTCGTAGAACTTCGGGTCGGCGAGCCTGTCCTCCAGCGCCGAGATCGCCACGGACACCGCCTCCATCTTTCCCGGCAGCGTCTCCAGCGCGAATTTCTGCTTGTAGGAAAGTTTCTTGCCGCCGGGTTTGCCCTGATCGCTCCCGCCTGCATCCGGTGCGCGGGATTGCGACGGCGCGGCCGGAGCGCGCTTTTCGGCCTTGCGGTCCTCCAGCGTGCGGCCGCCGCGCTGCGCCAGCATATCGGAGTAGCCGCCCGCATAATCCAGCCAGCGCCCGTCGCCTTCCGGCGCGATGACGCTGGTCACGGTCCGGTCGAGGAAATCGCGGTCGTGGCTGACCAGCAGCACCGTGCCGGCATAGCCCGCCACCAGTTCCTGCAGGAGATCCAGCGTCTCCATGTCGAGGTCGTTGGTCGGCTCGTCCAGCACCAGCAGGTTGGAAGGCCGCGCCAGGATGCGCGCCAGGACCAGCCGCGCCCGCTCGCCCCCCGACAGTTCCCGCACCGGCGTGCGCGCCTGCTCGGGCTTGAAGAGAAAGTCCTTCATGTAGGAGACGACGTGGCGCTCCTCGCCGTTCACCACGACCGTCTCGCCGCGCCCGTCGGTGAGGAAATGCGCCAGCGATTCGTCGGGGTCGAGCGCGGCGCGTTTCTGGTCGAGCGTCGCGATCTCCAGATTGACGCCCAGCCGCACGGAGCCGGCATCCGGCTCCAGCTCCCCGGTCAGAAGCCTCAGGAGCGTCGTCTTGCCCGCGCCGTTGGCGCCGACCAGCCCGATGCGGTCGCCGCGCTGGATACGGGCGGAGAAGTTCCTGACGATCGCGGCACCGCCGTAGCTCTTGGCGATCGACTTCGCCTCGATCACCAGCTTGCCCGATTCGGCCGCCCCGGAAGCGGCCATCGCCGCCACGCCCTCGGCGCCGCGATGGCTGCGGTGCCGCTGGCGCATCGCCTGGAGCTCGCCGAGGCGGCGCATGTTGCGCTTGCGCCGCGCCGTGACGCCGTAGCGCAGCCAGTGTTCCTCGCGCACGATCTGCCGGCCGAGCTTGTGCTGCTCGCGCTCCTCCTCCTCCAGCCGCTTGTCGCGCCATTCCTCGAAATGCGCGAAGCCGCGGTCGAGCCGGGCCGTGACGCCCCTGTCGAGCCACACCGTCGCCCGGGAGATGCGCTCGAGGAAGCGGCGGTCATGCGAGATCAGGATCACCGCGGAGGGCGAGCGGATCAGCTCTTCCTCCAGCCATTCTATGGCGGCGAGGTCGAGATGGTTCGTCGGCTCGTCGAGAAGCAATATGTCCGGCTGCGGCGCCATGACCTTGGCGAGCGCGGCGCGCCGCGCCTCGCCACCGGATAGTCCGGCGGGAGCCTCGTCCCCCGTCAGGCCGAGGCTCTCCAGAAGATAGGTCGCGCGGTGCGGATCGTCGGAAGGCCCCAGTCCCGCCTCCACATAGGCCCGCACGCTGGCGAAACCCTCCATGTCCGGCACCTGCGGAAGGTAGCGGATCGTCGCGCCGGGATGGCGGAACACCTCGCCTTCCGTGGGCTCGACCAGCCCGGCGGCGATCTTCAGCAGCGTCGACTTGCCCGAGCCGTTACGGCCGACCAGGGCGATGCGGTCGCCGGCGCTGGCGGAAAGCTCCGCCCCTTCGAGAAGCGGCGTGCCGCCGAAGGTGAGAACGATGCCGTCCAGCTTGAGAAGGGGAGGAGCCAAGCTACGCGTCCTCCGCCGGATAGGGATGCGCGATCAGCAGGCCGCGGCCGCCCTTGAGCTTTATTTCGAGCCGGCCGCGGGTCTCGTTGGAGACCGTGAGCGACGAGCCGAGCGGCACATCCACCGCACGGAGCGGCCATTTCGCGCCGCCGACGGTCAGCCCGGAAAGGTCGGTGAGGCCGATCACGGAAAACAGCGTGCCGTCGTCGAAGTCGAACACCGTCCTGCCGTGGCGCAGCGGATGGCCTTCCTGGCTGCCGCTGCTCAGGATGACCTCCATGCCCTCTTCGCAAAGCCGCGCGGCGAGCGCGAGGTGCAGGAACGCATGGTCGGCGCGCTGGCCGCCGAAGGCGCCCACCATCACCAGCGAGGTCGCGCCCTCCCGCAGCGCGATGGCGGCGGCAAGCTCCCCGTCCGTCTTGTCCTTCTCGGCCGGAAACATCTGGCGCGGCGTGTCGGGATAGGCGCGCTCCATCAGGACGGTCGTGGAATCGAAGTCGCCCACCCACAGCTCAGGGACAAGCGACAGGGAACGCGCATGCCGGATGCCGGAATCCGCGGCGATGACGCGCGTTGCCGCGACCTGCCTGCGCAGGCGCGGCGTCGGCGTCGAATCGCCGCCGAGGAGAAGGGTGAACCGGCTCATGGCGCGCCTCTACCATGAGCCGGCGCTGCGGCGGAAGACGGGGCCGCTCGCGCCGAACCCTGTTGCGTCGGCCTCGCGGGCGCGCTAGGGTCCGCCTGCTCTAACGGGGTGCCGGACGCGCTTTGCGCGGCTCGGCTGAGAGGCGAACGCCAACCCGCTGAACCTGATCCGGCTCGTACCGGCGGAGGGATTAGACGCTTCATCCGGCGCTTATTCCCTGTCAACTCGATTGAAGGAGGCCCTGGATGAGAATTTTCTCCCTTTTGCTGACGGCATTCTCCCTGCTCGCCGCGCCCCATGTGGCCGCGGCGAAGGACACGCTGACGGTCTACACCTATGAAAGCTTCACGGCCGAATGGGGCCCAGGCCCGCAGGTCGAAAAGGCCTTCGAAGCGGAGTGCGGTTGCGACGTCAAATTCGTCGCGGTCGCGGACGGCGTGGCCCTGCTCAACCGCGTGAAGCTCGAAGGCAAGGCGACCAAGGCCGACATCGTGCTCGGCCTCGACACCAACCTCACGGCGGAAGCGAAGGCGAGTGGCCTGTTCGCCCCGTCCGGCATCGACATGGCGAACGTCAACGTGCCCGGCGGCTGGGCCGACGACACGTTCGTGCCCTTCGACTACGGCTACTTCGCCGTCGTCTACGACACGCAGGCGCTGAAGACGCCGCCGGCCAGCCTGAAGGAGCTGGTCGAGGGCGACCCCGAGCAGAAGATCGTCATCCAGGATCCGCGCACCTCGACGCCCGGCCTCGGCCTTCTGCTCTGGGTCAAGGCGGTCTATGGCGACAAGGCCGCGGACGCGTGGAAGCTGCTGCGGCGCCGGGTGCTCACCGTCACGCCGGGCTGGAGCGAATCCTACGGCCTGTTCACCAAGGGCGAGGCGCCGATGGTGCTCTCCTACACCACCTCTCCGGCCTACCACATGATCTCGGAGAAGACCGACCGCTACCAGGCCGCGGCCTTCGCGGAGGGGCATTACCTTGAGGTCGAGGTGGCGGCGCTTACGGTGAACGGCGAGAAAAACCCGCTGGCGAAAAAATTCCTCGCCTTCATGACCGGGCCGGGATTCCAGGACGCGATCCCGGAAACGAACTGGATGTTCCCGGCGGGCCGTATCGACAAGCCGCTCGACCCCGCTTTCGACCGGCTGGTCAAACCCGCCAGGACGCTGCTTCTTCCATCGGAAGAGGTCGCGGCAAACCGCAAGGCATGGGTCGACGAGTGGCTCTCGGCGATGAGCAAGTAATCCTTTGACCACTCGTTCGACGGCCGGCGCCGCGCCGGCCACTCCGCTTCCCGGCCTCGCCGCTCTCGGCTTCGTCGGCCTGGTGGTCGGCGGCGCGTTTGCCGGGCTGATCGCGGAGGGCGCGCGCGACCCGCAGGGCGCGGCCGCCGCGCTCGACGGCTACATGCTGCGCGTCGCCGGCTTCACGCTCTTTCAGGCGGCGGCGTCGACCGTGCTTTCGGTCGTGCCGGCGATCGCCGTTGCCCGGGCCTTGTCGCGCCACCCGCGCTTCTTCGGGCGGTCGCTGATCCTGAAACTCTTCGCCGTCCCGCTCGCCCTGCCGGCGATCGTGGCGGCGATGGGCATTCTCTCGCTTTTCGGGCGCGCCGGCTGGTTCGCCGCGGCCTTCTCGGCGATGACCGGCGGGACGTGGCCCGGCATCTACGGCCTGTCGGGCATCCTGCTTGCCCATGTCTTCTTCAACCTGCCGCTGGCCGCACGTTTATTCGCCGAAGCGCTGGAGACGGTGCCGGCCGATCAGTGGCGGCTGTCCAGCCAGCTCGGCATGCGTGCCGGCATCGTCTTCCGGCTGATCGAGTGGCCGGTCCTGCGGGCCGCCCTTCCCGGCGTGGCGGGGCTGGTCTTCATGCTCTGCGTCACCTCCTTCACCATCGTGCTGACGCTGGGCGGCGGTCCGGCCGCCTCGACGCTCGAAGTGGCGATCTATCAGGCGTTGCGATTCGATTTCGATCCGGCCCGCGCGGTGGTGCTCACGCTCGCGCAGGTGGCGCTGACGCTGATCGTCGTCGCGTTTCTGGTGCGGATCGGCGCGAACCTCTCGGGAGATGCCAACCTCGCCGTGACGAACCGCCGTTACATGGCCGCAAGCGGTTCGGAAAGGGTCTTCGACGGGTTCTGCATCGCGGCCGCGCTGCTTCTGGTCGCCGGCCCCATGGCGGCGATAGTGGCAGCGGGGCTGGAGGCCGACCTGTGGCGGCTGGTGCGCGAGGCAAGCTTCCTCCGCGCCACCGCGACGAGCTTGGTCCTGGCCACGGCATCGGCAACCCTCGCCGCGGCGCTCGCCTGGTCGCTGACGGCAGCCGGCCGCAGGCTGGCCGGCAGCGCGAGCTTCGTCCTGGTCGTGCCGCCGATCGTCATCGGCGCAGGCTGGTTCGTGCTGCTGCGCACCGTGGCCGACGTCTTCGCCATCGCGCCGGCGATGGTGGTGGCGGTCAACGCGATCATGGCCATGCCGTTTGCGCTGAGGGCGATCCGGCCGGCCCACGATGCGGCCGCCGCTCGGCACGACCGGCTCTGCGCCGCGCTGGGAATCGGCGGATGGAACCGGCTCAGGCTGATCGACTGGCCGGCCCTGCGGCGCCCGCTCGCCACCGCCCTCACCTTCGCCGCCGCCCTGTCGCTGGGCGACCTCGGCGTGATCGCGTTGTTCGGCTCGGATACGGTGAAGACGCTGCCTTACCTGCTCTATGAAAGGATGGGCAGCTACCGGACGGCGGACGCGGCGGGCCTCGCGCTGCTGCTCGGCGCCTTCTGCCTGCTTCTCATTCTGGCGGCGGACCGGCTCGGCCGCACGGAGGATACATGAGAACCGGTCTTTCCGTGACGCTCGAGAAAGTGACGTTCCGCTATGGCGAGACCGCCTTCTTTCTCGATGCGGGTTTCGAGCCCGGCGCGGTGACGGCGGTGATGGGGCCGAGCGGATCGGGAAAGACGACGCTCCTCAACCTCGTCGCCGGCTTCGAGGATCCCGGATCGGGCCGCGTGCTGATCGGCGGCGAGGACATGGCGGGCCGCGCACCGGCCGAGCGCCCGGTATCGATGATCTTCCAGGAGAACAACCTCTTCGGCCATCTCACGGTCGCCATGAATGTCGGGCTTGGCCGATCACCCTCGCTCAAGCTTGATATGCGAGACCGCGAGGCGGTCACTGCTGCGATCGCGCGGGTGGGCCTCGCGGGCAAGGAAAAGCGCCTGCCGCGCGAACTGTCCGGCGGCGAGCGCCAGCGCGTCGCGATCGCGCGCGTGCTGGTCCGCGAGCGTCCGGTGCTGCTGCTGGACGAGCCCTTCGCGGCGCTGGGGCCGGCCTTGCGGGCGGACATGCTGGGCCTGATCGGAGAACTGCATGCGGAACGCGCCATGACCGTGCTTTTCGTGACACATCATCCCGAAGACGCGCGCCGGATCGCGCAAAACGTCGTATTTCTGAGCGACGGGCGTGTTGAAAGCAGCGGGAAGGCTGCCGATTTCTTCGGAAACTCCGCGCCGCGGGCGTTTCGCGACTATGTCGGCGGGACGTCTCCTGCACGGTAATCGCAAAATACTGCCCGCTTGCGGACATATTTTACGGCGAAGGGGAACGATGCGGCGCCGTGCTTCCTTGTCTGTGGTATGAAGATGCGTGTAGCTGCATGACGATGGCCTCGCCGTGGAAAGGGAAGTGACCTGTCGAGCTTGAGCATCAATCGAGCAAAGCCTGACCGACGGCGCGCGGGCCTTGGCCTGGTCGCGGCGATGATGGCGCTCGCGCTCGGCGCATGCCAGTCGTCGGTCGACCAGATCAACGAGCAGGCCTTCCGCCCGTCCGACAATCCCGTCACCGTCGATACGGTGAGCCGAAACGACCGGCTGGCCGAGCTGGCACGCGCCCAGCACCCGCGCATACTCGCGACCTATGGCGGAGAATATTCCGACGCCAAGCTGGAGCGCATGGTCGCGAAGGTGGTCGGCAACCTGACGCTCGAAACCGACAACCCGACCCAGACCTACAGGATCACAATCCTCAACTCGCCCAATGTGAACGCCTTCGCGCTCCCCGGCGGCTATCTCTACGTGACGCGCGGCCTCTTGGCGCTCGCCAACGATTCGGCCGAGCTCGCGGCCGTGATCGCCCACGAGATGGGCCACGTCACCGCCAATCACGGCGTCGCCCGGCAGAAGAAGGAAGCGGACGAGGTTCTCGCCACCAAGGTGGTCACGGACGTGCTGGGCGATTCCAGCGCCGCCAAGATGGCGCTGGTGCGCGGCAAGCTGCGGCTGGCGCAGTTCTCCCGCAACCAGGAGCTGGAGGCCGACGCCATCGGCATCAAGACCTCCGGCCGCGCCGGCTACGACCCCTATGCGGCCTCACGCTTCCTGCAATCCATGTCGGCCTATCAGGACCTGCGCTCCGTTTCCGGCGCGACCGATCCCAGCCTCGACTTCCTCGCCAGCCATCCGAACACGCCGCAGCGCGTCGAGCTGGCGACCATGCACGCCCGCGGCTTCGGCGCGCCGGGCACCGGCTCGCGCGACCGCGACGCCTATCTCGCCGGCATAGACGGCCTGCTCTACGGTGACACGCCCGACGAGGGCTACGTGCGCGGCAACACCTTCATGCATCCGCGCCTGGGCATCGCCTTCTCGGTGCCTGCGGGCTTCATCATCGACAACAGCGCGTCGGCCGTGACGGCCACCGGTCCCGGCGATACCGCCGTCCGCTTCGACGGCGTGAAGATCAAGGCCGGCATGTCGCTCGTCGACTATGTGCGCAGCGGCTGGGTCGCCGGGCTCGACCCGGCCAGCGTGCACACCGAGACGATCAACGGCAATGAGGCGGCGGCGGCCACGGCGCGCGCCGAGGGCTGGCAGTTCGACATCGTCGTGGTGCGGGCCGGCGACCAGGTTTACCGGCTGCTGACCGCCGCGCCCTCGGCCGCGACGAACCTCGCCGAGATCGCCCGCTCCGTCAGCGGCTCCTTCCGCGTCCTCTCCGCGCAGGAGAAGGCGGCGCTGAAGCCGCTGCGGATCAAGATCGTCACGGTGAAGCCCGGCGAGACGGTCGCCTCGCTCGCCGAACGCATGGTCGGCGTCGACCGCAAGCTCGATCTCCTGCGCGTCCTCAACGGGCTCGGCCCCGGCGCGACGGTGTCGGTCGGCGACAAGGTGAAGATCGTCTCCGACGGCTGAACCGTCCGGACGGACTCCCGTTCTTTTCCCGGCTCATGCTGCGGCGCGGCTTCACGGCATCCCGGTGCATTAAATTTTATAGCGGCGGCGAGACAAAGAACATATCATGAACATATGGCCGCTGTCCCCATACGCGAAAAACTCGCCATTCTCGCCGATGCGGCGAAATACGATGCCTCCTGCGCTTCCTCCGGCGCGCAGGAGCGCAATTCGCTGAAATCGAAAGGGATCGGCTCCACCGAAGGAATGGGCATCTGCCATTCCTATGCGCCGGACGGACGCTGCATATCCTTGCTGAAGGTGCTGCTCACCAATTTCTGCATCTACGACTGCGCCTACTGCATCAACCGCTCGTCCTCGAACACGCGCCGGGCGCGCTTTACCGTCGACGAAGTCGTCCGCCTGACCATGGCGTTCTACAAGCGCAACTACATTGAAGGCCTCTTCCTCTCCTCCGGCATCATACGGTCCCCCGACGACACGATGGCGGACATCGTCGAGGTCGCGCGGCGGCTTCGCGTCGAAGAGCGCTTCGCCGGCTACATCCACCTGAAGGCGATTCCGGAATGCTCGCCGGACCTGCTGGCCGAGGCGGGCCGATATGCCGACCGGCTGTCCGTCAATGTGGAGCTGCCGACGGACGAGGGTATGCGGAAGCTCGCGCCCGAGAAGCGGCCGGACGGGATCAGGCGGTCCATGGCCTTCCTGCGGCGCAAGATCGACGAGGAATCCGAGCCCTCGACCCGTTCGGAAAAACGCCGGACCTTCGTCTCCGGCCAGTCCACGCAGATGATCATCGGCGCCGACGCGACGTCCGACGCCGCCATTCTGGAGAGGAGCGCCAATCTGTATGGCAGCTACAGGCTGCGGCGGGTCTATTATTCCGCCTTCAGCCCCATTCCGGATGCCTCGCATGCCCTGCCGCTCAGGAAGCCGCCCCTGATCCGCGAGCATCGGCTCTATCAGGCCGACTGGCTGATGCGCTTCTATGGCTTCCGGCAGGGGGAAATCCTCGCCGGCGTTGCGGACGGCATGCTCGACCTGGAGATAGACCCGAAACTCGCCTGGGCGCTGCGCAACCGCGCGCTGTTTCCGGCCGACGTCAACCGGGCCGACCGCGAGCTGCTCCTGCGCGTGCCGGGCCTCGGCGCGCGGACGGTGACGCGCATCCTGGAAACGCGCATGCACCGGCGGCTGCGCCTCGCCGATGTCGCCCGCCTCTGCGGCTCGATTGCCAAGGTGCGGCCTTTCATCATCGCGGCGGACTGGACGCCCGGCGCGCTTCTCGACGCCGAGCGCCTGCGGGAAAGGGTGGTCGCGCCGTGCCGGCAATTGGTGCTGCTATGATCCCGGCTCCGCAGCTACCCCTTTCGGATGTCAGGATCGCGCTCGGCGGGCCGGCGGATTTCGCCGGCTGGCGCTCCGCCGCGCGGCGGCTGCTCCTGGACGGCGTGCGGCCCGAGGACGTCGCCTGGGAGATATCGGAGCAGGCGCAGGAAACGCCGTCCGAATGCCGGAGGCAAGCGGGTATCACCGTACCGCGCAGCTTTCTCGAACGATCCGAAACCGTCATCTGCCATGCCGATCCTGCGCGGTTCGGCCTGCTCTACCGGATCCTGTGGCGGCTGAAGCGCGAGCCTTTCCTCCTCGAAATCGCCTCCGATCCGGACACCCGGACATTCGAGGCGATGGACAAGGCCGTTCGCCGCGACCTGCACAAGATGCGCGCTTTCGTGCGCTTTCGCAGGATGGTGGACGAGGCGGGCGAGCACTTCGTGGCCTGGTTCGAGCCAGACCATTTCATCGTCGAGCGCAACGCGCCCTTCTTCGTGCGCCGCTTCGCAGGCATGCGCTGGGCGATCCTGACGCCCCATGCATCCGCCCGGTGGGACGGCACGCTCCTGCATCTCGGACCGGGCGCCGACAGAGCGGACGCGCCTGACGCCGACGACGCCGAGGCGTTGTGGAAGACCTACTTCCGATCCGTGTTCAATCCGGCCCGGCTGAAGGTGAAGGCCATGCAGGCCGAGATGCCGAAGAAATATTGGCGGAACCTTCCGGAAGCCGCCCTCATTCCTTCCATGATTTCGACCGCAAGCGAGGCGGAGAGCAGGATGATAGCCAGGATGCCGACCACGGCCCCAGCCACCCACCGGAAAATCCAGGCACGCCACTGGCCGCCGGACAAAATACCGGACGCCGGCGGCGGCGAGGATGCCGCCACGCTGGCCGAACTCGGCGCTGCCGCGGCCGCGTGCCGCCGCTGCCCGCTCTGGGAGAACGCCACGCAGACGGTGTTCGGCGAAGGGCCGCAGACCGCGAAATGGGTGTTCGTCGGCGAACAGCCCGGCGACCAGGAGGATCTTGCCGGAAGGCCGTTCGTCGGACCTGCCGGAAAGGTCTTCGACGCCATCCTCGAAGAGGCCGGGATAGACCGGACCTCGGTCTACGTCACCAATGCGGTGAAGCACTTCAAGTTCGAGCCGCGCGGCAAGCGGCGCATCCACAGCAAGCCGAATGCCGGCGAGGTGCGTGCCTGCCGCTGGTGGCTGGACAAGGAGCTCGGCCTGATCAGGCCCGATCTGGTGGTGGCGCTCGGCGCGACCGCGGTGCAGTCGCTGCTCGGCAAGGCTCTGCCGGTGACGAAGCTGCGGGGCGGGACGATCGAGCGCGAGGACGGCTTGAAAGTGTTCGTCACCATCCATCCGTCCTTCATCCTGCGCATCGTCGACCCGCAGGACAAGGCTGCCGAGCGTGCCCGTTTCCTCGCCGATATGCGCAAGGTGCGCGCGCTGGCCGCATAGCCCGTGGTCAGGCCACCGCGCGCCGGATTTCCGGGTTGATCCGGATCAGCGCCAGCCGCAGCTTCTCCATCGCGCGCGTCTCGATCTGGCGCACCCGTTCCTTGGAGATGCCGAGCGCGACGCCGAGCGATTCCAGGGTAGCGCCTTCGTCTCGCAGCCGGCGCTCCCGGATGATGCGCAGCTCGCGGTCGTTCAGCACGCCGAGCGCCGCCTTGAGCCAGCCCGACCGGCGCTCGACGTCGATCACGTCCTCGGCGACCTCGTCCGGCAGCGGATCGCCGTCGACCAGATAGTCCATGCGGTCGCTGGAGGCAGCTTCGTCGGTGACCGGCGCGTTGAGCGAGGAATCCGGGCTGGAAAGCCGCGTGTCCATCATCGCCACATCGGCCTCCGGAACGCCCAGCGCGGTGGCGATCTGCCTGTAGAGCTCGGCGTTCGACAGTGCCTCCGAGCCCTGCGCCAGCTTCGCCCGCAGCCGGCGGAGGTTGAAGAACAGTGCCTTCTGCGCCGAGCTCGTGCCGCCGCGCACGATCGACCAGTTGCGCAGGATGTAGTCCTGGATCGATGCCCGTATCCACCATGACGCATAGGTCGAGAAGCGCACGCCGCGGTCCGGCTCGAAACGCGCCGCGGCTTCCAGGAGCCCGACGTGGCCCTCCTGGATGAGATCGCCTACGGGAAGGCCGAAATACCGGAACTTCGTGGCCATCGCGATCACCAGCCGCATATGCGCCATGGCGATCGCATGAAGCGCCTGCTGGTCGCGGTCCTGCTTCCAGCGCAACGCGAGCTCCAGCTCCTCCTCGCGGGCGAGATAGGGCGCCTTCATGGCGGCCCGGATCAGGGAACGTCTTGCCGTGTCTTCCATCGGTCAGCTCTCCGTGATCACGCCGCAGCCGCGAAAGCTGCGGGTCGACCCTTTACGGAGCCGCTGAGAACGCTATCTGGCGTCCAGGAAGGCGATACGCCCATCGGCCGGCGCGCGGAGACGACCGCGCACAACGCATCGCCGTGGAGAATGGTTCCGGCGCCCCGGAGGAAACACTGGGGACGTCAGGGGATGACGGCTGTCGCCTCGATTTCCACCTTGGCCTCGTCCTCCATCAGCGCCGTGACCTCCACCACGCTCATCGTCGGAAAGCTGCGGCCCATGACCTCGCGATAGGCGGCGCCGAGGCCCCTCTGATCGGCGAGATAGTCCTTCTTGCTGGTCACGAACCATGTCAGGCGCACGATGTGCTCCGGGCCGCCCCCCGCCTCGGCGAGGATGGCGAGGATGTTGCGCAGCGCCTGCCGCGTCTGGCCGACGAAATCCCCGGTCTCGAAGACTTGATCGGCATTCCATCCGATCTGCCCGCCGAGGAAGATCATGCGCCCCGGCGCGACCGAGACCCCGTTTGAGTAGCCCCTGGCGGGCTTCCAGCCGCGCGGATGCAGCACCTGGCGCCGGGCCAGGCCGCCCTCCGCGCCTTCGGAAGGAAGATTGTGGGGATCGTTCATGTCACCGCCGCCTTGCGCTTGAATTCCGCTTTGTCCCAGAGACGTTTCGTCATGATGTCCGCGAGAATCTCGACCGCGCCCATGACTTCCGCCTCGCCGATATAGAGCGGCGTGAAGCCGAAGCGGATCGCGTCGGGCGCGCGGAAATCGCCGATGACGCCCCGCGCGATCAGCGCCTGCATGATGGCGTAGCCCTCCGGGTGCCGGAAGGAGACCTGGCTGCCGCGCGCGGCGCCGTCGCGCGGGCTGTTCAGCGTAAGATCGGCGCAGCGCGCCTCAACCTCGCGGATGAACAGGTCGCAGAGCCTGATCGACTGGCGCCGCACATCCGCCATGTCGACGCCCTCCCAGGCGTCCAGCGCCGCATCCAGCGCGGCCAGCGCGATCACCGGCGGCGTACCGCAGCGCATGCGGTCGATGCCGGCGCCCGGCCGGTAGTCGAGGTCGAAGGCGAAGGGCGCCGCATGGCCGAGCCAGCCCGAAAGCACCGGTCGCGCCGTCTCCAGATGCCGCGGCGCGACATAAATGAAGGCGGGCGCGCCTGGGCCGCCATTGAGGTATTTGTAGGTGCAGCCGACCGCGAAATCGGCAGCCGCGGCGGTGACGTCGATTGGAAGCGCGCCTGCCGAATGCGCCAGATCCCAGACGGCGAGGGCGCCGGCGGCATGCGCCCTGCCGGTCAGGGCCTTCATGTCGTGCAGGCGGCCGGTGCGGTAGTCGACCTCGGTCAGCATCAGCACGGCGACGCTTTCATCGATCGCCGCCCCCACCTCCTCCGGCTCGACGACCTTCAGCACATGCCCCCTGCCGAGCGATTTCAGCAGGCCTTGCGCGATATAGAGGTCGGAGGGGAAGTTCCCGCTATCCGAAAGCACGACCTTACGTTCCGGATTGAGCTCCAGGGCGGAAGCCAGCGCCTGATGCACCTTGATCGACAGCGTGTCGCCCATGACGACCGTGCCCTCGGGCGCGCCGATCAGCTTGCCGATGCGGTTGCCGATGGTGCGCGGCTGCATGAACCAGCCGGCGCCGTTCCAGCCCTTGATGAGCTGCCCGCCCCATTCCTCCGCCATCATGCGCGCGACGCGCTCCTTGGCGGCGATCGGCAGCGGCCCCAGCGAATTGCCGTCGAGATAGATCGTGCCGGCGGGAATATGGAACAGCGCGCGCGTCCTGGAAAAATCTGTCATGCCGCGCCCGCCACCTGACGCGCGATAACGACCTTCTGCACATCGGAGGCCCCCTCGTAGATCCGGAGAGCGCGTATCTCGCGGTAGAGGCTCTCGACGATGTGACCCTTGCGGACGCCGTCGCCGCCATGCAGTTGCACCGCCTTGTCGATGACGGACTGCGCGCGGTCGGTGGCGTAGAGCTTGGCCATTGCCGCTTCCCGCGTCACGCGCGCCGCGCCCGCATCCTTGGTCCAGGCCGCGCGGTAGACCAGCAGCGCGGCCGCGTCGACATCCAGCGCCATGTCCGCGACGTGGCCCTGCACCATCTGTAGATCCATGAGCGGCGCACCGAACAGCTTTCGCGATGCCGTACGGGATATGGTCTCGTCCAGCGCCCGGCGCGCGAAGCCCAGCGCCGCCGCTCCGACCGTCGAGCGGAACACGTCCAGCACCGACATGGCGATCTTGAAGCCCTCTCCCGGTTTGCCGATCATGGCGGAGGCGGGCACGCGGCAATCCGCGAAGGAAAGCCGCGCCAGCGGATGCGGGGCGATCACTTCCAGACGCTCCGCGACGGAGAGCCCTGCCGTATCCGCCGGCACGAGGAAGCAGGAAATCCCCTTGGCGCCCGGCGCCTCGCCCGTCCTCGCGAACACCACGTAGAAATCGGCTATGCCGCCGTTCGAGATCCAGGTCTTCTCGCCCGACAGCACATAAAAACCGCCGTCACGCGTCGCCGTCATGTCCATATTGGCGACATCCGAGCCGGAGCGCGGCTCCGAAAGCGCGAAGGCGGCGAGCGCCTCTCCCGCGCGCGTCTTGCGCAGCCATTCCTTGTGGTGCGCCTCGCCGAACAGGCTTATCGCGCCGGTCCCCAGCCCCTGCATGGCGAAGGCGAAGTCGGCCAGCCCGTCATGACGCGCCAGGGTCTCGCGCGTAAGACATAACTTACGGACATCCAGCGGCGCGGGAGTGTCGGGATCGATCGCCGTGGGCAGCAGCCAGCCGGCGGCGCCGAGCATGCGCACCAGCCTTCGGCAGGCCGCATCGACGTCATGATGGTCGACAGGCAGGTTGACCGCGCACCACGCCTCCAGATCTTCGGCGTGGCCGCGATGGCGCTCCTCGAAGAACGGCCAGGAGAGGAAGGAGCGGTCAGGCATCGGGCCGCTCCGAAATGGCATGCCTGCCGGCAGGCCCGAGGGGGGTATCGTTCCGGGTCATCCCTCAATCCCCTTGGAACACCGGCTTTTCCTTGGCGACGAACGCCTTGTAGGCGCGCTCGAAATCCTTCGTCTGCATGCAGATCGCCTGCGCCTGCGCTTCCGCCTCGATCGCCTGGTCGAGGCCCATCGACCATTCCTGGTTGAGTTGCGTCTTGGTGATGCCGTGCGCGAAGGTCGGACCGGCGACGATGCGCCGGGCCAGATCCAGCGCCTCCGCCTCAAGCGCGGCAGCCGGAACCAGCCGGTTGTAGAAGCCCCAGCGCTCGCCCTCCTCGGCGCTCATGCTGCGGCCGGTATAGAGAAGCTCGGCCGCGCGTCCCTGCCCGATGATCCGCGGCAGCATGGCGCAGGCGCCCATGTCGCAGCCGGCGAGGCCGACGCGGGTGAACAGGAAGGCCGTCTTGGCCTCGGGCGTCGCGACCCTGAGGTCGGAGGCCATGGCGATGATGGCACCCGCGCCGACCGCCACGCCGTCCACCGCCGAGACGATCGGCTTGCCGCAATTGATCATTGCCTTGACCAGATCGCCCGTCATGCGGGTGAAGGTGAGGAGCTCCTTCATGTCCATGCCGACCAGCGGCCCGATGATGTCGTGGACATCGCCGCCGGAGCAGAAGTTTCCGCCGTTCGGCAGGAAGACCACCGCATGGATATCGTCGGCATAGACGAGGTCGCGGAACGTGTCGCGAAGCTCGGCGTAGGACTCAAACGTTAGCGGATTCTTACGCTCAGGGCGTGCCAGCCTTACGCATGCGACCCCCTCCGCGGCCTCCCACAGGAAATGCCGCGGGGTGTGGCCGCTCATCGATTTTTCCTTCATGCACCCCGCTCCCACTCGCTTCGGAATGATTTCAGCATGTTCGCCAGATGGCGGGCATCGTCCTCGCCGATTCCGGCCAGATACGAGTCGATCCAGCGCTCGTGCTGCGCGGCCATCTTTCTGAAGACGGCAGTTCCGGACGGTGTCAGGCTGACGATGGACGCCCGCCGGTCGCTTTCGCGCTGCGCCCGCATGACATGGCCGTCCGTGACGAGCCGGTCGACGATGCCGGTCACATTGCCGTTGGAGACCAGCAGGTAGCGGGAGAGATCGCTCATCAGCATGCCCTCCGGCTGCCGGTAAAGCGCGGCCATGACGTCGAAGCGCGGCAGCGTCGTGTCGAACTCGGCCTTGAGGCGCTCCCGCAACTGGCCCTCGATGAGGCGCTGCACCCGCAGGATGCGGATCCAGAGCCGCAGCCTTTCATGTTCCTTCGGCTGCTGTGGGGCGATCACGGCGGCCGTCATGTTTCCCCTCCCGAAATGGAAAGCGCCTGGCCGGTTACGGAGGCGGCGGCGTCGCTGACGAGCCAGAGGACCGCGGCGGCGATCTCCCGGGGCTCAATCAGGCGGCCCTGCGGGTTTGTCGCGGTCAGGCTGGCGCGCGCCTCCTCGGCGCTGCGCCCCGTCTTCTCCACGATGCGCCGGACCGAGTCGGCCAGCATGTCGGTTTCGGTGAAGCCGGGGCATATGGCGTTGACGGTGACGCCCGCCTTGGCGGTCTCCGCGGCGAGTGCCCGCATCAGGCCGACCACGCCGTGCTTGGCGGCCACATAGGGCGCGACATAGGCATATCCCTTCAACCCGGCCGTCGAGGCGATGAACAGAACCCGCCCCGATTTGCGCGCGATCATGCCCGGAAGCGCCGGCTTGACGGTGAGGAACGCACCCGTGAGGTTGACAGCGAGCGTCCGGTTCCAGTCCTCCAGCGACACCTTGTGGGCGGGAGCGCTCCCGGCCGCGCCCGCATTGGCCACGACGATATCGAAAGGCCCCCGCGCCGCTTCGGCCGCCGCATGCAGCGCCGCCATCGACCCCTCGTCGGTCACGTCCGCGACCGCCGCATGCAGGCGTGCGTTCCCGGCGGCGGCTTCGTCCAGCGGTTCCCGGCGGCGGCCGCAGATCGTCACCTCCATGCCGGCATCCGCGAGCGCCAGCGCGATCGCCTTGCCGACGCCGGTGCCTCCGCCGGTGACGAGGGCATGGCGCGCCATCACACCTTCCCCGTCATCTGATCCTGTCGCTCGGCCAGGCGGTAGGCCTGGTCGCGGCCCGGCAGGTAGGGATCGGGCCATTTGACGTGACGGTCGCCGAGTTTCACGGCCTGATGCAGCGTCCAGTAGGGATCGGCCAGATGCGGGCGCGCCAGGCAGACGAGGTCGGCGCGGCCTGCCATCAGGATCGAATTGGCGTGATCGGCCTCGTAGATGTTGCCGACGGCCATCGTGGCCATGCCGGTCTCGTTGCGGATACGATCGGAGAACGGCGTCTGGAACATCCGGCCGTAGACCGGCCTGGCACGGATCGAGGTCTGGCCCGCCGACACGTCGCAGATGTCCACGCCGGCGGCCTTCAGGAGCTTCGCGATCTCCACCGCTTCGGCCGGATCCACACCCTCGCCGTCCAGCCAGTCATGCGCGGAGATGCGCATGGAGATCGGCTTGTGGTCGGGCCACACCGCACGCACCGCATGGAAGACCTCAAGCGGATAGCGCATGCGGTTCTCCAGCGATCCGCCATACTCGTCCGTGCGGCGGTTGGTGACGGGCGTGATGAAGGAGGAGAGCAGGTAGCCGTGCGCGGCGTGCAGTTCCAGCATGTCGAAGCCGCAGCGGTCCGCCATCTCGGCGGAAGCGACGAACTGCCCGCGCACCATGTCCATGTCCTTGCGCGTCATGGGCTTGGGCGGCTGGTTCTGCGGCGACCAGGCGACGTCGGACGCTGCCAGCAGCGGCCAGTTGCCGCTTTCCAGCGGCACGTCCGTGCCCTCCCAGCCGACCTTCGTGGAACCCTTCGGGCCGGAATGGCCGATCTGCGCGCAGATCTTCGCCTCGGTCTCCACATGGACGAAATCCACCAGGCGCTTCCAGGCAGCCTCGTGCTCCGGCGCATAGAGACCGGGACAGCCGGGCGTGATCCGGCCTTCCGGGGAGACGCAGGTCATCTCGATATAGACGAGCCCCGCCCCGCCCTTGGCGCGCTCCGCGTAATGGGCGAAATGCCAGTCGGTCGGGCAGCCGTCGACGGCCTTGTACTGCGCCATCGGCGACACCACGATGCGGTTTTCCAGATGCATCTCGCGCAGCCTGAAGGGCGCGAACATCGGCGCGCGCTGCATGTTCGTCGCGCCGGAGCGCGCCTGGAACCAGCTTTCCGCGCCGGCCAGCCACGCCGGATCGCGCAGCCGCAGATTCTCGTGGCTGATGCGCTGCGACCGGGTGAGCAGCGAATAGTTGAACTGCACCGGATCGAGGCCGAGATAGCGCTCGACGTCCTCGAACCATTCGAGCGAGTTGCGCGCCGCCGATTGCAGCTTCAGCACCTCGGTGCGCCGCGCATCCTCGTATTTGGCGAAGGCGGCCTCGAGGCTCTCCTCGCTGTGCAGGTAGTCGACGAGCGCCACCGCGCTTTCCAGCGCCAGCTTGGAGCCCGAGCCGATCGAGAAATGCGCGCTGGCGGCCGCATCGCCCATCAGCGCGAGGTTTTTGTAGGACCAGCGCTCGCACAGCACGCGCGGGAAGTTGATCCAGGCCGAGCCGCGCACGTGGTTGGCGTTCGACATCAGGCTGTAGCCGCCGAGATGCTTCTCGAAGATCTTCTCGCAGGTCTCGATCGACTCTTCCTTCGACATGGCGCCGAAGCCGAATTTTTCCCACGTCTCCTCGCTGCACTCCACGATGAACGTCGCGGTGTCGCGGTCGAACTGGTAGGCATGCGCCCATACCCAGCCGTGCTCTGTCTTCTCGAAGATGAAGGTGAAGGCGTTGGCGAACTTCTGGTGGGTGCCCAGCCAGACGAACTTGCACTTGCGCATGTCGATGTCGGGCTTGAAGACATCGGCGAAGGCGGCGCGGGATTTCGAGTTCAGGCCGTCCGCCGCGATGACGACGTCGTGGCTTTCCATCAGCGCCTGCGGGCCGTCCACCTCGGTCTCGAAATTGAGCTTCACGCCGAGTTCGCGGGCCCGCTGCTGGAGGAGCAGGAGCAGGCGCTTGCGGCCGATCCCGCAGAAGCCGTGTCCCGTCGAGACCGTCCGCACGCCGTCCTTGATGACCGCCACGTCGTCCCAATAGGCGAAATGCCGGCGGATCCACTGCGCCGAGACGGGATCGTTGCGCGTCAGATTGTCGAGCGTCTCGGCCGAAAGCACCACGCCCCAGCCGAACGTGTCGTCGGGCTTGTTGCGCTCGAAAACCGTCACTTCATGCGCCGAATTGCGCAGCTTCATGCTTATGGCGAAATAGAGGCCTGCCGGTCCACCGCCGAGTACCGCAACTTTCATCGCGACGCCTCCTTTGGCAGCATGGACAATGGCACCTGGAAAGCGGTGGTTCAAGCGTGAAATTTTAAGATTGAAGTATTTGTGCGGGCGACGCCCCGGTCATTGACACGGGCCACGTTTCGCTGTGCCCTGACGTCATCAGGGAGGCCGGCCGATGCTCCATCGCCACATCGAGGACTGGGACGACGCCTATACCAACGGCGCGCATATTCCGCAGGGCGACCGCTGGCCGGAGCGCTGGGCGGAGCCGGCGCGGCGCTACCGCGAGGCGATGTTGTCCGAGGGCCGCGCCCGGCTCGACATCGCCTATGGCGACGGACCGCGCAACGTGCTCGACCTCTTCCTGCCGTCCGGCACCCCGAAGGGCCTGGTGGTCTTCATCCATGGCGGCTACTGGCGGGCCTTCGACAAGAGCCTCTGGTCGCATCTGGCCGCCGGCAGCGTGGACAGCGGCTATGCCGTCGCCGTCCCCTCCTACACGCTCTGCCCGGAGGCGCGCATCGCCGGCATCGTGCGGGAGGTTGCGTCCGCCATCGAGGCGGCGGCCGGCGAGATCGCCGGCCCGATCGCGCTTACCGGGCACTCGGCCGGCGGCCACCTCGCCACACGCATGATCTGCGCGCCGTCGCCGCTTTCGCCGGCCGTGCTCAGCCGCATAGCCAACACCGTCTCGATCTCCGGTGTGCACGATCTCAGGCCGATCCTGCGCACGGCGCTGAACAATGATATTCGTTCCGACGAGGTGGAAGCCGCGCAGGAAAGCCCGGCGTTGCTGCGCCCGGTGGAGGGCGCGCGGCTCACCTGCTGGGTCGGCGGCGCCGAGCGGACCGAATTCATCCGCCAGAGCGCATTGCTCGCCAATGTCTGGACGGGGCTCGGCGCGGCGACGCAGAGCGTGGTCGAGCCCGACCGTCATCACTTCACCATCGTCGACGGCCTCGGCTCGGCCGATCATCCATTGACGCGGACGCTCCTGGCGTTCTGACCGGACGCCGCGCGTTCCGCCCCGCAAGCCCGACATGGTTTGTTAACCGTTCTGGCGCGTAATTCACATTGGGAGGTTTACCGATGGCCGCGGGTCATCGCGGCCCGGTTTCAAGACCTGGGGAACGCGAATGCGCACGCAATCAAGCAATCGGCACTCGGAAATGCGGCTCATGCTGCAAGGTTACGGCCTGACGACGGCGACGATCCTTTATCATATGCCGGATCATCCGCATCTCCTCCAGACCTATGTCTGGCAAGACTACGATCTGGCGCCGAAATTCCCGGTCCTGCTGAAATTCCTCGACTTCTGGCGCAGCAAGCTCGACGGCCCCCTGCACTCGATCGCCTACACGCACCGCAAGCTGGTCGCGCCGAACGAATGGCGCAACGTCAGCGGCGAACTCGTGCTGCACTGACGCGTCACGAGCTGGAAGAAACAGAAAGCAGGCGGCCGCTTCAGGAAAGCGTGCGCCGCCCCGTCAACGCGTGGTAAGCCACCAGCACGACGATCGAGCCGATGACGGCGACGATGAGGCTCCACAAATTGAAGCCCGTCACGCCGGTCGCGCCGAACATGCTGAAGATCAATCCCCCCACGATCGCGCCAACGATCCCGAGCACGAGGTCCATGATGAAACCTTCGCCGCTCTTGTTGACGACCTTGCTGCCGATAAAGCCTGCGATCAGTCCAAGCAGTATCCAACTTATAATAGACATGAGATGGCTCCACGCTGGCGCAGCATCATATCGTGCCGCGCCAATGGAACGCAATCGAAAGTCCCACGTTCCGTCGCGGCCCGCGAAGGTGTATGCCGATACCGGGCGGCACCCGGCCAGGAGGATACGATGGGACTTTTCGACGACGCCGTACCCGGCGGCAATATTTCCAAACCGCTGCTGATCGCGCTCGGCGCGCTGCTCGCCGGCAAGCTTCTGAGCGGCGGCGGCCATGCGGCGGAAGAGGCCGCGCCGCAGACGCCGGCCGATCCCGGTCCCGCGCGCCAGCCCTCCGGCGCGGATGGCGGGATCCTCGGCGGGCTGGGCGACCTGCTCGACCGTCTCCGGCAGAACGGCCATGACCAGGTCGCGGACAGCTGGGTGAAGCCCGGCCAGAACGCCGACCTCCATCCTGCGGATCTCGGCAAGGCGATCGGCCAGACGACGCTCTCCGAGATCGCCAGCCGAACGGGCATGTCCGAGGAGGACTTGCTGCGCCAGCTTTCGGCCGTCCTTCCGGGCCTCGTCGACAAGCTGACGCCCGACGGGCGCGTGCCGTCGAACGCCGAGGTCGCCTCCCGCATCGGCACGAACCCCTGGTAACGCCTTGGGGTCGGCGCCGGCCGCTCAGCGCGACCCGAAGATCGCGCTGCCCACGCGCACGGCTGTAGCCCCGAAGGCCACCGCCGTCTCGTAGTCGGCCGACATGCCCATGGAGAGCTCAGCCACGCCCGCCTCCCTGGCCAGCTTCTCCAGAAGCGCGAAGTGCGGCCCGGGATTCTCGTCCGCCGGCGGAATGCACATCAGGCCGGCCACGGAAAGCCCGTGCACGTCGCGGCAGCGCGCCACGAACGCCACCGCATCCTGCGGCCCGACGCCGGCCTTCTGCGGCTCCGAGCCCGTATTGACCTGCACATAGAGGCGCGGCGCCCTGTTCTGCCGCGCCATTTCCCGGGCGATCTCGGCGGCGATCTTGTCGCGGTCGACCGTCTCGATGACGTCGAACAGCGCCACCGCCTCCTTCGCCTTGTTGGATTGCAGCGGCCCGATCAGATGCAGCTCGATGTCCGGGAAAGCCTCGCGCAGCGCCGGCCATTTGCCCTGCGCCTCCTGCACGCGGTTCTCGCCGAAGACGCGTTGCCCCGCCTCCAGGACCGGCCGGATGGAAGCGGCGTCGAACGTCTTGGAAACGGCCACGAGCCTCACCGAGCCGGCGGCCCGCCCCGCCTCAGACTCGGCTCTCGCGATTGCCGCGCGCACGTTCTCCAGCCTCTCGCGTGCATCGGTCATTTCGAACTCCATTCTGGCAGGGCCCGCGCCGCGCGCCGCTCCTTCGGGCGTCACGGTCACATAAAAGTTGAAAATGCACGCAAAGCGTGGTGAACACCCGGACCACCTTCTCCCAACCGCCCGGCGCATGAGCGCTGCCGCGGCAAGCTTCCAGGTGAATTTCCGGGCATGGCAACCGAACGATACAATCCGCGCGCATCCGAACCCAGATGGCAGAAAGCCTGGGAGGATGCAAAACTCTTCGCCACCCGCAACGACGATCCGCGTCCGAAATACTACGTGCTGGAGATGTTCCCCTATCCGTCGGGGCGCATCCATATGGGGCATGTGCGCAACTACACGATGGGCGACGTGGTGGCGCGCTGGCGACGCGCCATGGGCCACAACGTGCTGCACCCGATGGGCTGGGACGCCTTCGGCCTGCCGGCCGAGAACGCCGCGCGCGACAATAAGGTCAACCCGCGCGACTGGACCTACAAGAACATCGCGACGATGAAGGGCCAGCTGAAGACCATGGGCCTGTCGCTCGACTGGGCGCGCGAGATCGCCACCTGCGACCCCTCCTACTATCGCCACCAGCAGAAGATGTTCCTCGACTTCTGGAAGGCCGGGCTGGTCGAGCGCCGGTCCGCCAAGGTCAACTGGGATCCGGTCGACATGACGGTGCTCGCCAACGAGCAGGTGATCGACGGCAAGGGCTGGCGCTCGGGCGCA
This sequence comes from Hyphomicrobiales bacterium, assembly GCA_017305925.1. GTDB lineage: Bacteria > Pseudomonadota > Alphaproteobacteria > Rhizobiales > Rhizobiaceae > Arvimicrobium. The sequence goes on along the minus strand of JAFKJW010000052.1, from coordinate 6,558 downwards.
GCCGTCGAGCAGCGCGACCTCACGCAGTGGTTCTTCAGGATCACCACGATGAGCCAGGACCTGCTCGACGGGCTCGACACGCTCGACCGCTGGCCCGACAAGGTCAAGCTCATGCAGGCCAACTGGATCGGCCGTTCCGAGGGCCTGCTGATCCGCTGGGCGCTGGTCGAAGACACCGCGCCTGCCGGCGAGCGCGAGCTGGAGGTCTACACCACCCGGCCCGACACGATCTTCGGCGCCTCCTTCATGGCGATCGCCGCCGACCATCCGCTGGCGCGGAAAGCGGCGGAAAAGAACCCCGGGCTCGCCGCCTTCATCGAGGACGTCCGGCGCCGCGGCACCTCGGCGGCCGAGCTGGAGACCGCCGAGAAACGCGGCTTCGACACCGGCATCCGCGTCGTGCATCCCTTCGACCCGGACTGGACGCTGCCGGTCTATGTCGCGAATTTCGTGCTGATGGACTACGGCACGGGCGCCATCTTCGGCTGCCCGGCGCACGACCAGCGCGACCTCGACTTCGCCAACAAATACGGGCTTCCGGTCACGCCCGTGGTGCTGCCGGACGGGGCGGACCGGAACGCCTTCCGTATCACGGAGGAAGCCTTTGTCGACGACGGCGCGATGATCAACTCGCGTTTCCTCGACGGCATGCGATTCCGCGCGGCGTTCGACGAGGTCGCCAGGCGGCTGGAGGCGACCACCATCGGCAACCGGCCCCAGGCGGAGCGCAAGGTGCAATTCCGCCTGCGCGACTGGCTGATCTCGCGCCAGCGCTATTGGGGCTGCCCGATCCCCGCCATCCATTGCGAGACATGCGGCACCGTGCCTGTCCCGGCCAAGGACCTGCCCGTCGAACTGCCTGCCGACGTGACCTTCGATAGGCCCGGCAACCCGCTCGACCACCATCCGACATGGAAGCACGTCGCCTGCCCGCAATGCGGCAGGGATGCGCGCCGCGACACCGACACGATGGACACCTTCGTCGATTCGTCCTGGTATTTCGCCCGCTTCACCGACCCGTGGAACGAGACGGCGCCGACCACGCTTGCCGCGGTCGACGGCCCGTCCGGCTGGCTGCCAGTCAACCAGTATATAGGCGGCATCGAGCACGCGATCCTGCACCTGCTCTATTCGCGCTTTTTCACGCGCGCCATGAAGGCGACGGGACACGTCAATACGGTCGAGGAGCCTTTCGAAGGGCTGTTCACGCAGGGCATGGTGGTCCACGAGACCTACAAGGGCCCCGACGGCTGGGTTACCCCCGCCGAGATCAGGATCGAGGAAAAGGACGGTCAGCGGCGGGCTGCCCTGCTTGCCGACGGCACGCCGGTCGAGATCGGCGGAATCGAGAAGATGTCGAAATCCCGGAAGAACGTCGTCGATCCGGATGACATCATCGCCAGTTACGGCGCCGACACCGCGCGCTGGTTCATGCTGTCCGATTCGCCGCCCGATCGCGACGTCATCTGGACGGAGGCCGGCGTCGAGGGCGCCTACCGCTTCGTGCAGCGCGTGTGGCGGCTGGTCGCCGAGGCCGCGCCGCATCTCGCCGGCACGGCCGCGGCGGCGGCGTCGCAAGGTGCGGCGGGCGAGCTCTCCAAGGCGGCCCACAAGACGGTCAAGGCGGTCGGCGAGGACATCGGCAAGCTCTCCTTCAACAAGGCCGTGGCGCGGCTCTACGAGCTGGTCAACGCCATCCATGGCCCCGCCGCCGCGCTGTCCGGCGCAACGGAACCGGCCATCAAGGCGGCGCTGCGCGAGGCGCTGGAAAAGCTGGTGATCATGCTGGCGCCGATGATGCCGCATCTGGCGGAGGAATGCTGGGCAGCGCTCGGCGGCGGCGGGCTCGTCGCCGATCAGGCCTGGCCGGATTTCGACGCCGCGCTGGTGGTCGACAGCGAGATCACGCTGCCGGTCCAGATCAACGGCAAGAAGCGCGCCGATTTGACAATTGCGCGCGACGCAGACCAAGCTGCGGTCCAGAAGGCTGCCCTCGAACTCGAAGCCGTGGTAAGAGCGTTGGAGGGCAAGCCCCCGCGTAAGGTCATCGTCGTGCCGCAGAGGATCGTGAATGTCGTCATCTGAGCGATCGCTGCGCACAGGGCTGCGTGCCGTGGCTCTCGTCCTCGCTCTGGCGGCGGCGGCCTGCACGGTCCGCCCGCTCTATAGCGATGCTCCCATCGGCCCGGGCGGCGAGACCACCACGGCCGCTTTGGCTTCCGTCTCGGTCGCTCCCGTCACCACGCGCTACGCGCAGGAGGTGCGCAACCAGCTGATCTTCCTGCTGTATGGCGGTTCCGGCGCCCCTGCCGCGCCGGCCTACGACCTCACGCTGGGAGTCACGGAACGCAGGGACACCACGACGACATCGCAGACGACGGACGAGAACGAGCCGTCGTCCGCCTCGATGACCGTGATCTCGCGCTATGTGCTGGTGGACCGCGCAACCCGGAAGCCCATTGCGCAGGGAACACGCCAGGCGTCCGCTTCGTTCGACGTCCCGAGACAGGAATTCGCCGCCTACAGGGCCGCCCGTGACGCGGAAAACCGCGCGGCGCGCGAGCTGGCCGAGATGCTCAGGCTGGCCATCGCGCAAGACCTCGTCCGCCATGGCGCCAAATAGGCCGGAACCTGCGGGCGCAGCGGACGTGATGGCTCCGCTCGCCCGGCAAGGAACGCCGCACATCATCGACACGCTGATCGACGAGCGTTCGCTGAACCTGGCCCGGAACCCGGTCTGGCCGATCATCCGGCCCCTTTTGATGCGTGCCTTTCACTACCGCCGCGCCATCGCCATCGCCGACACGATCCGCGACATGCCGGGTTTCCAGGCCCTCGAATATGTTGGGCGGCTGCTCGATCTGGACCTCGCGGTGGAGGGTCTTGAGAACCTGCCCCGCTCGGAAGCCTTCATCCTGGCGCCCAGCCATCCGACCGGCATTCCGGACGGCATCGCCGTCTTCGAGGCGCTGAAGTCGGTGCGGCCCGACATGGCGATCTTCGCCAACCGCGACGCGATCCGCATCGCGCCCGGCTTCCGCGACGTGATGATCCCCGTGGAGTGGCGGGCGGCCGAGAAGAGCCATGCCAAGGGCCGCGACACGCTGGAGATGACGGCCCGCGCCTTTGCGGCAGGCAAGATGATCGTGCTCTTCCCGTCCGGCCGCATCGCCTACTGGCATGAGGGCAAGCTGACGGAGCGGCCATGGCAACCCTCCGTCGTGGCGCTTGCACGCCGCTACGGGTGTCCCGTCGTGCCGGTGAACATCCAGGCGCGCAATTCGGGGCTTTTCTATTTCCTGTCCCGCTTCTCGACCGACCTGCGCGACATCACCATCTTCCACGAACTCCTGAACAAGACGGGCCGCACCTACCGCATCCGCATCGGCACTCCGATCGCCGCCGATCAGCTCGACGGCGACGTAACCGAGGTTACGGCACGCCTGCAAGACCACGCCGTGAGCGCGCTGGCCGCCGACATCGCCGCGCGCTTCGTGCCGGTCCTCGCGCCGGCCGGCGCTCCGTAGCCCTGAAAAGGAAGGGCTTCAGCCGATCTTCTGGCCGGTCTTTGCCCAGTCGGCGACGAAGGCGGCGAGCCCCTTGTCCGTCAGCGGATGGCTGACCAGGGCCCGCAGCGTGGCCGGCGGCGCGGTGATCACGTCCGAGCCGATCAGCGCCGCCTGCTTGACGTGGTTCACGGTACGCACCGAGGCGGTGAGGATCTCGGTCTTGAAATCGTAATTGTCGTAGATGGTGCGGATCTCGGAGATCAGTTCCATGCCGTCGAAGCCGGTGTCGTCGAGGCGGCCGACGAAGGGCGAGATGAAGGTCGCGCCCGCCTTGGCGGCCAGCAGCGCCTGGTTGGCCGAGAAGCACAGCGTCACGTTCACCTGACGGCCGAGATCGTTGCGGATGGCGCGGCAGGCCCTGAGGCCGTCCAGCGTCAGCGGCACCTTGATGCAGACGTTCCTGGCGATCTTGGCCAGGACTTCGGCCTCCTTCATCATCTGCGGGAATTCGGTCGCCACGACCTCCGCCGAGACCGGCCCCTCGACGATGTCGCAGATCTGCTTGGTGACCTCCGCGATCTTGCCGCCCGATTTGAGGATCAGCGACGGATTGGTGGTCACGCCGTCCACCAGACCGAGGTGGTTGAGTTCCTTGATCTCTTTCACGTCGGCCGTATCGACGAAGAATTTCATGGCAGTCTCCTTCCGGATCGCATGAAGCGGGAACACGCTTCGTTGCTCTTTGATCTAGACCATGTTCGGCATTACGTCACTGGAAATGAGACGCGAATCAGCGCGGCCCGGCGCGGTGCCCGTCATGGTGCCGATGCCCGCCGAACGGCCCTACAGCTATGCGGTTCCCGACGGCATGACGATCGTGCCGGGCGCGATCGTGCGCGTGCCGCTCGGGCCGCGGCAGGTGGCCGGCATCGTCTGGGACGGCCGCTGCGAGGAGATCGAGGCCAAGCGCCTGCGCCCCATCGACCACGTCTTCGACTGCCCACCGGTATGCGAGGACATGCGCCGCTTCGTCGACTGGGTCTCCGCCTATACGCTCTCGCCGCCCGGCCTCGTTGCGCGCATGATCCTGCGCGCGCCCGAAGCCTTCGATCCGGAGCCGTGGACGCCCGGCCTGCTGCTCACCGAGGCGCGTCCCGACAGGCTGACCGAGGCACGGCGGCGCGTGCTGGAGCTTGCCGGCGACGGCCTCGCCTGGACGCGCTCCGGGCTCGCGCATGCCGCCAGCGTGTCGCTGACCGTCGTCGACGGCATGAAGGCGCAGGGCGTGTTCGCCGAGACGATGATCCCGCCCCGCCCCGTCGTCGCCGCGCCCGATCCTTCCTATGCGGCGCCCGGCCTCGGCCCGAGCCAGGAGGCCGCCGCCGCCCGGCTGCGGGAGGCGGTGTCGGCGGGAAAATTCTCCGCCACGCTGATCGACGGCGTCACCGGATCGGGCAAGACCGAGGTGTATTTCGAGGCGGTCGCCGAGGCGGTGCGCCACGGCCGGCAGGTGCTAATCCTGCTGCCGGAGATCGCGCTGACGCAGGCCTTCCTCGCCCGCTTCCACGACCGCTTCGGCGCCAGGCCGGCGGAGTGGCATTCCGACCTGCCGCCGCGCATGCGCGAGCGGGTGTGGCGGCAGGTGGCGGAAGGACAGGTGCGCGTCGTCGCCGGCGCCCGCTCCGCACTTTTCCTGCCCTTCCGGGATCTGGGGCTGATCGTCGTCGACGAGGAGCACGACCCCGCCTACAAGCAGGAGGACCGCGTCTTCTACAACGCCCGCGACATGGCGGTGGTGCGCGCGCGGATCGGCGGATTTCCGGTGATGCTGGCCTCCGCCACGCCGTCGGTGGAAACTCAGGTGAACGCCCGGCAGGGGCGCTATGCGCGGGTCGACCTGCCGGACCGCTTCGCCGATGCGGAGCTGCCGACGATCCGCGCGATCGACCTGCGCCGCGCGCCGCCGGCACGGGGCGGCTTCCTGTCGCCGCTGCTTCTCTCCGCGATACGCGAAACGCTTGCGCGCGGCGAGCAGTCGCTCCTTTTCCTCAACAGGCGCGGCTACGCGCCGCTGACGCTCTGCCGCGTCTGCGGCCACCGCTTCCAGTGCCCGCAATGCTCGGCCTGGCTGGTGGAGCACCGTTTTCGTGGACAGCTCGTCTGCCATCATTGCGGCCACCATGAAAGGCGGCCGGACGCCTGCCCCGAATGCGGAACGCTCGACCATCTGGCCGCCTGCGGACCGGGCGTCGAGCGCATCGCCGAGGAGGTGGTGGGACACTTTCCCGACGCGCGCACCATCGTGCTCTCTTCCGACATTCTGGGCGGCGTGAAGCGCATGCGGCTGGAGCTCGAGGCCGTGGCGAAGGGCGAGGCCGACATCGTGATCGGCACGCAGCTCGTCGCCAAGGGCCACAATTTCCCGAACATGACGCTGGTCGGCGTCGTCGATGCCGATCTCGGCCTTGCCAACGGCGATCCGCGCGCCGCCGAGCGCACCTTCCAGCTGCTCAGCCAGGTGACGGGCCGCGCCGGCCGAACGGGCAAGCGCAGCACCGGCCTGCTGCAAACCTGGCAGCCGGCGCATCCGGTGATCCAGGCGATCGTGTCGGGCGATGCCGGCGCCTTTTACGCGCGCGAGATCGAGGAGCGCGAGCGCGGCGGCCTGCCGCCCTTCGGGCGGCTTGCCGGCGTCATCGTCAGCGCCGACACGCGCGCGGAATCGGAAGGCCATGCGCGCCAGCTGCGACAGGCGGCGCCGCAGGCCGCCGACATCTTCGTGCTCGGGCCGGCGGAGGCCCCGCTGGCGCTGATCGCCGGCCGCCACCGCTTCCGCCTGCTGGTGCATGGCGAGCGCAAGGCCGACATCCAGGCCTTCCTGCGGGCCATGCTGGCGGCCGCGCCGAAACCGCGCGGCTCGGTGCGCGTCCAGGTCGACGTGGACCCGCAGAGCTTCCTGTAGACGCCAGACTGTCAGCCCGGCGTCGCGAGATCGCTCATCAGCCCCGCCGCCACGGTCAGCCTGGAGACGCTGAGATCTCCGCCCTCG
>JAFKJW010000166.1 GCA_017305925.1 Hyphomicrobiales bacterium | reverse complement strand
TGGTGGGGCAGTGGAAGCAGTTCGTGTCCGCCCGCCAGGCCTACAACCGGCTGAGCAAGCTGTTCCGGGAGACGCCGGAGGAGATGGAGCGCACCGACCTGCCCGCGCCGAAGGGGGTGCTGACGGCCGAGCAGGTGACGGTGCTGCCGCCGGGATCGAGGACGCCGGTGCTGCAGGGCGTGTCCTTCGGCATCCAGCCCGGCGAGGCGGTGGCCGTGGTCGGCCCGAGCGGCGCCGGCAAGTCGAGCCTGGTGCGCGCGATGGTCGGCGTCTGGAAGCCCTTTTCGGGCGCCATCCGCCTCGACGGCTCCGAGCTCCAGCACTGGAACCAGGATGCTCTGGGCGTCCATATCGGCTACCTGCCGCAGTCGATCGAGCTGTTCTCCGGCACGATCGCCGAGAACATCTCGCGTTTCCGCGACGCCCCCTCTTCCGAGGAGATCATCAAGGCCGCGATGCGCGCGCATGTGCACCAGGTGATCCAGGGCCTGCCCGACGGCTACGACACGCAGATCGGCACGGGCGGCCGCGCCCTTTCCGGCGGGCAGCGCCAGCGCATCGGCCTCGCCCGCGCGCTCTATGGCGACCCCTCGCTCATCGTCCTCGACGAGCCGAACGCCAATCTCGACAGCGAGGGCGAGGAGGCGCTCTTCCGCGCCATCGAGGAACTGAAGCGCGAAGGCAAGTCGATCATCTTCGTCAGCCACAAGATGAGCCTCGTGGCGCTGTCCGAGAAGACGCTGCTGCTGGCCGAGGGCCGCATGCGCTCCTTCGGCCCGACGCGGGACCTGCTGCAACCCAAGGCCGCGCCCACTCCGGCCGCGCTCAAGGCGGGCGAGCCGACAGCGGCGGCCGCCGCCAGTTGAGGCCGGGCCGCCTGCGGCCCCATTCCGAGCCTGACAGCCACGCATCGCGCCTGCTCCGAACTGGATAGACCATGAAGAAGATCAAGGACGACACCCAGCAGAAGAGTTTTTCGCCGGGCCCCTATGTCACCGCCGGCTACGTCACCCTGTTCCTCACCTTCGGCGTGTTCGGCACCTGGGCGGCGACGGCGCCGCTGGCGAGCGCGGTGGTGGCGTCCGGCACGGTCTCGGTGGAATCGAACCGCAAGACCGTCCAGCATCTGGAGGGCGGCATCGTCTCCGAGATCGTCGCCAGGGAGGGCGAGATCGTCAAGCCGGGCGACATCGTCCTCAAGCTCGACCCGACGCAGGCGCAGGGCTCCTATACGGTGCTGAGCAACCGGCTCTCGGTGCTGCGCGTGACCGAGGCGCGGCTCATCGCCGAAAGCGCCAATGCCGACGCGATCGACCTGCCGCAGGATCTGAAGGTGTCCGACGACACCACGGTGACGCAGGCCGTCAAGCTTCAGCAGACCATCTTCGACGACCGCAAGCGCACCCGCGACGGCCAGGTCGCCATCCTCAACGACCGCATCAGCCAGCTCGGCGAGGCGGTGGACGGGCTGGAGCAGCAGCGGACCGCGATCGACAGCCAGATCGCCTCGCTCGACGAGGAGATCGAGCGGCTGACAAAGGGCAAGGCCAGCGGCGTGGTGGCCGCCAACCAGCTTGCCGCGACGACGCGCTCGAGGCTCGACGCGCAGGGCAATCACGGCCAGATCATCTCCGAGATCGCCAAGCTGCGGCAGACCATTTCGGAGACCAAGCTGCAGATCGTGCAGGTGAACCAGGAATTCGTCGAGCGCGCCGGCAACGAGATGCGCGACATACGCGACCAGCTCAACGAGGTCGGCGAGCGCGCCGACGTGGCCCGCGACGTGCTGAACCGCACGGTGGTGCGCGCGCCCGTCTATGGGATGCTGCAGAACATCCGCGTCCACACGATCGGCGGCGTCATCCGCGCGGCCGAGCCGGTGATGGACATCATCCCGCTCGACGACGACCTCATCGTCAGCGCCAAGATCCGGCCGATCGACATCGACAACGTGCATGTGGGACTGGATGCGGAGGTGCGCTTCTCCTCCTTCTCGGCGCGCACCACGCCGGCCATCTTCGGCAAGGTGACGGTGCTGTCGCAGGACGTCATCGAGCCGACGCAGGCCGGGCAGGAGCCCTATTACCAGGCGCGCGTCCAGGTGGACACCAAGACCATTCCCCTCGACCTGCGCGGCCGGCTGCTGCCGGGCATGCCCGCCGACGTCATCATCGCCACCGGCGAGCGCACGCTGGTGCAGTATCTGGTCAAGCCGCTGACCGACACCTTCCACAAGAGCATGAAGGAAAAATAAGGCATCGCCGAAGGCGGTCAGCCGCTTTTCCACCGCAGCCCGGGCCGCGAGGCCGGGTCGAAATGCAGCAGCGGGCTGCAGGCGACCGCCCCGTCCGCGCCGATCTTCAGCAGCCGGAAATCCTCCAGCCGCCGCCTGTCCGGATAGGCCATGACGAAGCTGGCCGGCACTTTCAGGAAATACGCGCCCGGCACCTCGATATAGTAGACGCTGTCGGGATCCGGCCCGAAATTCATGACCAGGTGGCTGCCGGTGTAGCGGAAATCCAGCGAAAGGGCTGCGTCCGCCGCGCAGCCCGCACCCGCCGGCACCCGGCCCGCCTCGTGGATGCCGGCGCTGTCGAACGTGCAGACGGCATGGCCCGGCTCCCCCCTTATGTCGAGGATCTCGCGGGGAGCCATGAGCGGCGGCGGCGAGCCCGGCCACATGGCGCGGTTGAGGTCGTAGAGCCAGGACGACCAGCCGTATTTGTCGACCAGATAGCAGTCCCGCCGCTCGACGAGGGAGCGGGTGACGGCGTCGAACTCGCGGCCGAAGGGAAACAGCGGCGCCGTGCGGACATAGTCGACGGTGGCCCAGACGGTGGTCAGCACGACCAGCCCGGAAACGGCAAGGCGCGCCGGCAGCCGGGCTGCCGCGCGCACCGCCACGGCCGCGGCCAGCGCCAGCACGAAGCCCACGCCGCTCAGCAGGCGTATGTCGGTCGGAACGTCCGGCGAGACCTGGAGCGCCACCGGCAGCAGCGGCAGCACCGTCCCGGCGGCCGCGCCCGCGGCGACCGCCGCGGCGGCAGCCGGGCCGAAGCGCCGCCACAGCGCGGCGAGCGCGATCAGGCAGCAGAGGGCGAGCACAAGGCTCATGGCGGCCGCCCCGACCGTCATCGTGCCATAGGTGTAGAGGCCGCCCAGCACGTCCCTCAGGGCGGCGAGC
>JAFKJW010000051.1 GCA_017305925.1 Hyphomicrobiales bacterium | reverse complement strand
GTTGCGCAGGAGCCTTGCCGCGCATTTCGACGACGAGCTGCGCTTCTTCGTGGGCTGGCTGCACCGGCCGAAGGCGGTCGGCTCGATCATTCCGACGAGTTCGGTCACGGCGCGGCGGATGGCGTCGATCGTCGATGCCGGTTCCGGGCTGCCTGTCCTGGAGCTGGGGCCGGGAACCGGCGTCATCACCAGGGCGATCCTCGAGCGGGGTGTGCCGCCTCAGGACCTCTATGCCGTGGAATACGCTCCGGAGTTCGTGCGCCATCTGCGGCGGCTCTTTCCGGGCGTCAACGTCCTCCACGGCGATGCCTTCGATCTTGATGCGACGCTGGCCGCGATGCCGGGCGCGATGTTCGACTGCGCCATCTCGGGCGTACCCCTGCTCAATTTCCCGGTCGAGCGGCGCGTCCGCTACGTCGAGGGCGTGCTCGACCGCCTGCCGCCCGGCCGGCCCATGGTGCAGCTCACCTACGGGCCGAAGTCGCCGATCCCGCGCGGCCGCGGCAGCTACACCGTCGAGCATTTCCGTTTCGTCCTGCGCAACATTCCGCCGACGCAGCTCTGGCTCTACCGGCGCAAGCCGCATTGAAGCCGGCCTCCGCCGCCCGGCGTGGTGCGAACAGCTCGGTTGATCGGCCCGGCGTTTCGCTTTAGGGAGGGAAGATCGGCCCGCCGGGCCGGGCCTTCTGCAAGGGCGGTGCGCCGAATTGTCGATCCCGAGAATCCTCCTTTTCGCCGGCTCGGTCCGCAGCGGCGCCTATAGCGGCCGCACGGCCGACTGTGCCGCGCGGGAGCTGGCCCTGCAAGGCGCGGAGGTCACGCGCATCTCGCTCGCCGACTACCCGCTGCCGATCATGGACGAGGATCTCCAGGCGGAGAAGGGCGTGCCCGAGAACGCCTACCGGCTGGCGCGGCTGATCGCGGCGCATGACGCCGTGCTCATCTGCACGCCCGAATACAACGGCTCCGTTCCGCCCCTCCTCAAGAATACGATCGACTGGGTCAGCCGGATCTCCAGGGACAATGGCCGGCCGCTTCGACCTTTTCCGGGGAAGGTCGCGGCGCTCTGCTCCTCCTCCAGCGGCCATTTCGCCGGCATCCGGGCCATCGCCCATCTGCGCGCGGTCCTGTGCCAGATCGGCATGGAGGTGATCTCCCCGCAGGTCTCCGTGCCCAATGGCGCCGAGGCGTTCGAAGAGAGCGGTGCGTTCAAGGAAGAGCGACTGCGCAAGGGCATGGAGCGACTTTGCGGCACGCTCCTGGAGCATGCCCGGCTGTTTTCGGAACGGGTGGAGAGCTGATGGGCAGGGCGACTGTTTTCGGCGGGCCGGGCGCTCGCCTCATCGTCGGGCTCGACGTGCCGACGGTGTCCGAGGCCGAGCGCATCGTGCGCGACCTCGACGGCGTCGCGAGCTTCTTCAAGATCGGCTATCAGCTCGTTTTTGCCGGCGGGCTGGATTTCGCGCGCGAGCTGGCGGGCGGCGGCAAGAAGGTCTTCCTGGACATGAAGCTGCTCGACATCGACAACACGGTGGCGAAAGGCGTCGAGAACATCGTGAAGATGGGCATGACGATGCTGACGCTGCATGCCTATCCCAAGGCGATGAAGGCGGCCGTCGAGGCGGCGCGCGGCAGCGATCTGTGCCTTCTCGGCGTCACCGTGCTGACGTCGATGGACGAGCAGGATCTCATCGACGCCGGTTACGAATACGACCCGCACACGCTGGTGCTGCGGCGCGCCGAGCAGGCGAAGGCGGCGGGCATGGGCGGCGTGGTCTGTTCGGCTGCCGAGGCCGACGCGGTGCGCGGGGTCGTCGGGGCCGGAATGGCCGTGGTCACGCCCGGCATCCGCCCGGCGGGCGCCGCGCATGGCGACCAGAAACGCGTCCTGACGCCGGCCGACGCCATCAGGGCCGGCGCGAGCCATCTCGTGGTCGGCCGGCCGATCGTCGCTTCGGGTGATCCGCGCGCGTCCGCCCGGGCGATCATCGAGGAAATCGCCGCCGCGTAGCCGCTTTTCCGCTGGGAGGATGGGAACATGCCGAAAGGATACTGGATTGCCCGCGTCGATGTGCGCGATCCGGAGCGCTACAAGGACTACGTCGCCGCCGCAAAGCTCGCCTTCGACAAGTTCGGCGCGAAGTTCCTCGCCCGGGGCGGCCCCAGGGAGGCGGCGGAGGGGACGGTGCGGGCGCGCAACGTCATCATCGAGTTTTCCTCGTTGCAGGACGCGCATGACTGCTACCATTCTCCCGAATACCAGCGGGCGGCAGCCATCCGTCATCGCTGCGCCGACGGCGAGATCGTGCTGGTCGAGGGCTGCGGGGATTGAGCAGGACCTCCTCCGCGCCTGTAACCGATCGGCAACAATGAGCCGGCTTTGTCCGGTTGGAACGGATTTTCAACGCTTTCGGCGAAGGATGGAGTTCATAAGGCGGCCTTATCTGTTGCGCCGCAGCAACGCGGTGACTAGTTTAACGGCTTGATTGTCGACAGGAACCGCCTTCGGGGGTTGTGGGGCCGGTTCGAATGGCGGGATTTAACATGTACCAGTTTTATGAACTGAACCATGCCGCCCTGCAGCCTCTGCGTGCCTACGCCGACGCCGTCAGGCTGCTCTATTCCAATCCGCTCAACCCCTTCTCGCACACGACCTGGGGCCGTTCCGTGGCGGCGTCGGCGGAGCTGTTCGAGCGGACGACGCGGCGGTACGGAAAGCCGGCCTTCGGCCTGAAGAAAACCGTGGTGGACTGGAAAGAGGTCGGCGTCAGCGAGGAGGTCGTCTGGAGAAAACCCTTCTGCGACCTGCTGCATTTCAAGCGTGACGTGCCGGCGAGCCGCAAGGCCGATCCGAAGCTGCTGATCGTCGCGCCCATGTCGGGCCATTATGCGACGCTGCTGCGGGGCACCGTGGAGGCGATGCTGCCCTACTGCGAGGTCTACATCACCGACTGGGTGGACGCCCGCATGGTGCCGGTCACGGAAGGCCGGTTCGACCTCGACGACTACATCGACTACGTCATCGACATGCTGCACGTGCTCGGGCCGGACACGCATGTCGTCGGCGTCTGCCAGCCTTCGGTCCCCGTCCTTGCCGCGGTGGCCGTCATGGAGGCGCAGGGCGACAGGCTCGCCCCTTCGACCATGACGCTGATGGGCGGTCCGATCGACACGCGCCGCAACCCGACCGCCGTGAACAAGCTTGCCCAGGAAAAGGGCCTCAGGTGGTTCCAGGACAATGTGATCATGCAGGTGCCGTGGCCGAATCCCGGCTTCATGCGCGACGTCTATCCCGGCTTCCTGCAGCTGTCGGGCTTCATGAGCATGAACCTCGACCGGCACATCATCGCCCACAAAGAGTTTTTCATGCACCTCGTGAAGCACGATGGGGACGGCGCGCTGAAGCATCGCGAGTTCTACGACGAATATCTCGCGGTGATGGATCTGACGGCCGAATTCTATCTTCAGACAGTCGACACGGTGTTCATCCGCCATGCCATGCCCAAGGGGCAGATGACGCATCGCGGCGCGCCGGTCGATCTCTCCGCCATCCGCAATGCCGCCCTGTTCACCGTGGAGGGCGAGAACGACGACATCTCCGGCATCGGCCAGACGAAGGCGGCGCATGACCTGTGCGTGAACATCCCGGCCGACCGCAAGGCCCATTACATGCAGCCGGCCGTCGGCCACTACGGCGTCTTCAACGGGTCGCGCTTCCGCTCGGAGATCGTGCCGCGCATGGTGGATTTCATCCACAGCTACGGCCGTGCCGGTCCGCTGCCTTCCGTGCCGCGCGCCGCGCGGTCCCGCCGCAAGGCTTGAACGGGACGCAAGCCCCCGCATCGTTCTCCGGCCGTTTCCGCCTGGCGCTTTTCCCGATGTTGCAAGAATGACACCGCGCGATCACTTCGGCGCGAGGCGTAAACCATTTCGGCAAAAGTGCGGCCGGACCAAATTGACAGTCGCCGCATAATATTTAACGCTTCCTTAACAATAACTCACAAGGCGGCGGGCGTAATGATATCGTCTTGTCTTCGACGATATGCGGGGATGATGGCTGGCCTCGCCGCGCTTGCCTGCGGCGGTTCCGCGGGTGCTGCCGGGTCGTCGTCGATGGTCGTGGGCGGACTGACCTCCCAGCCCATAGGCCACTATGAATTCTGCCAGCGCTATCCCAAGGAATGCTCCATCCGGCTGCGCGACGACGGGCCGCTGCATCTTACCGACATCATCTGGAAGCAGATCGTGGCCGTGAACACGGCGGTGAACGAGGCCGTCACGGCGATGAGCGACGCCGACATCTACGGCAAGGACGAGGTCTGGGCCTACCCCGACCACGGCGTGGGCGACTGCGAGGACTATGCCCTGGAGAAGCGACGTGCGCTCGTGCGGCGCGGAATATCGCTGACCAACCTCCTGATGACGGTCGTCCGCAAGCCGGACGGCGAGGGTCATGCGGTGCTGACCGTGCGCACCGACAAGGGCGACTTCATCCTCGACAATCTGAGCTCCAAGGTCCTCGAATGGGACCTCACGCCCTACCGCTACCTGAAGCGCCAGGCCTCCAGCAGCCCCGGGCGCTGGGTCTCGATTCAGGACGGCGCGCAGACGCTCGTGGGTTCGGTCAGCAACTGAAATCAGGTGCGTCCTTCGAGGCTCGCCCGCGAAACTATCGTTTCTCCATTGAAGATCCCCGCGGGCTCGCGCCTCAGGATGAGGCGGTCGGCGCTCGAACCCAGGACGCAGTGGGCTCGAAGCGCCCTGCGGTCCTTATCCTGAGGTGCGAGCCCGTGTGGCATCGATGTGAAAGGCGATACCCTGCGAGGGCGAGCCTCGAAGGACGCATCCTGATGACCCGAAGGCCGGGCCTCGCGCTCTCGCTATGAACGCGCTCAGCCCCGCGCCGGCGTTTCCAGGCCCTTGACGGAAGCCGGCCGCGCCGCGGCGCGATCCACCCATTCCAGGGTTTTGGGGAAATTGTGCAACCCGAGCAGCTCTCCGGCCTCGTAGAAGCCCCGCATGTTGCGAACCCAGGGAAAAGTCTGGACATCGGCGATCGTGTAGTCGTCGTCCATGATCCACTGCCGGCCGGTGAGCCGCTTTTCGAGCACGCCGAGCAGCCGGATCGATTCGTCGCGGTAGCGGTGAAGCGGCCGCTTGTCCTCGTATTCGCGGCCGGCGAATTTGTGGAAGAAGCCCACCTGGCCGAACATCGGCCCGACATGGCCGGCCTGGAAGAACATCCATTGCAACGTCTCGTAGCGCCGCGCGGGCTCCTTCGGCAGCAGCTTTCCGGATTTTTCCGCGAGATAGACCAGGATGGCGCCGGATTCGAACAGCGGGAAAGCCCCGCCGTCCGGCCCGGAGGGATCGATGATCGCCGGGATCTTGCCGTTCGGGTTGAGCTGGAGGAAATCGTCGTTCCACGTCTCGTTCTTCGAGATGTCGACATAGTGGGCCTCGTAGGGGAGCCCCGTTTCCTCCAGCGCGATGGACGCCTTCACGCCGTTCGGCGTCAGCGCGGAATAGAGCTGGATGCGGTCGGGATGCCGCGCGGGCCAGCGCTTCGTCACGGCGAAATCGGAAAGTTTCTTCGACATGGGTTTTCCTTCGGCAGGGTACGGCTCCCCGGGGAATTAGGAGCGATGCGGTCCGGATCAATCGGCCAGGCGTCAGGCGGCTCTGCTGCCACCGTTGTCGAGCACCAGGTCGGCGATGCGGCGATGCGTCAGCACGCGGTCGACATTCGGCAGGTCGTTGCTGTCGACCCAGGCACGGCCGGCTTCCGGGCTGCGTCCATGGTCGAGCCAGCGCTGGACCAGCCGCCGCTCCAGCTCCTCACGCGGCACGTCCAGATAGACGGTCAGGTCGAAAAGCGGAGCAAGCCCGCGCCAGGGTTCCTCGTCGAGCAGCAGGTAGTTGCCTTCCGTGACGATGAACTTCGCCGCTTTTGGGACTATGGCGGCGGCTGCCCGCGAGATCTCGATGCTGCGGTCGAAGACCGGTATGGCGACGTCGGCGTCGGCCGCCTTCAGCCGCCGGAGCAGCGCCTCGTAGCCGGTCACGTCGAAGGTTTCGGGCGCGCCCTTGCGCTGCCGCCAGCCGATCTGGTCGAGCACGCGATCGTCGTAATGGAAGCCGTCCATCGGCACGACGGCGGCGCTGCCCTCGGGCAGGCGGCCGGCGACCTTCTCCGCGACGGTGGATTTCCCCGCGCCCGGCGGCCCGGCGACCGCAACGATGAGGCGCGCGGCATCCGCGCCGCGGCGGGTGATCGTTTCGACAATATGGCCAAGATCCGTCATGCCGGCTTTATGGCGCCGCACGTGGCATGGGCGCAAGCGCCCTTCTCCGGGAAGGCGGGCGCTTCACAGGCATTCAAATGAGCGTGAGAGCCGGTTCCGGGCAACAAATCCGCCCGCAAGCTCGTATTCTGTGCGCGAGACGAACCGAGACCCGAAGGAGCCACCATGCTGAACCGGCGTTCCCTCCTGCTGTGCGGCGCCGCTGGCGCCGTGTTCGCCGCTGCGTCGCTGCGGCCCTCGCCCGGACAGGCCGCCGCGGCCTTCAAGGTGACCCACACAGATGACGAATGGCGCAAGCTGCTGACGGCGGACCAGTATGCGGTGCTGCGCCAGAGCGCGACCGAGCGTCCCTTCTCCAGCCCCCTGAACGACGAGCACCGGCGCGGCACCTTCGCCTGCGCGGGCTGCGATCTCGACCTTTTCTCCTCGACGACGAAATTCGAGAGCGGCACGGGCTGGCCGAGCTTCTGGGCGCCGCTCGGCGATGCGGTGGGGACCGAGCAGGACACGACGCTCGGCATGGTGCGCACGGCCGTCCATTGCAGCCGGTGCGGCGGCCATCTCGGCCATGTCTTCGACGACGGCCCCAAGCCGACCGGCCTGCGCTACTGCATGAACGGCATCGCGCTGGCCTTCAAGCCGGTCGCCGCCTGAGCCCGCCATGCTGCTTCTCGTCCTTGCCTATCTGGGCGGCGTCCTGACCATCGTCAGCCCCTGCATCCTGCCGGTGCTCCCCTTCGTCTTTGCGCGGGCCGACAGGCCATTCCTGCGCAGCGGCCTGCCCATGCTCGCCGGCATGGCGCTGACCTTCGCGCTCGTCGCCAGCCTCGCGGCGGTGGCGGGCGGCTGGGCCGTGGAGGCCAACCGCTACGGGCGGATCGCCGCCATGCTGCTGCTCGCGGTGTTCGGGGTGGCGCTGGTCTTTCCCGCGCTTTCGTCGCGCCTCATGCAGCCGCTTGTCGATCTCGGTGCGCGGCTGTCGCGGTCGGCGGACAGCGAAGCGGCCCTCGGCCGGAGCGGGCTCGGCTCCTCCCTGCTGCTCGGCGTCGCCACGGGCTTGCTTTGGGCGCCGTGCGCCGGACCGGTGCTCGGCCTCATCCTGACGGGTGCCGCCCTCAACGGCGCCAATGCTGGCACCTCCGCGCTTCTGGCTGCCTATGGGCTGGGAGCGGCGACGTCGCTGGCGCTGGCCCTGCTGGTCGGCGGCCGCGTCTTCGCCGCGATGAAACGCTCGCTGGGAGCCGGCGAATGGATCCGTCGCGGGCTCGGCGTCGCCGTGCTGGCGGGCGTGGCCGCGATCGCGCTCGGCCTGGACACCGGGTTCCTCACCCGGGTCTCGCTCGCCGGCACCGCCTCCCTGGAGCAGGCGCTGCTCGACACGCTGCATCCGCAGGATGCGGGCGGCGCCATGACAAGCTCCGTCGTCATGAAGGGTGGCGAGGCGGGAGACGGCGGCATGATGATGGCGGCGGGCGATGCCATGCGCGCCACGGATACGGCGATGACCGGGGGCGCCATGGCCATGCAGGCGAAGCCGGCCGATGCCGCCGCCGCGCTCGGCGTGGAAGGCGCCTTTCCCGGCTTCGGCGGCGCCGTCGAATGGCTGAATTCCGCGCCGCTGACGGCGGAGCAGCTCAAGGGCAAGGTCGTGCTGGTCGATTTCTGGACCTATTCCTGCATCAACTGCCTGCGCGCCATCCCCTATGTCCGCGCCTGGGCCGAGAAATACGCGGATCGCGGCCTTGTCGTGGTCGGTGTGCACACGCCTGAATTCGCCTTCGAGAAGGATGCCGGCAATGTGAAGAAGGCTGTTGCCGACCTCGGCATCCTCTATCCCGTCGCCATCGACAACGACTATGCGGTCTGGCGGGCCTTCGGGAACCAGTACTGGCCGGCGCATTATTTCATCGACGCGCAAGGGCGCATCCGCCACCATCATTTCGGCGAGGGCAGCTACGAGGAGTCCGAGCGCGTGATCCAGGAGCTGCTGGCCGAGGCCGGTGCGAAGGATACGCCGGCCGGCTTCGTCAGCGTCAGCGCGACCGGGGCAGAAGCCGCCTCCGACCAGTCTGGCGTGCGCTCGCCCGAAACCTATGTCGGCTACGGCCGGGCCGAGAATTTCGTCTCGCCGGGCGGCGCCATCCACGACGCCCCCGCCACCTACGAGGACGGCGCGCCGCGCCTCAACGAATGGGGTCTTGCCGGCGACTGGACGGTCGGCAAGGAGCACGCCGCGTTGAACGCAGCCGACGGGCGCATCGTCTACCGTTTCCATGCGCGCGACCTGCACCTCGTGCTCGGGCCGGGGCCGGACGGCAAGCCGGTCCGCTTCAGGGTTACGCTGGACGGCCGGCCGCCCGGCGCCGACCACGGTACGGATACGGATGCCGGCGGAGAGGGCACGGTGACGGGCCAGCGCCTCTACCAGCTCGTGCGACAGCAGCAGGGCGGCGCCGACCGCACCTTCGCCATCGAATTCCTGGACCCAGGCGTCCAGGCCTATGCCTTCACCTTCGGGTAGGGGAGAACGCGATCGTGAGGATCGCCTGGAGGAAACGATGACCAGAACCATGCTTCCGCATCCGGGCAGGACCACTCTGCTCGCAGCCCTTCTTGCCGCGCTTGCGGCATCGCCGCTCGCCGCGCCGGCTTCCGCGCAGGAGGGCATCGCCATTCCCGCCCCGGCGAAGGACGAACCGGCGAGCAAGGCATCCAGCGAAACCGCCGTCTTCGCAGGCGGCTGCTTCTGGGGCGTGCAGGGCGTCTTCCAGCACGTCAGGGGCGTGAAGAACGCGGTGTCCGGCTATGCGGGCGGTGCCGCCGACACGGCGCACTACGAGATGGTCGGAACGGGCCAGACCGGGCACGCCGAATCCGTCAGGATCACCTACGACCCGAAGGAAATATCCTACGGCAAGCTGCTCCAGGTCTATTTCTCGGTCGCCCACGACCCGACCCAGCTCAACCGGCAGGGTCCGGACGCCGGCACGCAATACCGCTCGGCGATCTTTCCGCAGGACGAGACGCAGATGTCGCTCGCCAAGGACTATGTCGCCCAGCTCAACAAGGCGCGCGTCTTCGACGCGGCAATCGTCACCAAGCTGGAGCCCGGCTACGCCTTCTATCCGGCCGAGGGCTACCATCAGGACTATCTGACGCTCAACCCGACGCAGCTCTATATCGTCTACAACGACCTGCCGAAGATCGAGAACCTGAAGAAGCTGTTCCCGGATCTCTATCGCGACGATCCGGTCCTGGTGTCCCAGGCGGGCGCGTCGAACTGACGGGCGCGCTCCGGCCTGACCTCACCGCGCCATGAAGACCGGCAGCGGCGGCCGTTCGAGCATCGTGCGCGTGACGCCGCCGAAGAGGCGTTCGCGAAGCCGCGAGTGGCCATAGGCGCCCATCACGAGCATCCCGGACGACGTGTCGACGGCGTGGCGGGTCAGGATGTCCTCGACGGACCGACCCTCCGACGGCAGCCGGTCGACCGTGACCTTCACGCCGTGGCGCGCGAGATAGGCGGCGATGTCGGCGCCCGGCTCGTCGCCGTGGCCGCCTTCTCCGGCCACCGGATCGACCAGCGCGAGCCGCACCTCGGCGGCCTCCTTCAGGATGGCGAGCGCCTGGCGGACGGCCCGGGAGGCCTCCAGCCCGGCATCCCAGGCGACCAGCACGCGCTTCGGCTTCAGCGTCGCCCGCGTCTCGTCGGGCACCAGCAGGAGCGGTCCGCCGGAGGAAAACAGGGTGCCCTCCAGCACGATCCGCCGCAAGGAGTCGCTGCCGAGCACGCCAGGCCCGGCGACCGTCAGGTCGGCATAGCGGCCGCGTCGGCCGACCACGTCCGGGGCCTCGCCCGCCTCGCAATATTGGGCGGCGATATCGGACGAATCCACGCGTGCGGAAAGAAATGTCCGCGCATGGTCCGCGCGCGCCGACAGCATCTCGAGTTCGGTCTGCCGCTGCCGCACCCATATGTCGGAAACCACGCCCGGATCCACGCCGGCCACCGGTACCGAGAAGGGCAGGAGCGCGAGCAGCGAAAGATGCGCCCCGCTTTCCTGGCAGAGCGATGCGGCGAGTTCGAGGTCCCGGTCGCCCTGATCGATCCCGGTGACGGTCAGGATGGTTTTGAAGGCCATGGCGCGCGCTCCTTGCAAGGGTCTGATCTTTGATAGACCCGCACGGATCGCGAGGAGTTGCGCTGGATCAAGCGGCGCACGTTTTCCATGCCGGCGCAGCCGGCGGGACAGGGCTCAATAGGACGGCCAGGTGTCGGAGAGCCGGTAGCCTCCGCTGAACGGGTCGTCAGGGTCGAGTGCGAGCTGGTAGGTGCCGGTGATCCAGGCGCGGCCCGATATGACGGGCCGGATGGCGGGCTTGCCGCCGACCTCCGCCGTGCCGTCGATCCGGCAGAGGAACTCCGTGCCGAGGATGGAGCGCGCCCGGTAGGTATCGTCCGCCTTCATCCGGCCGGTGGCGTGAAGCACAGCCATGCGGGCCGAGCATCCCGTGCCGGTCGGCGAGCGGTCGATCTTGCCGGGGCGGATGGCGACCGCGTTCGGACCGGTCAGCACGCCCCTTTCGGCGTGCAGCGGGCCGGCGAACTGGCAGAAGGAGATGTGGTCCCAGTCCGGATTCTCCGGATGGACGAAGCCGAGCTGCTCGTTGGCGGCCGCGGTGATCCGTATGCCGAGCTCGGCCAGGTCGCGCGCCTCGCCGGGTACGATCGAGAAGCCGAGCGCCTCCGCGTCGACGATGACGAAGCTGTCGCCGCCATAGGCGGTGTCCACCGTCAGCGTGCCGAGCCCCTCGACCTCGATCGTCGCGCCCAGCCTGTCGGCGAAGGAGGCGACGTTGCGGACGCTGATGCGCTCGGCCTTGCCGTTGCGGCAGTCCGCGACGACCTCGATCAACCCGCCCGGCGGCTCCAGCACCAGCCGCGTCTGCGGCTCCTGCATGGGGACGATGCCGGTGTCCAAAAGGACCGTCGCCACGCAGATCGAGTTCGAGCCGGACATGGGCGGCGTGTCGGCGGGCTCCATGATGATCCAGCCCATCTGCGCCCTCGGGTCCTTCGGCGGCACCAGCAGGTTGACGTGCCGGAAGACGCCGCCGCGCGGCTCGTTCAGCACGAAGTTGCGCAGCGTCTCGTCCTTCGCGATGAAGCGCGACTGCTCCCAGATCGTGTCGCCAGGCGGCGGCAGGACGCCGCCCACGATGACGTCGCCGACCTCGCCCTCCGCGTGGCAGCCGACGATATGGATTGTCTTGACCGATCGCATCGTGACGCCTGTCCTCTCAGGTGGAGATCATCTTCTTCTCGATGCCGACGCCGGCCTCCATCGCGCGCTTGTATTCGAGCGGCACCGTCGCGGAATCCTGCAACGCGATGCCGGTCGAATCGAACAGCGTGATCTCGTCGTCGGAGGTCCGGCCCTGTTTCTTGCCGGCAACGATCTCGCCGATCTCGCCCGCGATGTCGGTCTCGCGGATCAGGCCCTCGGACAGCGGCACGTTGATCTCGCCGTCGGTCCGGCACTGGCGGATGTCGTCGACGAAGATGCGGGCGCGTTGAAGGATTTTGCCCTCCAGTTCCTGGTCGCCCTTCTTGTCCGCGCCGACGGCGGCGATGTGCATGCCGGGCGTGATCCACTCGTCCATCACGATGGGCCCGCGCGCCGGCGTCAGCGTCACCACCACGTCGGCGCCGCGCACCACCTCCGCGATGTCCGTCGAGGGCCTGATCTCGAAACCGTCGTATTTCGGCTGCTGCTCCTTGACGAAATGGTCGAGCGTCTCCCGGCTGCGGCTCCAGATGCGCACGTCCTTCCATTGGAAGATCTCGTTGCAGGTGGCGAGCGCGCCTTCGGCCATGTGGCCGGCGCCGACGATCGCCAGCCGGGTCGAATCCTTGCGCGCCATCCACTTGGCCGAGACGGCGGCCGCCGCGCCCGTGCGCATGACGGTGTGGTAGCTGCCGTCCACGATGGCGAGCGGGAAGCCGGTCTCCGGCTCGGTGTAGATCAGGATGGAGAACACCGTCGGCAGGTTGAAGCGCTCGCGGTTCCGCTCGCGGATCGACACCCATTTGCAGGCCGCGGCATGCGGCTCCTCGATATAGGAAGGCATCGCCTCCCACTCGCCGGGAAAGCGGTCGAGCACGATGTGGCCCTTCGGATCCATGTAGTAGCGGCCTTCGCCATGCATGCGGTAGGCCTGCTCGACGCAGCCATTGTATTCCGCCGGCGTCAGCAGGCCGATCATCTCGCTGCGTCCGAGGATCAGCGTCTTTCGGTTGGCCCAGTTCTCCATGGTCGATATCTCCGTCGCGGGTTGCGTCCTGCTGTTCTAAACCATCAGTCCATCCAGCCGGGCTGGCGGCGGGTGTTGATGAAATCGGGATTCCAGTCGACTTCGGGCAGGGCGACCGGATACCCGTTCGTATAGTCGTATGGCGGGCGGATCACGTATTTGCGGGTGAACGGCGCCCATTCATAGGCTTCGCCGGAGCGGATGATGTGCGGCCAGTCCGGCTGCGCAAAAAGCGGCCGGCCCACGGCGACGAGGTCGCCGGCGCCCGTGGCGAGCGCCTCTTCCGCGTCCTTGCCGTCCGCGATGCCGCCATTGACGATCACCGGCTTGCCGCTCGCCTCGCGCAGGGCCTTGGGCATCGGCGTCGGATCGGCCTCGTCGCGGTTCTGGCTCCAGGCGAAGCTTGACCAATGCAGCGCGTCCGCGTCGCAATCGGCGAGCGCCTTGCCGATCGCCCGTGCATAGGCGACGCCGCCGGGCCACGCGCCGACGAAGTCGTCGACGCCGTCCTGGCTCAGCCGCAGCGTGATCACCTTGTCAGGACCGATCGCCTCTCGCACGCGCCGGCAGGCAAGCCTGGCGAAGCGCACGTTGTTCTCCGGCGAGCCGCCATAGGCGTCCGTCCGCTGGTTCGTCTTGGGGTGGATGAACTGGTAGAGGAGGTAGCCGTTGGCACCGTGGATCTCGACGCCGTCGAACCCGGCCTCCACGGCGCGCGCGGCACCTTCGGCAAAGCCGTCCGCGGCCCGCTCGATCTCCGCGGCCGTCATCGCCCGCGCGGGCGGAAAGGTCACTTTCGGCCAGTCGCCCGGAATGCCGCGATCGTGCTTCTCGTCGTCATTGTCCGTGTAGAGCACCCAGCCCGGGCTCTGCGTGCTGCTGGCGCTCACCGGCTGCTCCCCGGCATGCAGGCAGCGCGGGTCGCTGACGCGGCCGCCATGCATGAGCTGCAGGAGGATCGGCACCTTGAGGGCGTGCACGGCCTCGACCACCTTGCGCCAGCCGGCGACATGGCGCGGCGTCGCGATGCCGGGCTGGTTGAGATAGGCGACGCAGCCCAGCTCGTCGTTCTCGAAAGTTCCCTCCGTGATGATGAGGCCGACCCCGCCGCGCGCACGGCGGGCGTAATAGGCAACCATCTCGTCGTTGGGCGTTCCGTCGGCCTCCGCCATCTGGCGCGTCAGCGGTGCCATGACGATCCGGTTCTTCAGCTCCAGGCTTCCCAGCCGGAAACCGGAAAAGGTTCTTCCATGTATCTCGCCCATTCGATCCCCCGTCGGACCAGCGACGGCCACCGCATCGCGGGTCGCCATTGCGTTCCGTGCATTAGTTCCGAAAGGATCGCGTTGCGTCAACGGGATTCTTGGGGGCGGACAGTCGCGGGGGACGCGTGGCTGCCGGCGGCTAGCCGCCTGGCGATGTCGACATAGCGCCGCACGCTCGCCGTCCGGTTGGTGCGCTTCCAGACCAGGATCGTCTCCATGCGGAAGCGGGGATCGTCGATGGGACGCACGGCGAGGTCGTCGCCGAGAAGCCGCGCGATCCGTGCCGGATAGATCGAGATCCCCAGTCCCGCCTGGACGAGCCCGATCAGCGCCAGCGTGCTGGAAGCTTCCATCACGACCGTGGGCCTGAACCCGGCCGAGGCGAACATCTCGTCGAGCCGCCAGCGATAGGCTTCCCATTCGGCCATGTCGCCGAGGACGAGCGGCACGCCGTCGAGATCGGCCGGCCGCACCGTCCGGCCCGCGGCGAGCGGATGGTCCGCCGGGGTTACGGCGGCAAGCGGATCGGTGGCCATCGTCAGGCTATGGAACTCGCTGTGCTCGAACGGGCCGATCATATAGCCGACGTCCAGGCTTCCGTCCGACAGGGCAAGCTTCTGACCCTGCGTACGCATGTAGGAAAGGCGGACGTCGACGTCCGGCGCGGCCTGGCGGAAATGCGTGACCGCGGGCGGCATGATGCCCAACGCGGCGAACGCCATGTAGCCGACGCGCAGCGTTCCCGTCTTGCCCTCCGCCACGCGCCTTGCCGCCCGCACCGACGCAGTGAAGCCGTGCAGCAGGCCGGCATTCGCCTCGTAGAAGGCGCGGCCGGCCGGCGTCAGCGACACTTCGCGCGTGGTGCGCTCGAAGAGCGCGAAGCCGAGAAGCATCTCCAGCTTCTGGATGCGCCGCGTCAGCGCCGACTGGTCGATCGCCAGCCGCTGGGCCGTGCGCCGGAAGTTCAGCTCCTCCGCCAGCACCAGGAAGGACTGCGTGAGATCGAGGCCGGCCGAAACGTCCATCTCGCCGCTGATCGGAACCCTCCTATTGATGTCTTGTGATCATCAATAATTGGCGAAACGGCATTTCCCGTCAAGCGCGGAAAGCGCGAAGCTCGTTCATCCCATCCGCAGCGAGGAAAGCGCCATGACCGATATCGACCACAGGGAACTCGACCGCATGTTGCAGGCTGCGTTCGACGCCTCCACGAAGATCTACCAGCAGCGCGGCTTCCAGCGGCGCATCGGCTTCGGCAGCCGTCCGGCGCTGGTCTCCATCGACCTTGCCAATGCCTGGACGCGTCCCGGCAATCCCTTCACCTGCGACCAGGAGAAGATGGACAACGAGATCATTCCCGGCATGCAGAAGCTGCTGGCGGCGTGCCGCCGCAACGGCCATCCCGTCATCCATGTGACGACGGCCTACGAGATCACCGACCGCAACGCGCCCCTGACCGACATGGGGATGTGGCACAACAAGATCCCGGTCGAGGCGGTGAACCTCAAGGACACCGAATTGTGGGCGATCGATTCGCGCATCGCGCCCGTGCCCGGCGAGCACGTCCTGTTGAAGAAGCGGGCGAGCGCCTTCCACGGCACGCCGCTTGCCGGCATCCTGCGCACGGCGGGCGTGGACACGGTGCTGGTGACGGGCGTGACGGCGACGGCCTGCGTGCGCACCACGATCTGCGACGGGCTCGGCGAGGGCTTCCGGACGATCGCGCCGCGCGAATGCGTCGGCGACAGGGTGCCGGGCGCGGTGGCCTGGAACCTCTACGACATCGACGCGAAGTTTGCCGACGTCGAAAGCGTCGACACCTGCGTGGCCTATCTCGACCGCGCCGGCGGCAAGGCCGCGGCGGCCTGAGCGGAAGGGGATGCCCGCCCGCCGCGCTCCGGATGGCCCGGACCCGCGCCACGCGCCGCCGGTCCGGCCGCGCAGCGCGGGCTCAGGCCGCCATGTAGTGCTCCCCGACCCGCAGGCTCGTCTCGACGAAGCGGCGCATGGCCTCGCTGAGGCCCTTGCGCCGCCATGCCAGATGGCTCTCGACGATCGTGTCCGTGACGATCGGCCGGGCCACGATCGCCTCGCGCCCGCAATAGCGCGGCACGCCGCAGAAGACCGTGATGCCGACGCCGGCCGTCACCAGGCCCAGGATGCCGGTGAGGCTCGACGCCTCCTGCGCGACCGTCAGGACGTGTCCATGGCGCTGGAACGTGTCGATGACGATGCGGCGGAAGGTCGGCCATTCGAAGCTCGTCCCCAGCACCAGCTTCTCGCGCGCCATCTCGCCGACGGTGATGGCCGATTTGGCGGCCAGCGGATGCTCCGGCGGCAAGAGCGCCATCAGCCGGTTGCGCGCGACGGGGCGCGACTCGATCTCCGAGCTTTGGAAATGCCCGTCGAGGAAGCCGAGGTCGATCTTGTCCTCGAGGATGCGGTCGCGCTGCACCGGCGACGTCATGTAGGTCATTTCGAGCCGCACGTCTGGATTGGAGCGCCTGAACTCGCGCACGATGTCCGGCACCACCGAATGGCCGCTGATCGTGGTGTAGCCGATGCGCAGGATCGCCTTGGTGCCGGACGCCAGAAGCCGCACGGTGTTGTCGGCGGCCTCCACGCGGGCCAGGATCGCCTGCGCCTCCTCCAGGAGATAGCGCCCGGACTCCGTCAGGCGCACACGGCGGGTCGTCCGTTCCAGCAGCTTTACGCCCAGCCGATCCTCCAGTTCCAGGACGATGCGGCTGACCGCCGGCTGCGCCATGGTGAGGCGCTCCGCGGCCCTGTGAAAATTCAATTCCTCAGCAACGGCGACGAAGGTGGAGAGATGCTTCAGATCGTATCGCATACTGATGTTACAAACATATCAATCCAAGACAGATTCATTATTTCACAGCGCCTGTCATGGTGTCTACGAATTATAACCATTGTGAAAAGAGCCGCTTTGGCGGCCGCTTCGGGCCGGATTAATAATGTACGCCACGCATCGAAGAAGCGCGCCATGAGCGCCTGCCTGGAGGTGGCGCTATGATTCGTGTGGGCGTCGACGTCGGCGGCACCTTCACCGACATCATTCTCGAACGCGCCGCGAACGGCGAGCGGCAGGTGGTCGTCACCAAGGTGCCGAGCACGCCGCACGATCAGTCGGAAGGCGTGCTGGCCGGTGTCCTCAAGGTATGCGGCATTGCCGGCGTGGAGCCGGGCGCCATCGACGCCGTGTTCCACGGCACGACGGTCGCGACCAACATGGTCATCGAGCGCGACGGCGCGAAGGTCGGCATGATCACGACCCGCGGCTTCCGCGACATCCTGCACATGGCACGCCACAAGCGGCCGCACAATTTCTCCCTGCAGTTCGACGTTCCGTGGCAGTCGAGGCCGCTGGTCAGGCGCCGCGACAGGCTGGCCGTGACGGAGCGCATCATGCCGCCGGACGGACGCGTCGAAGTGCCGCTCGCCGAGGACGAGGTGAAGCAGGCGGCCGAGCTGTTCGCCAAGCGCGGCATGGATGCCGTCATCATCTGTTTCCTCTTCTCCTTCCTCAACAACGAGCACGAGTTGCGTGCCGCGGAGATCGTGAAGTCGTTCCTGCCGGACGCCTTCCTGTGCGCCTCCTCGGAGGCGGTGAACACGATCCGCGAATACGAGCGCTTCTCCAGCGCGGCGATGAATGCCTATATCGGCCCGAAGACATCCGCCTACATGCGCAACCTCGAAGGCCGCCTGCGCTCCAGCGGTATCCGCGCCATGGTGCGCATCATGCAGTCCAACGGCGGCATCTCGACCGTCGAGAACGCCTCCGAATTGCCGATTGGCCTGCTTCTTTCCGGACCGGCCGGCGGCGTGATCGGCGGGCGCTGGACGGGCGAGCATTGTGGCAAGGACAACATCATCACCATCGATATCGGCGGCACGTCCGCCGACATTTCGGTCATCGAGCGCGGTGAGCTGCGCATCAAGAACCCGCGCGACACCGAGGTCGCCGGCCTGCCGGTGCTGGTGCCGATGATCGACATCGATGCCATCGGGGCGGGCGGCGGCTCGATCGCCTATCTCGATCCGGGCGGCGCCTTCCGCGTCGGGCCGCGCTCGGCGGGCGCGGTGCCCGGTCCGGCCTGCTACGCCAAGGGCGGCGACGAGCCGGCCGTGACCGACGCGCAGGTCGTGCTCGGCCGCCTCGATCCGGAGCATTTCCTCGGCGGCGACCTGACGATCGACGCCTCGCTCTCCGCCAAGGCGATCGAGAAGCACATCGCCGCGCCGCTCGGCCTGACGGTCGAGCAGGCCGCGCTCGGCATCCTCAAGATCATCAACAACAACATGGCGCTGGCGATCAACGCCAATTCGGTCGCCAAGGGCGTCGATCCGCGCAACTTCACGCTGATGGGCTTCGGCGGCGCCGGCCCGCTGCATTCGGTGTCTCTGGCGGAGGCCATCCACGCCAAGGATGTCATCTCGCCGGTCCAGCCGGGCATCACGGCGGCGACGGGCCTGCTCGTCACCGACCTCCAGTACGAATACACGCAGTCGACGCTCGTCGTGCTCGACAAGGCGGACGATGCGGCCTTCGTCCGCGTCAACGCGGTGATCGACGACCTCAGGGCGAGGGCCAACCGGCAGCTCGACGCCGACGGCATTCCCGCCGCGCAGCGGCGCTTCCGGCAGATCGCCGAATGCCGCTATGTCGGGCAGGGCTTCGAGTTGCGTGCCGACGTTCCCGACGGTCCGCTCGACCGGAAGAACGCGGATGCGGTGATCGACCGCTTCTACGAGGTTCACAAGCAGGTCTACGGCCATGCGTTCCGCGACCAGTCCTGCGAGATGGTCACGGTGCGCCTGATCGCCACGGTCGCCGTCGACACGCTGACATTGCCCAGGCTCGAAAAAGGAGGACGGACCAACCCGCAGGACGCGGTGCTCTATACGCGAAGAACGGTGTTCGATGACGGAAAGGCGCTCGACACGCCGCGCTACCAGCGCGGCAAGCTGCTTGCCGACGACGTGGTGAAGGGGCCGGCGCTGATCGTCCAGCACAACTCCACCACGCTCGTCCCGCCCGGCTGGGCGGCGAGCGTCGCCGCCCATGGCGACATCCTGATCTCGAAGGAAGGAGCACGCTGATGTCCGCGACCAGGGAAGTCGATCCGATCACGCTGCAGGTCATCGGCGGCGCGCTGCACTCCATCGCCGAGCAGATGGGCAACGTGCTCTACCGCATGAGCTATTCGTCGATCATCCGCGAGAGCCAGGATCTGGGGGCCGGCCTGTTCGACCGCGACTACAATACGCTCTGCGAATCCGACTCCACGCCGATGCATATCGGCTCGCTGCCGGGCTATCTGCGCGGCATCGAGAAGACCGTGCCGCTCGACGCCTGGAAGCCGGGCGACTGCGTCATCCACAACCATCCCTATTTCGGGGCCAGCCACTCGCCCGATATCGGCATCGTCATGCCGGTGTTCTTCGAGGGCGAACTGGTCGGCTTCTCGGCCAACACCGCCCACCATGTCGACATCGGCGCGGCGACCCCCGGTCTGGTGATCGACATCCCGGACATGTATGCCGAAGGCATGCTCCTCAACGGGCTGAAGCTCTACGAGGAAGGCAGGCGCAACGAGTGGCTGTGGAAGTTCATCCGCGACAACACGCGCGTCCCCGGCCTCGTGATGGGCGACCTCGAGGCGCAGATCGCGTCCGCCGAGCTCGGCGTGCTGCGCTTCCAGCAGCTCATGCAGACCTACGGCAAGGACACGGTGCTGCAGGCGACCCGCCAGCTCATGGACTATACCGAGACCATGCTGCGCCGCGAGATCGCGAAGATCCCCGACGGCGATTACGTTGCTGAGGGTTTCCTCGACGACGACGGGCGCACGCGCGGCGTGACCCTGCCGATCAAGGTGACGGTCAAGGTGCGCGGCGACGACGTGGAGGTGGATCTCACCGGCTCCTCGCCGCAGGTGCCCACCGCCTTCAACGTGCCCTTCGAGGGGTCCACCAAGGTGGCCTGCTTCTTCGCCTTCCGGGCGCTGCTGCTCGACACCTACACGCATGAGGAATACATCCCGCAGAACGAGGGCTCGTTCCGTCCGGTCAAGGTGACGGCGCCCGCCGGCTGCATCTTCAACCCGATCGCGCCGGTGGCCGCGGAAGCCCGCTTCAGCCAGATCCAGCGCGTGGTCGACCTGATCATCAAGGCGCTCGCCCCGGTGATCCCCGACAAGGCGACCGCCGGCAATGCGGCGGTGCTCTCCTTCGCCGCCTATTCCGGCGTGCGGCCGAGCGGCGACTACTGGGTCTTCCTGGAGGTCAACGAGGCGGCGATGGGCGGTCGGCCCGGTTCGGACGGCCCGGACACGATCGAGGAGCTGATGCGCAACACGCGCAACAACCCGCTGGAGGATCTCGGCATGCACCTGCCGCTGATCTGCGACCGCTACGAGGTGCGCGACGACGTGCCGCCTGGCGCCGGCAAGTTCCGCGGCGGCGCCGGCGTCGTGAAGTCGCAGCGCTACCTGACGCCCGGCTACATGACACACGAGGCCGACCGTCACGAGGACGCGCCCTGGGGCGTGTTCGGCGGCAAGCCCGGCCATGGCGGGAAGGTCGAGCTGCGCAACGACCGGACCGGCAAGCTCGAATATCAGCCGGCAAAGTTCTCGGGCCTGCGCACCGAGATCGGCGACACGATCACCTATCTGTCGCCGGTCGGCGGTGGCTATGGCGATCCGCTGGAGCGCGATCCCGCGAAAGTGCTCGACGATGTGCTTGACGGCTTCATCAGCGTCGAACACGCTCGGGACGACTACGGCGTGGTGCTGGACGAGGTCGACGACGGCTATGGCTGGGCGCTGAACGCGGCAGCGACGGACAGTCTGCGCGCGGCAAGGGGACGCGGTGGCCCGGCGGCCTAGCCGGGTCGGTTTGTTTGGGTTAGGAATGGTGAACGGAAGCGGCGACGAACGGCCCGCCGAAAAGACCGTGGGAACACGGCGAAGGGCGTTGCGGCAGCCGCGGACGGTCTGGTGCACGAAGCGAGCAATGGGAGAATTGCAATGAGAAAGACAGGTGGAATCCTTACGACCGGCAGGGTTTCCCGGCGTAATGTTCTGAAGGGCGGCGCCGCACTTGCCGGCGTGACGGCGGTGACGGGCTTCCCGATGGTCTGGGCGCAGAACCTCAAGGACATCACCCTCAACCATACCGGCATGTCCTATTCGACGCTCGCCGACATCGGCAAGCAGGCGAGCCAGGACCTCGGCTTCAAGGTCGAGATGTCGGTGGTGGACCATCCGGGCCTGCTCAACCGCGTCGCCAACGATCCCGGTTCGATCGATGTCGCCGATGTCGAGGTCTGGCAGAACAAGGTGCTCATCCCGCAGGGCGTCCTGCAGGGCATCGAGATTTCCAAGATCAAGAACTGGGGCGACCTGACGACGCTCTATACCGAGGGCACCTTCGCCGGAAAGGAAGTGTCGCGGCAGGGCGATGCGCCGATCGAGTTCATCTACCGCAACTCGCTCGAGGACGGCGGCCCCTCCGCGTCCAAGACCGAGTGGGTGAACTTCGTGCCGGGCGTCTTCAACGCCGACACGCTGGGCATCCGCCCCGACCTCGTCGGGCGCGAGATCAGCACCTGGGCAGACCTCATCTCGCCGGACTTCAAGGGCAAGGCCGCGATCCAGAACATCCCGACCAACGGCATCATGGACGCGATGATGGCGTTCGAGTCCGCCGGGCTTCTCAAATACGGCGACAAGGGCAACCCGACGCAGGAGGAACTCGCCGCGACGATCGGCAAGCTCATCGAGCTCAAGAAGGGCGGCCATTTCCGCGCCCTGTGGAACACCTTCGACGAGAGCGTGAACCTGATGGCATCGGGCGAGGTGGTCATCCAGTCCATGTGGTCGCCTGCCGTCACCGCCGTGCAGACCCAGGGCATCAAGTGCACCTACCAGCCGCTCAAGGAAGGCTACCGCGGATGGGGCAACGGCCTCAGCCTGCTCGGCCATGTCGACGGCCTCAAGCGCGACGCCGCCTACGAGTACATGAACTGGTACAATTCGGGCTGGGTGGGCGGCTTCATCGCCAAGCAGGGCTACTACAGCGCCAACCCCAAGACGGCGATGGAGAACCTCACCGAGAACGAGCGCGGCTTCTTCTACGAAGGCAAGGCGGCGACGGCCGACATCACCTCGCCGACCGGCGAGAAGACCAACTCGGCCGGCGACGTGCGCGACGGCGGCTCCTTCGAGGAGCGCTTCTCCAAGGTGGCGGTGTGGAACAACCTCATGGACGAGGCCGAGTTCCTCTACGCCAAGTGGAACGAGTTCAACGCCGCCTAGGCGCGTTTCCCGACAATGCCGGGCGGCGGCACGCGCCGCCGCCCTTCCCATCCCGCGAGCGGCCGACGACAACGAATGGCGCAGAACAAGAACCTCACCACCTTCCTGCAAGTGGCGCCGCTTTCCGTGGTGCTCTTCTTCTTTTTCGTCGTGCCGGTGGCGCTGGTCGTCCTCGTCAGCTTCTTCCGCTACCAGATGCTGGTCGGCATCGTGCCGCAGTTCACGCTGAAGAACTACGTCGACCTGATCAACAATCCGACGACCTGGACCCTCTATCTGTCGACGATCAAGTTCGCCCTGATCGTGCTCGCCATCACCTTCGTCCTCGGCTTCTGGATTTCCTATTTCCTGGTCTTCCACGTCCGCAACCTGATCGTGGCGATCGGCCTGTTCCTCGTCTGCACCGTGCCGTTCTGGACCTCCAACATCATCCGCATGATCTCGTGGCGGCCGGTGCTCGGAAAGGAGGGGCTGATCAACAGCGGGCTGCTCAAGGCCGGCATCATCGATCAGCCCTACCAGTGGCTGCTCTATTCGGATTTCTCCGTCGTGGTGGCCTATGTCCACCTCTTCACGCTGTTCATGATCGTGCCGATCTTCAATTCGATGGCGCGCATCGACAAGTCGCTGCTGGAGGCGGCGATCGATGCCGGCGCGACCCGCTGGGGCGTCATCTGGAACGTCGTGCTGCCGCTCTCCAAGACCGGCATCGCGCTCGGCGCCCTGTTCGTCGTCACGTTGGTGATGGGCGACTTCTTCGTGGTCACGGTGATGAGCGGCGGGCTCTCGGGCTCGGCGACGTCCGGCATGTTCAACGACCTGCAGTTCATGAACTATCCGCGTGCCGCGGCCAGCGCGGTCGTCCTGCTGATCGTCGTGCTGCTGATCGCGACCGCGATCTTCCGCCTGGTCGACGTGCGCAAGGAACTGGTGAGGTAGACCATGTCGGCATCCCATTCCTACGGGCCGCGGCCCTGGACGTTCTACGCGCTGGCTGCCCTGTTCACGCTGTTCGTCATCTTCCTCTACGGGCCGATGATCGCGGTGCTCGTGCTGTCGTTCCAGGGGCCTTCGGGATCGCTGGTCTTCCCGCTGCGCGACCCCTCGCTGATGTGGTTCGACGAACTGTTCAACCCGCGCCGTACCGGCGACGTGATGGGCGCGCTTGGCCGCTCGCTGCCGCTGGCGGTTCTGGTGATGATCCTGACGGTGCTGATCTCGGTCACGGCAGGCTTCGCCTTCCGCCGCCGCTTCCGCGGCGCCACCATCATCTTCTATACGGCCATCGCCAGCCTCATCATTCCCGGGCTGGTGCTGTCGATCGGCACGCTGGTGACGTTCAAGTATCTCGGCCTGCGCGCCGCATGGTACACGTCCGCGCTCGGCGCGCACCTGTCCTGGTCGCTGCCGTTCGGCCTGCTCATCATGTTCGCCATCCTCGGACGGCTGAGCCCCTCCTACGAGGAGGCCGCTTACGACCTCGGCGCCAGCAAATGGCAGACCGTCAAGAACGTGGTGGTGCCGATCGTCTTCCCCGGCATGATCGCGGTCGCGCTGTTCGGCTTCACGCTCTCCTATGACGAGTTCCCGCGGAGCTGGCTCACCGTCGGCACGAAGAACACGCTGCCGCTCGAAATCTGGACCATGACCACCAACGTCACCTCGCCGGCGCTCTATGCGCTCGGCACCGTGACCACGGTCGTGTCCTTCATCGTCATCGCGATCGCGCTCGGCTCGATCGTCATCATCCAGAGAAAGCGGTCGCGAGGGAAATGAACAACACGGCGACAATGAAAGCTGCGGCGGCCGGCGCGCCGGCACAGGAATCCGGCGAGATCCGGCTGGTGGGGATCACCAAGCAGTTCGGCAATTCCTATGCCGTGCGGGACATCAACCTGACGATCCCGCACGGATCCTATTGCTGCCTGCTGGGGCCGTCCGGCTGCGGCAAGACGACGATCCTGCGCATGATCGCCGGGCACGAGACGCCGACCTCCGGAGAGGTCTGGATCGGCGACCAGATGGTGGTGGGCAAGCCGCCGGTCGAGCGCGGCACGGCGATGATGTTCCAGAGCTACGCGCTCTTCCCGCATCTCTCGATTCTCGACAACGTGGCCTTCTACCTGAAGATGCGCGGCGTCGGGAAGGAGGAGCGGCGCAGCCGCGCCGAGGACATGCTGCGCCGCGTGCAGCTCGACCATTTCAAGGATCGCATGCCCGCGCAGCTTTCCGGCGGCCAGCAGCAGCGCGTCGCCCTGGCGCGCTCGCTGATCACCAACCCGAAGGTCCTGCTGCTCGACGAGCCGTTGTCGGCGCTCGACGAGTTCCTGCGGCTGAGGATGCGCGGCGAGCTGAAGAGCCTCCAGAACGAGCTGGGCATCACCTTCGTCCACGTCACGCACACGCAGCCGGAGGCGATCGCCCTGGCCGACATGGTGGTGGTGATGGACACCGGCCGCATCGATCAGGCCGACACCGCCAACATGATCTTCGACAAGCCTGAGACGCCCTATGTGGCCCGCTTCATGGGCGGCCAGAACGTGCTGACAGGCACCGTCGAGAAAGGCGCGGCGGGCCGCCTGCGGCTGAAGACGGCGGCCGGAACCGTGATAGAGGCTGCGTCCGGCTCCGCGCCGGAAGGCTCGCCGCTTTCGATCTCGGTGCGCCGCGACCGCATCGACCTGGCGCGCAAGGAAACCCTTCCTGCCGGTGCCGTCAATGCATTGGCGGGCCGCGTCGTGGCGACGGAATACCAGGGCAGCTACGTCAAGGTGACGATCGACATCGGCAGCGACCTCTTCGTCGCCAACGTATCGGATTCCGCGTATTTCAAGGACCCGGCCGACGTGGGCGACCATGTCGTCGCGAGCTGGCAGGCCGAAACAGTCCATCTTCTTCGAAAAGTCGATTCGGGCGAGACCGGCGCCTCCTACCTCGAAGGCGGGCACTGAAGGGAGAGGCCGGAGAGGAGCGAGGAGAACGACAGAAGGAGTGGCGCAGGACGGTCGCCGCTGAAATCGCAAGGGTCGCCGGCGACGTGCTGCGGCAAGGCCGCGGCGCGGATGGTGTCCTTTGTTCCACCGGAAGGCATACGCCCGGCGCGGAACGTGCGGACCGGGGCGCATTCTTTCCGCGACACTATCAATCGGCTTCCCGTAGCGTGTCAATGGCAAGCGCGCCGGGATCGGACACGGCAGGAGCATGACCCGGATGAGTGACATCGAAACCATCGCCGACCGCACGGCGGCCGGCATCGCACTGGCCTATCGGAGCGGCGAGGCCGGCCCGGTCGCCGTCACGGAATGCCTTCTGGAGAGGATCGGGAAGGCCGCGGCCGACAATGTTTTCCTGGCGGTGACGACCGAAAGGGCGCTTTCCGAGGCGAAGGCCGCTGAGGCGCGCTATCGCGACGGCCGGCCGCTTTCCCCGCTCGACGGCGTGCCGATCGCCTGGAAGGACAATTACGACGTGGCCGGAAGCCGCACCACGGCGGGCTCGATCCTGTGGAAGGACGCGCCGGAAAAATCCGCCGACCTGCGATGTGTCGCGAACGCCGCCGCTGCCGGCGCGGTCGCGATGGGCAAGCTCAACATGACCGAACTGGCCTATTCGGGGCTCGGCCTCAACCCGCATTTCGGCACGGCCGTGAACCCTGTCGACCGCAAGACGCTGCGCGCGCCGGGCGGCTCGTCCTCCGGCTCCGGCGCGGCCGTCGCGGCCGGTCTGGTCCCGATCGCGATCGGGTCGGATACGGGCGGGTCGGTGCGCATTCCCGCCGCCTACAACGGCGTCGTCGGCTTCAAGACCAGCATCGGCCGGATCGACAAGGAAGGGGTCGTGCCGCTGGCCCGCAGCCTGGACACGGTCGGTCCGCTGGCCCGCTCCGTGGAGGATTGCATCCTGGCCGACATGATCATGCGCGGCGCGGTGATGTCGCCCGTGCGCCGCGGCGACCTGTCCTCGCTGAGGCTGTTCGTGCCGACCAACGTCATGCTCGACGGTCTCGATGACGCCGTGCAGGAGAATTTCGAGCGATCGCTCCGCACCTTGGAGTCCAAGGGGGCGACGGTGCGGCGCGGCCCTCTGCCGGCCCTCGACGAGGTCGTTGCGATGATGGCCGCGCACGGCGCCCTTATCGCGGCCGAGGCCTATGCCGCGTATCACGAGATCGCCGATGGCGAGGACGCCAAGCGCATCGACCGGCGCGTGCTGGCCCGCATGCTGGGCGGCAAGCGCATGTCGGCGCGCGATCTCCTCGTCCTCCAGCAAATGCGCGCACGCCTCATCCCGCAGGTGCCGCAAATGCTCGACGGCGCGCTCCTCGCCACCCCGACGGCGCCGCTGACCGCCCCGGCGATCGCGCCGCTCGAAGCCGACGACGCCGTGTTCCATGAGGTCAATTTGCGGACGCTGCGCAACACCAGCGTCACCAACATGCTCGACATGTGCGGCGTCGCGATGCCCAACGGCCACGACGCGGAGAACCTGCCGACGAGCCTGCTCATCTCCGCGCCCTGGGGCGAGGACGAGCGCCTGCTGTCGGCGGCCTTGGCGGTCGAGGCGGCCGTGTGCGGCCCGATCCGCCCGTTGCGTTGAAGGAGATTGTGATGTCGACAGGAAAGCCCCGTTCCGAGCGGTTCGAGCGCGGACTGAAGACGCGCCGCGAGGTGCTCGGCGCCGACTATGTGGACGGTTCGCTCGAAAAGGCGGACGAGTTCGGCTGGGCCATGCAGCAGTTCACCACCGAATGGTGCTGGGACGGAACATGGAACCGGCCGGGTCTCGACCGCCGCTCGCGCTCGGTCCTCAACCTCGGCATGATTGCCGCGCTGAACCGGCCGCACGAGCTGAAGGTGCACATACGCGGCGCGCTGAACAACGGGCTGGGCAAGGACGAGCTGAAGGAGATCTTCCTCCAGATCGGCACCTATTGCGGCGTCCCCGCGGCGATGGATTCGTTCCGGATCGCCAAGGAGGTGTTCAAGGAGATGGGAATCGACTGAGGCGATGGCGGGGTTCCTTCGCGTTCCCCTCCGACCTGCCGGCCATCCGGGGAGGAGCACCGGCCACACGGAAATCTGCCGCTTTTTCGCGGATATCGACACACGCAGGAACAGGGGAGACCGAATATGTCCCGCATCGTCAACAC
Source organism: Hyphomicrobiales bacterium (assembly GCA_017305925.1). Lineage (GTDB taxonomy): Bacteria > Pseudomonadota > Alphaproteobacteria > Rhizobiales > Rhizobiaceae > Arvimicrobium. The sequence continues at coordinate 4,632 of JAFKJW010000051.1, read as the reverse complement.
CGCCGCCGCCCAGATGGGGCCGATCTCGAAATCGGAGACGCGCAAGGACACCGTGAAGCGCCTGATCGCCCTGATGCGGGAGGCGAAGGCGAGGGGCGCGGAGCTTGTCGTCTTCACCGAGATGGCGCTCACCACCTTCTTCCCGCGCTGGCTGATCGAGGACGAGGCCGAGCTCGATTCCTGGTACGAGGCCGAGATGCCCGGCCCGGAGACGCAGGCGCTTTTCGATGAATCGAAGAAGCTCGGCGTCGGCTTCTATCTCGGCTATGCCGAGCTGGCGAACGAGGGCGGCCGCAAGCGCCGCTTCAACACCTCGATCCTGGTCGACCGCTCGGGAAATATCGTCGGCAAGTACCGCAAGGTGCACCTGCCGGGCCACGCCGAGGCGCAGCCCGGCCGCACCCACCAGCATCTGGAGAAGCGCTATTTCGAGCCGGGCAACCTCGGCTTCGGCGTCTGGCGCGCTTTTGGCGGCGTCATGGGCATGTGCATCTGCAACGACCGCCGCTGGCCCGAAACCTATCGCGTCATGGGCCTTCAGGGCGTCGAGATGGTCATGCTTGGATACAATACGCCGTACGACCATACCGGCCACAAGGATATCGACAGCTTGACGCAGTTCCACAATCACCTTTCCATGCAGGCCGGCGCCTACCAGAATTCCACCTGGGTGATCGGCACGGCGAAATGCGGCGTGGAGGAAGGGTCGAACATGTGCGGCCAGAGCGTGATCATCGCGCCCTCGGGCGAGATCGTGGCGCAGGCCTGGTCGCTCGAGGACGAGATCATCACCGCGCGCTGCGACCTCGACCTCGGCAAGCGCTACCGCGAAACCATCTTCAACTTCGCCAAGCACCGCGAGCCGGAGGCCTATCGCCTGATCGTCGAGCGCAAGGGCGCGATACCGCCGGCGTAGTGATTCGCCGGCCAGCACCACGGGACGTCAAGACAGAGGAGCACGCGCATGTCCACAGTCATCAAGGGCGGAACCATCGTCGCCGCCGACCGCACCTATGAGGCGGACATCCTGATCGAGGGCGAGAAGATCAAGGCGATCGGCGAGAACCTCAAGGGCGACAAGACGCTCGACGCCGCCGGCGCCTACATCATGCCGGGCGGCATCGACCCGCACACCCACCTCGAAATGCCGTTCATGGGCACGACCGCCGCCGAAACCTGGGAGAGCGGCACCTTCGCCGCCGTGTCCGGCGGCACGACGCTCGTCGTCGACTTCGTCATTCCCGGGCCGGACGGCATGATCGCCGCGCTTGACGACTGGGAGAAGAAGGCGGCGCGCCAGGCCTCGTCCGACTACTCGCTGCACATGTGCGTCAACGGCTGGTCGCAGAAGCACTTCGAGGAGATGGAGAAGGTGGTGGCGCGCGGCGTCAACACCTTCAAGCATTTCATGGCCTACAAGGGCGCGCTGATGGTGAACGACGACGAGATGTTCGCCTCCTTCCAGCGCTGCGCCGCGCTCGGCGCGCTGCCGCTGGTGCATGCCGAGAACGGCGACATCGTCGCCGCCCTCCAGCAGAAATACCTCAATGAAGGCGTGACGGGACCGGAGGCGCATGCCTATTCCCGCCCGCCGGAGGTGGAAGGCGAGGCGACCAACCGCGCCATCATGATCGCGGACGCGGCCGGCGTGCCGGTCTACATCGTCCACACCTCCTGCGAGCAGGCGCACGAGGCGATCCGCCGCGCCCGCCAGAAGGGCATGCGCGTCTATGGCGAGCCGCTGATCCAGCACCTGACGCTGGACGAGGGCGAATACCAGAACAAGGACTGGGACTATGCGGCGCGCCGCGTGATGAGCCCGCCCTTCCGCGACAGGATCAACCAGGATTCGCTGTGGGCAGGGCTCGCCGCCGGCTCGCTCCAGGTGGTGGCGACCGACCATTGCGCCTTCACCACGGAGCAGAAGCGCTTCGGCAAGGACAATTTCGTCAAGATCCCGAACGGCACCGGCGGCCTGGAGGACCGGCTTTCCATGCTCTGGACGAAGGGCGTGGAGACGGGCCGTATCACGGCCAACGAGTTCGTCGCGGTCACCTCGACCAACATCGCGCAGATCCTCAACATCTACCCGCAGAAGGGCGCGATCCTGCCGGGCTCGGACGCCGACCTCGTCGTCTTCGACCCGAAGCTGTCCAAGACGATTTCCGCCGCCAACCAGAAGTCGATCATCGACTACAACGTGTTCGAGGGCTTCAAGGTGAACGGCCTGCCGCGCTACACGCTGTCGCGCGGCGAGGTGGTCTGGTCGCACGGCCAGAACTCGCAGCCGCAGCCCGGCCGCGGCAAGCTGGTGAAGCGCAAGCCCTTCCCGGCGGTCAACAAGGCGCTTTCCGTGTGGAAGGAACTGACCGCGCCGCGCGCCGTGACGCGCTCGCCCGAGCACATGCCGATCGGCGTCTGATACCGCGCAGGCGGGCGGCCGCGATGGGCAACCACGGCGCCGCCCGCCGTTCCTTCCGGAGAGAAACACATGGCCGAGACCGTCCTGCTGACCGGAGCCGCTGGCCTGATCGGCCGCTACCTGCATCGCATGCTGCGCGAGCGCGGCGACACGGTGATCGCGATCGACAGGCTGGGCTCCGACGACATCGTTTCCTGCGACCTCTCCGAGGTGCACCGCCTGCACGAACTGGCCGGCGCGGCGTCGGCCGTCGTCCATTGCGGCGCCATCTCCGGGCCGATGGTGGCGCGCGACAATCCCTATCTCATCGTGCAGTCCAACATCGTCGGCACCGCCAACATCCTGGAGCTGGCACGCATCAGAAAGATGCGGCGCGTCGTCTACTGCTCCTCCGTCAGCGCGTTCGGAGACACGCCCGAGGGCCTCGACCTCGTGCCGGAGGACGTGGTGCTGAGACCGAGCAGCGTCTATGGCGCCAGCAAGGCGGCGGGCGAGCACCTGCTGGAAGGCTACCGCTTGCAGCACGGCGTCGATGCCGTGAGCTTGCGGCCGGGCTGGGTCTACGGGCCGGGCCGCACCACCGACTGCGCGATCCGCACCATGATCGAGGACGCTCAGGCGGGACGCGAGACGCGCTTCCCGTTCGGCCGGGATTTCCACCGGCAGTACGTCCATGTGCAGGACGTGGCGGACGCCATCCTGCTCGCGCTCGATGCGGAAAAACTGCCCCGCCGCAGCTACACGATCAACGGCGGCACCTATCTGACCCTCGGCGAGGTTGCCGACATCGTCCGCAAGGTACTGCCGTCGGCGCGGATCGAGATGGGCGCCGGCGCCGATCCGATCGACGATCTGCAGGCCCGTTTCGACCTTTCGGCGGCCGAGCGGGACCTCGGCTTCAAGCCGAAGGTCACGCTGGAGGACGGTATCCGCAGCTATGCCGTGTGGCTGGCGGAGAACGGGTAGTGTCTCGCAGCCTGACGCTCGTCATCAACTCTGAGGAAAGGCGGCATCCCTGAGCCTGGCGTTTAGGGTGACGATGATCTTTCTCATGACGGCGGCGATGGCGACCATTGGCTTTTTGCCGTTGGTGGTGAGGCGTTTGTAGAAGGTTGCGAAGGGCCCCGTTCCGACAGCGGCGTGCAAGGCGGGCATGTATAGCATGCTCCTGATCTCTGGTCGTCCGCCCCGGATTTTGCGGTAGCCGTGTTTTTGGCCGCTGTCGTTTGGATGAGGCGCGAGCCCTGCAAGGGCTGCAGCCTTGCGGCGTGTCATGGTGCCGAGTTCGGGCAAGGTGGCGAGCAGCTTGGCCGCCACGATCGGGCCGAGACTGTCCATGGCCGTGCAGACGGCAGCCCGATGCCTGAGGGTGGGGCTGTTAGCGATGAGCTCGCGCATGGTTGCATCGATAGCTTGGATCTGACGCTCTACGACCTTGATCACGGCCTCGAAGGAGGCAGCGAGCCCGTGGCTACCAGGTACCTTGGCGCGATTCTTCTCTGCGACCTTGGTGGCGATCAGTTCCTGGCGGCGGCGCACCAGGGCGCGTAGGCTTGTCGCATCGGCATCTGGGGCCCGCCAAAGCGACAGTTTTGCCCAACGCTCACAGCCGTAGTCTCTCAACATCCCGGCATCAATGGCGTCGCTCTTGCCATGCGTACCATAGGAGCGGATGAAGCTCTTGACCTTGAGCGTGTCGGCACGATGGCAGGCGATGCCGGCGCGCAGGCACTCCTCGAGCAGCAGGCCTTCATGGCCCCCGGTCGGCTCGCATACGACAAGGTCTATGTGTTTGTGGCTCTTGAGCAAGGCGCGGATGGCGCGCCGCTGATTGGCAATGGTGCTGGTGGTGGCGCCGTCACAGACGGTGATGGTGTCCTTGGCGATATCGAAACCGAGGCACAATTGCGGTTGTTGATGCAAGAAGGCCATGCTGGTGGTATCCTCAAAAGGCTTCGGATTGTTTGCGGGCGTGGCGAAAGCCAGCGGCCAATCAACTCTCCAAGCGATGGCGGACAAAGACGGCAGGGACCTTGATGACGTCGGGTGTTACCCGATCCTTAGAGCGTCGGACGCTCAGGTTGCATCGCGAGGGATTCCGCTAGTCTTGGGTTTGTGATTCAGTTCCTTATGGAGGTGATTTGCCATGCCCAAGCCCTATTCGCTCGATTTGCGTGAACGTGTGGTGCGGTTTGTCGAGGCTGGCCACT
>JAFKJW010000050.1 GCA_017305925.1 Hyphomicrobiales bacterium | reverse complement strand
GACGGTTCACAATGTCGCGGCGGCCGACCGTGCGGGCGAACTCGATTTCTACATTATTCCAGATCGCAACCTGAATGGCTGCATCCTTCTCGACGAGTGGAGGGAGCGGGTCGATCCGGCGCGTCTGTCGCGCGTCCGGGCGGCGGCGCCTGACGATATCCTGGCGGATGTCGGCGCGATCGACGTGATCAAGATCGACGTCGAAGGAGCGGAGCATCTCGTCTGGAAAGGGTTGCAGAGGACGCTGGCGGAAAACCCGGGCGTCGTCGTGGTGCTGGAATACAACGCCGCTCGTCACTCCGAAGCCGGCCCACTTGCGGCGACGATCGAGGCGGATGGTTTCCCGCTTCGCTTCATCGCCGCCGACGGCAGCATCGGAGCGGTCGCACACGAGGCTCTGCGCGATCCCAACTCGATCGCGGACTGGATGCTTTTCCTTCAGCGCGGCGAGACCAGCCAGCCATGAGCCGGCACGAGGGAGGCGACGCGCCCGCGCTCGACGCATACTGGCTGGGCGTGATCGAGTTCCTGGCGCGGCATTCCGTTGCGCCTTCACGCACCCTGGCGCCACGAGAGTTCGGCCCTTACCTGGAACATTCGATCCCCTATGAACTCGCTGCCGATACGGACGTGAGCGGGCTCGACTGCGCTGTTTTTCACAAGGGTATGCTGGCGCGCCTGCCCGCCCGATTCCTGTGGTCGGTGCTGCGCCGGTTGCTGCCAAGCTACGCCAATGCCGTCTTCGTGGTCTACTGCCGCGAGATCTTCGAGCCGCTGGTGTCGGCTGAGCATATCAAGGCGTTTCTCGCCAAGGTTCCGGACGAGGCCGAGGCACCGCCTTCGTCGCCGCCTCCACTCGCCGTCTATGCCGGCCAGGACCGGATAATCTGCCGCGATCCCGACTTCCGCAAAATCATCATTCCTTCACGCGAGCGGGCACTGCTGGGCGCGCTGACGGGTGGACGCAACCTGGTGGCGGAGCTGACGGAGCGGCTCGCCCCTGTCCTTGCCGGGGCGCGCAGGATCGTCGACTACGGTGCCGGGATCGGCCTGCTGGCGCTCGCAGCCAAGGAAAAGGCTGCGCATGACTGCATGGTCGCAGCCATCGAAGACGATGCCGTCCGGATACGGTGTCTCAACGCCAACATTGATCTCGCCGGGCTCTATTGGCGCGTCGAGGTCATGACCGAACGGCCGCAATGGCTTGGTGATATCGGCCGCGATGCCGGAGCATCGGCCGGCACGGTATGGCTGGCCCAGAACGGACCGAGTTTCGATCTCGCCGTCCCGTGCGACGTTCTGCATGTCGATCTCGATTTCGCCCGCGAGGATGGGATCGTCGGCATCGCTGCGTTCCTCGACGAGAACGGCTGTCCTCCGGTCGTCCTCAGCCGCAGCCTCGCCGGCCGGGCGGGGGAAGGCCCCGGAGCGGATGAGGCGACAGTTGTCACAAGCTTTCAGTCTCTCGGTTATGGCGCCGAAGTCCACGATATCCGCGCCGGGCTCGGAACGCTGACCGTACTTCGCAGCACATGCCGGAATGCCTCGATATGAGGTTCCCGATCCGCGCGTAGCCACCCGGACAGGACAGAAGGGAGAAGGGCTCGACCTTGTTTCTACTCTTTCAAGCGATCACTCCGATGACTCGGACATGTGATTGACTTGACAAGGCGAAACCGCCAAACAAGGCGCCTCCCGGCTGGAACGCACGGGCAGTCGGACACGGTCACGCATGAACCCTGGCTTCCTCACGGCAGTGCTGCTGTCCTTTCGCGTTGCGCGATCGGAAATAGCGAGCCGCTACGCCCGCTCCGTTCTGGGCAGTTTCTGGGTGACGTTGCAGCAGGCCCTTTACGTTGCCACGGCGGGATTGCTTTTTCACCGGGTGTTCAACGTCACGCTGGCCGACTATCTGCCCTTTTTCGCGGTCAGCCTTCTTTTTTGGAACTTCCTGTCGAACACTCTGCTGGAATCGATGGAGGCGCTTTCCGCCAACGCGCCGATGGTCAAGGATCGCGGCTTCTCGCCCGACATCTTTCTGTTCGCCGCCTTCGGGCGCAACGTCCTGATATCGGCCCATGCGCTGCCTGTCCCGGCTGTGCTCATCGCCGTGCTCAGCGGCTCCTCGCTCGGCAACCTCGTCCTGGCGCTGCCCGGCCTGGTGAGCTTCCTTGTCGCGACTGCTGCCGTTTCCTACGTGCTCGGGCTCGTGGCGGTCCGTTACCGCGACTTCAAGCGCCTGATCGAATCCCTGCTGCAAGTGGCGTTCCTCGTCACGCCCATCCTGTGGAAGCCGAGTTTCGTGGCCGACCAGCGGCTTGCGATCATTTACGCCAATCCCCTGGTCTATCTGTTCGATGCCTGGCGCGAACCTCTGATCGATGGAGTTTTTTCGTTCCGCACGCTGGCCCTGTCGATGGCGATTGCTCTTCTGTGCCTTTTCGCGGCTGTTCTGGCGCGCAGGCAGGCCGCAAGAATCGCGATCTGGATCTGATCATGTCCCTCATCGACCTGGAGGACGTCATCCTCGATTATCCGGTCGCATCGCCGGAGCAATTGAGCTTCAAGCGCACGCTGGTGGATCGGCTTCGTGGCCGGAGATCCCTCCCCTCGGTGATCCGGGCGATCGATCATGTATCGATCCGGCTCGAGCCCGGAGCCCGGATCGGCCTTTACGGGCCCAACGGCTCCGGCAAGTCGTCGCTGCTGCGGCTCATGGCCGGCATCTATCCGCCGACGGAGGGCAAAGTAACCCGCGAGGGCCGGTGCACGAGCCTGCTCGGCCTCGGGCTCGGTGCCAATATCGAACTGTCGGCCCATGACAATATCGTATTGCTGCTCCGTTTCGAGGGCGTGGAGCCGACGGCGCAGCTGGTGGAGGACATCTGGCGCTTCACCGAGCTCGACCGCAAGTTCTTCCATCTGTCGCTCCGACACTTCTCCACGGGCATGATGATGCGGCTGTTCTTCGCCATCTCGACCGCGCCGCACCCGGAAATCCTTCTCATGGACGAGTGGCTGTCCGTGGTGGATGAAAACTTCGTATCCAAGGCCGAGGAGCGTTTGCGCAGCTATGTGGGAAAGGCCAGCATATTCGCCATCGCGTCACACAATCTGTGGCTGCTGCGGGGAGTGTGCAAGCAGATCCTTTTCCTCGAAGGGGGCAAAGTCGTGAACACCGAGACCGTCGAGGCTCCGGCAGGCGGGTAGCAGGGCGAGCCTTTCACAGGCTTCCTCTCACGGCCGGCCCGTCGACGGGAAGGCCGGTCTCTTCGAGGAGGCTTGCGGAAGTCCGGGTCGCCGCTGATCGGTATCGGCCAGAAACCGCTTCTCGATCTCCCTCGCGGCTTCACGTCGGCGCTCGCGGGGCAGCGGAGCGAACGACACAAGGATGCGGCATCTGTCCGGGTCTGACCGTGGCTACAACCGATATCTGCGGAGGAGGGGCGTCCCGACATGGTTCGCGACCATGCGAAGGATTTCGAAGGGATAGCGCCGTGCTGGCTTGAGGTGACGAAGGTGGAATGCCGTAAATTCCATCTCCGCCGTCGCGCCTCTGTTGCGCTTGAATGCCGTTGCCCCCGAGGACATGTTGAAGAACAGACCGTGGCGCGCGGCGTAGAGGCTGCCGGCGTGGAACGCGAGCCTGTATAACCCATGCTCCCGATCCATCCTCGTATTGTAGCCGAGGAGCGGCATGGTCGCATGCCGGCCGGCGTGGTGCATTCCGCCGAAGCCCTGGATGGTTCCTTCGTCATCGCGCAGCACGAGGTAGCGGATCATCCCGATCCTGTGGGTCATCGTGACGAAGCGCGCGGTATAGGCAGGATTGAGCCGCGAGTATTTTTCCAGATAGAGCATGGCGTAGAGCTCGACGATGCGCGCGGCGTCCGCCGCGCCGATTTCGGCCAGCTCCTCGTAGGCGAACGCACCACGCCGCCAGAGCTTGTCGTCGCGTTTTGTATCCCGGCGCGGCAGGCTTTCCCGCGCGACGTCGTCGATCAGGAAAACCTGCCGGCTGGGCAGCATGACCCAGCCGGCGGCTTCGAGCGATGCCATCAGACGGGCATTGTAGCGCCTGGTCAGCGATCGCATCGCCAGCACGTGATCCGGGTATTGACCGACAAGAAACTCCGTCTGCCGTCCCGTCAGGGAGGGATCGAGATCGAGGGGCAGATTGGTCGACATCATCCAGTTGTTGACGTGGACGATCCGCTCGATGTCGCACAGTGAAAGAACCGCGCCCACGCTGCCGATCAGGGCGCGCAGGGCAGGAGCCAGCGCCCGGTTCGGAAAGTGGGACAGTTCCTCGATCGGGTATTCGATATAGCCGATCCGCGGAGAGCAGACGAAGGTCCGTCCTCGCTCGCCGTGGTTGACGGTGAGGGGCAGAATGTATTCACCCCATTCGTGCAAGCCGACCGCCGTTTCAAGATTGCCGATGTAAGCCCGTGATCCTTCGTCGGCGAAGGCGGAGACATAGGCTTTGGCGATCCGGTTGTGCGTCTCGGCCGTCATCGGCCGACACCGTCGATCGTGCCGGCACGAATCCGGTAGATGATGGACTTGTCGACGTCGGTCAGGCCTTCAGACAGGTGGCGGTCGATCCTGATCCGGGCGGAGGGCACATCCATCTCGTTCATGAAAATGCGCTCGCAATAGCGCGCTCCCGGCGCTGCGGCAGCCATGACGCCCTGCCAGCAGGCCGCATAGTCGGCCGGACCGCAATACGAACCGAAGTCGGACAAGGAAAATCCGTCGCAGGCGCCGGTGTCGAGCCGGGCAAGGTCGGCAAGTCCACCCACCAGCGGACGAAGCCGCGGCAGGCCGGCGCGTATCCGGTCATAATTCCCGGCGCGCAGATGGACCGGCAAGGCGCCGTCGGGGCAATGCCGTCCGCGCAGGGCCAATGTCGCGACGTCGCTTTGCCGGAACAGGAAAGAGCGCGACGCTCTTTCGAAATCGGCCTCGATGCGCCGTCCGGCTTCCCGCGCACCCGGAAGAAAGGCGCCGGCCGGCTCCCGCATGACCATCCGCCAGACCAGGTCGCGTCCGATCGCCTCGATCGCGCCGCGCAGCCGGCCGGGGGCGAAGCTGCGCCTCCATATCCGGGCCTGCTCGTCGATCGAGGGCGCGTTCATGAGCGCGGCGACCGCCTGTCCGCGGACCATCGCCAGGAAGCGGCCGTTCCAGCCCAGCAGCCTTTCCCACTTGCCGGCGAGCCAGACGCCGGACGCGATCATGCGCCTGTTCCGGTCCCAGTAGTCGCGTGCGGCGGCAGGCAGTCGGTCGCGGATGCCGGCATATTGCTTCAGCCGTTCGCCGCCCGGAGCGATGCCGAGGAACGCCAGGTAGCCGTCGCGATCCAGGTATTCGATCGCGGCGACCTTCAGGGCCAGCAAGGCGTTCTGCACGGGATTGGCGTCCAGCGCGATGACTTCATCGGCATCGGAGAGCAGAAGGTCGAGAACGCGCGTGCCGGTGCCGGTGAGGCAGACGATGCGCCGGGCGCCGGCCAGCGCGGCAAGCTCGGTTTCGCCGTCTTCGTTCGACGATGAGAAATTCAGGCTGGCGAAGAATTCCAAGGGCGGCTCGCTCATGGCGGCAAGGCGGTCGGCCTTGCGCGGGTCCGTTGTAGACAAAAATTGAACGATGTCTAATAAAGAACGAAACGGCGGCGAGGAGACGGGATGCGTCTGGAGGCCATGGCCACGGTTGCCCGGGCCTATCTGGCGGCACGCTGGCGGCAGGCCCATCTGCGCGACAGCGCGGCGATCCAGCATTACCAGAGCAGGCAGTTGCAGCGCCTGACCCGTCGCGCGGCCCGCGAGCTGCCATTCTATCGGGCGTTCGCGGACCGGCCCTTCGAGGATTGGCCCATCACAGACAAGACGGTGTTGCTCGCCGACTTCGTCGCCATGAACCGCGCGGGGCTCGACGCGGATGCGGTTCGGTCGGCGCTGGCGGAAGGCAGGGAGAGGCTGGCCGGCCACCTGATCGGCATGAGCACCGGCACCAGCGGCAATCGCGGCTATTACGTGATCACCGAGACGGAACGGTTCGTCTGGCTGGGAACGATCCTCGCCAAGGCCTTGCCCGACGCCCTGTGGCGCCGCCATCGGGTGGCGCTGGCGCTTCCGGCCTTGTCTGGGCTTTACCGTTCCGCCACGCTGGGGAGCCGGATCGAGCTGCGGTTCTTCGATCTGGCGGCAGGGCCGGAGACATGGCTGGGCGCGTTGACCGATTTCGCCCCCGACACGATCGTGGCACCGCCGAAAGTGCTGCGGTGGCTGGCCGAACGCGGGAAATTGCGCGCCAGCCATATCTTCTCCGGCGCCGAGGTGCTCGATCCGCTGGACCGCGGCCTGATCGAGCAGGCGACCGGGCGCCGCGTGCGGGAAATCTACATGGCGACCGAGGGGCTGTTCGGCGTCGGCTGCCCGCATGGCACGCTGCATCTCGCGGAGGATGCGGTGCATTTCGAATATTCACGGCCGGATCCGTTCGGCACGCTTCTGTCGCCCATCGTGACCGACTTCACGCGGCGCGCGCAGGCGATGATCCGCTACCGGATGAACGACCTCATCGAACTCGATCCGACGCCCTGTCCGTGCGGCTCGGCGTTCCAGGCGGTGAAGCGGATCGAAGGGCGCTGCGACGATGCCTTCCTGCTGGCCGACGACGCGGGGACGGCGCAGCTCGTGACGCCCGACATCCTGCGCAACGCCATCGTCGATGCCGATCCGGCGATCCGGGATTTCCGCGTCGTGCAGACCGGCGTGTCCGAGATCGTCGTGAGTCTGGAAGCCGCGCTGACGGAAGAGGCGCAACAGAAGGTGCGCGCGGCGCTTTATGCAGTTCTGGCGCGGCGGCGGCTCAAGGCGGACGTCTCGGTCAGGCGGGGCATCGCCACCGACTTCACGCACAAGCTGCGCCGTGTCAGCCGGCAGTGGCGGCCAGCGGATCAGCCCTGATCGGTCAAGCGCAGGTAGCGGCGCGCCGGTTCGAGCGGGCGGCCGTTCAATCCGGCCCAGATTACCGGCCCGAACATGTCGAGCGGCCCCTGGTGGTAGCTCCGCCCGCCGAAGCGTTCGCACTGGTCCGCCTGCAGCTTCAGCATGTCGAGATCCTGCGCGAGGACACGGCGATGGAACGCAATGATGAACATCCGTTTCGCCCAAGCCGGGATACGGCCGCGCCGGGTCGAAAAGCAGGCGAACGGCCGTGTCTCTTCGCCGCTCACCGGGCTGAACACGACGGAGATCGAGGCATGGACGCCCTGCCGGTCCTCGAAGGTGATCTGCACCTGAGCCGGCGCCCGGTAGCGCCCCCAGGAGACGGTCCGGCTCCCTTCGGTGAGGCGTTGCAGCGAGGTCATGCCCTCCTTCGGCTCCGTATAGCAGGCAGAGGCGCCCGCAGGCTCGACGGTGAAGTCGATCTCGACCGCGTGCGTTTCGCGCGAGCGGCGCACGAGCCCCGGGTGAAGGAAATAGGCATGGATCGGATCGACCAGATTCTCGATCGCGTCGCCGATCGCGGCGCGGGACGGCGGCAACGGCCACCAGAAGCTGTCGAAGCCGGGATCCGCCGTTTCCGGCGGCAGTTGCGGCATGGCGTCGGGCTGGTCGGCGAGCGTCGTCCATAGCAGGCCCGCATGCTCGCGCACGGCAAGGGACCGGACTTCGTGCTTGGCGACCTCGCGGCTTCCCGCGACGTACCGGCACCGACCCAGCCTGTCGAATTTCCACCCGTGGTAGGGACATTCGATCAGGCCGCCGGCGATCCGCCCCGCCGAAAGCGGAGCGTTGCGGTGCGGACAGCGGTCCTCAAGGATTGCGATGCCTTCGCCGCCACGGAACAGCACGAGCGGGCGGTCCATGAGACGTGCAGCCAGGGGTTTGTCGTCCAGCTCGTGCGGGTATGCCACCGGGTGCCAGCCGCGGGCAAGGCCGGCGGGCCAATCAGCCATAATGGACGTCCTCCCGGGCGGCGACCACGAAACTGTAGAACCAGGCTCCGTCGCTGACGTTCAAACGCTCCTCCAATTCCTTGTCGCGGCTGAAGCCGCACTCTTCCGGAATATGCATGCCGGTCTTGTTGAAGAACTTGCGCTCGCATGCCACCGCGCCGGGCCCCATGCCGCGCGCCAGATCGCGCCAGACCTGCCGTTGCACGGGAAGGTCGCAGTAGGAGGAATAGTCCGAGAGCGACGCGCCGTCGAACGTGCCCGGGTCGGCGGCCGCGATGGTCTGCTCGAGGCTGGCCGTGCGCAGCTTCAGCCGTCCCGCGCGTTCGCGGATCAACGCGTGCCCCGTCTCAGTCAGATATGGCGGCAGCACATCCGTGCGATAGGCACCGCTCATCAGCAGCCAGGCGAAGGGCAGCCGGGCCAGATGCAGCCGGCGCGCGGCATGGTCGAAGCGTTCGCGCGCATAGCCGGCCATGTCGAAATCTCCAGGCACGAAAGCGATGCCGGGCTCGCGCAGGACCCAGCGCCACAGCGGCCGGAGTGCGAGCGCTCGCAGGAACATACGCCACTGCCAGTCGTCCCATTGCTCCTGCCAGAGCGCCCATTGCTCCTCCGGGCCGGCGCAAGCCAGAATCCGGTCCGCGAGCCTTTGCCGCCGCGCGCCCGCCCAGCGCCTGAAGCGGCGCAAAAATCCTTCCCAGCGTCCGCAATACAGCAATCCGTCGGCAACGAGGCCGCGATTGCGCTGCCAGAAGACGCGGGCCGGCGCCGAGAGAAAAGGCAGGAGCGCATCGAGATGTCCGCACCGTCCGGGATCGTCGCGCAAACCCGCGAGGCCGCAGAAAGTCATGTAATCGCAATGCACATAGGCCGTGGCGAACAGCTCGGCCAGCGCGGTCTGCGCCGGATTCCGGTCGATCGCCACCACTTCCGCGGCGTCGGCCAGAAGAAGGTCGAACGCGCGCGAACCGCTGGCGGTGATGCACAGGATACGCTTGCCGGCAGGCCGCAAGGCGGCGGTCTCGCTCGCTCCATCCTCGTTGCAGGCCGAATACCAGATCGCCGGTCCGTCAAGGCGCGCCGCGTTCATGGCCCGTCGCTGCCGATTTCGGCCGCGCGCTCCGGGCAATGGCAGGGGGTCAGGCGCAGATCCGGGTTGCGGAGGAAGAGACGATGCAGCGCATGGAGCGTCGATCGCGCCTGCGCCGTGTTGCCGAGCAAGGCCGTTGCGATGGCGGGCGGCGGACGATCCTGCCGGATCGCCTCCAGCGACCATGCTGCGTCCGCGACCAGCATGTGCATTCCCCAGCGCGCGTCATGCAAGGCCAGCCCCCAGTGGCCGGGACAATGGCCGGGCAGTTCGATCGCGAGCAGTGAGCCGTCGCCGAGCATGTCCGCGCCGGTATCGAAGGGCTGGAAATCGTCCGGCAGCGGGACGCGTGGCGCATCCTCGAAGAAACGTGTGCGCCGGTCGAGATCGGCCGGCAGCAATCCCGGCAGCAGGCCGCGCCTTGTCGCGCCAAGGCGGCCCCGCCGGCTCAGGTCGTCCAGTCCGGCACGCGCGCAATGGATTTCGGCGCGGGGGAAGGCGTGCAGGCCGGCGACATGGTCGCCATGAAAGTGCGAGAGAATGACGTGGCGAATGTCGGCCGGGTCGTGTCCCAGCGCGCGGCATTGGCTCGCCGCGTCCGCGCCCGGCGGCAGTTCGACCGGCGTCGTCCAGCGATAGAGCGCCTCTGGAAGACGCGCGGTCGCCTCGAGGAAGGCCGGGTCATAGCCGGTGTCGAACAGGATCGGCCCTTCCTCGGGATGCAGCAGCAGCATCGCGACGGCAGGAAAATCGACCGGGCGGAACGTGCCGCCGCGGATGGTCATCACCTGGGGATGGCGGCAAGCCCCGGTCAGCAGGGGGATCGTGCGCACTTCACGCATCGGCGTATCCCAGCGCCCAGTCGATCGCGGCGAACGGACTCCTTGTCGGCGTCCAGCCGAGAGCCGCGCGGGCGGCGCCGAGATCGAAGGTCTGCGACCAGCCGAGTGCCTTGGCGGCATAGACGGTCAGTTTTGGCTCGGGTGCGCCGGGCCTCAGCGCGCCGATCTCGGCCATGTAGGCGAGCGCCAGCACCAGCCTCGCCGGCAGCGGGATCATGCGCACGCGCCGGCCGAGGCGGTGAAACACATGTTCCGCGAGCGTTGCGAGCGGCACCGGCTGCCCGCCGGAAATGTTGAAAGCCCGCCCGCTGACTGCATCGCAGCGTGTCTCCGCGGCGAGAAAGGCCGCGCAGACGTCCCGCGCATCGGTCGGCTCGATCAGGGCGCGGCCGAATCCCGGAAGCGGCATCGTTCCGGACCGTGCGGCGCGCAGAAGCCGGGGCAGCAGCACCGTGTCGTGCGGCCCGATCACCGCCCGGGGACGGAGCGCCACAGTGGCGAAGCCGGATGCCGCGGCAGACAGCATCGCCTGTTCCGCCGCCAGCTTGGTCCGCGCGTAAGCGTTGACCAGTCTGGCCGGCAAAGGCGAAACCTCGGTCAATTCCATCTGGTGCGCGGCCCGCGTGTAGATCGACGGGGTCGAGGCGAACAGAAAACGCCGAACACCGGCGGTGCGGGCCGCGTCGAGCAGTTGCCGCGTCATCGTCTGGTTGGCCGCCACGAAATCCGCCGGCCGCCCCCAGGGCGAGGACAGTGCGGCGAGATGGAACACGGTGCTTACGCCGTCCAGCAACTGCCTGGGTATCTCGTGCACGAGATCAACCGCGGCGAAGCGTGCCCCCGCCTTGCTCAGCGCCGCGCCGCGCGTCGGGTCGCGTCCCGTCGCGATCACGTCGCGGCCATGGTCGAGCAACGTCATGGTGAGGATTCGACCCAGCCCTCCGGTCGCGCCCGTGACCAGCGCGCGGCCCGCTACCATCGGATCACTGCGCCGCCCAGCGACACGCCCGCCGAGCTTCCGACGATCAGGCCGAGCTCGCCCGGCCGCAGCCGCCCTTCGCGCCATGCGGTGGCGAGCGTGAAGGGGATGCTGGTGGCGATCAGGTTGCCGACCTCCGCGAAGAGGTCGACCGTCTTGCCGGTGCCGTCGGGGAGCGAGCGCTTGAGATGTTCCAGCGCGGCGCGGCTTGCCTGATGCGGAAGGATGCAATGCAGTTCAGTCGCGGAAATGCCGGCGGCGCCCAGGAGTTCGTTCATGAAACCCGGGAAACGATGTGCGGTTACCCGGAACAGCGCCGGCCCGTCCATGCGGAACTTTGCGTGCGCGAGAAAGCGGTCGATCCCGTCTGCCGGGCGCAGGCGTGTTCCGCCGGCCTCCAGCCGGCACAGATCGGCGCCGTCTCCGTAGGTGCGAAAGACCTGCGCCATGCGCACATGCGGTCCCCCGGCCTCCAGCGCGATCGCCGCCGCGCCGTCGCCGAACAGGACGGAGGCTTCCGCGTCGGAAAAATCAAGCGCGGCGCTGGCGATATCAGCGCTGACGATCAGCGCGCGGCGCCACTCGCCGAGCGCAAAGCCGGCGAGGGCCCTGTCGAAGGCCAGCAGGAAAGAGAGGCACGTCGCGTTGACGTCGAAGGCGGATATCCCGCTGCCGCCGAGCCCCAGCCGCCGCTGCACCAATGCGGCCGTGCCGGGGATCGGCTGTTCCATGACGCCGCAGGCGGAAATGATCACATCGAGCGATTGCGGCTCCCAGCCCGCGTCTGCGAGGGCGGTGCGCGCGGCCTGCTCCGCCATCCAGCTCGAGGTCTCGTCAGGCGCGGCGCGGTGGCGCCGCACGACCCCGAACTTCTTGGTCACATGCCCGGAGGGCAAGCCGGTGAGCTGCTCGTATTCGGCGGCCGCCACTGTCTGGCGGGGCAGATAGGTCCCTGTGCCTGCGATGCCGAAGCGGCGTTCCAAGGGCATTCAGCTCCCATATTCCTGGCCGGACAATGCCATCCCCTACACGCTCTGCGCGGTTGATCGCAACGTCGCCTCCGCTATATTGAACACTGATCATAAAAAAGTAAACAGTGTTCAATTGAAAGGTCGACGATGGGACGCCGATCCGATCACAGCAGGGCGGAACTCAGGGAAATCATCATTTCCGAGGGGCACCGCCAGATGCAGGAGGTGGGTTTTGCCCGCTTCTCGGCGCGCGAGGTCGCCAAGCGGATCGGGTATTCGATCGGAACGGTCTACAATGTCTTCGGCAGTCATGACGGGCTGATCCTGGCGATCAACGGCCGCACCCTCGAACTGTGGCTCGGCTATCTGGAGGCGCGGCTCAATCTGGTCGAGCCCGGCGGGGACAGGCTGGCGCGCGCCATCGACGCCTATTTCGAATTCGCCATCGCCAACCGTCATGCGTGGGCGGCGCTGTACGACTTCCGGCTGCCCAACGATGTCGAGCCGCCCGATCACTATCGGGAAAGGGTCGCCGCGATCGTGGCTGCGGTGGAACGCGAGGTGGCCGCGGTCCTGGCCGCGCCGCGCAAGTCCGAGGCTCTGAAGCTGACGCGGTCGCTGCTCGCCACGGTGCATGGCCACTGCTTCTTCGCGCTCAACGGCACGTTCCGGATGCTGGGCGAGACCGACCCCCTTGCCGCGGCGCGCGCACGGGTGGACGACGCGCTGGAAGGATACCGCTGAGTCTCCGGGAAGAACGGCAAGCATCGTAATCGCTATCCCGTCCTGATTTTCATCGCATAATACTTGATGAATGAGGTCCAGTTTTTTATCCTGAAGCGGAACGTGCCTGCGAGGCGGCGCTTAGCACGAACCCGACGACTTTGTCCGGATGGGAGCGAACCAGGAGATCATGATGGATGTGGAAGCAGTCCGGCGCGCGCGCCGCGAGAACCCCGGCACAAGAGAGCGCGACCTTGCCAGGCAGATCGGCGTTTCCGAAGCCGAGCTGGTCGCCGCGGATGTGGGCGAGGGTGCCGTCCGCCTGGTCTGCGACGTCCCCGCGGTGCTGAACGGGCTGGCCGAAGTCGGCGAGGTCATGGCGCTCACCCGCAACGAGAGCGTTGTTCATGAAAAGATCGGCACGTATGGCGGCGTTCAGCTCGGCAAGGAAGCCGGCGTCGTCATCGGCGACGAGATCGATCTGCGGATCTTTCCCTTGCGGTGGAAACACGCCTTCGCGGTCGAGAAATCCGGCGAGGACGGCCAGACGCGCCGTTCGCTGCAATTCTTCGACGGGGCCGGCGATGCGGTCCACAAGGTGCATCTGCGCCCGGCGTCCAACCTTTCCAGCTATCGCGCGCTTGTGGAGCGGCTTGCCTCTTCCGACCAGACGGCATGGCTTCCCGAGGTAACGCCGGTTCAGCCGGCGCCGAAGAACGAAGCCGTGAGCCGCGAGGAACTCACCGAATCCTGGAGCAGGCTCACCGACACGCACGAATTCTATCCGATGCTGCGGCGGCTGAAGCTGTCGCGCATCGATGCCGTGGCCATGGCCGAGAACGCCTTCACCTGGCCGCTCGATCCCGGCGCCGTGCCGGGCCTGATCGATGCGGCCGTGACTGAAGCGCTGCCGATCATGGTCTTTGCCGGCAGCCGCGGCTGCGTGCAGATCCATTCCGGACCGGTTCGCAACGTGAAGCCGATGGGCCCGTGGCTCAACATAATGGACGACACCTTCCACATGCACCTGCGGCTCGATCACATCGCCAGCCTGTGGGCGGTGCGCAAGCCGACCGATGCCGGCGGCGTGACCTCGGTGGAAGCCTACGATGCCGACGGCTCGCTGATCGTGCAGTTCTTCGGCATCAGGCAGAGGGGGCTCGATGCGCCGCGCTGGGTCGAGATCGTGGAAGCGCTGCCGCGCCAGCAGGCCAAAGTCGCCTGAGGCCGGGCACGTCGTCCGTTTCCAGCCGCGCCGGAGCGATGTTCAGCAGTGGCGCGCGGAAAGCGTCGCGGGGTCGCTCGGCGCAGGCCGATAGGCGCCGCGCCCGCATAGGGCGGGCGGTTGCGGCAGCAGGTCGAGATCGGGCAGCACGTAGCCGGCCAGCAGCAAAAGCCAGGCGATGTCGCACAGCGCTCCGGCAAGGCCCAGCAAGTCGGTGCCCAGGAAGCCGACCTGCTGGCCGCCGCCCCATAGCGCCGCCATCGGGTAGAGGAGCTTTCCCTGCGGCTTTGCGTGTCGGACCCTATGCGGTGATGGACCTGCGCACGAAATATCGGCTGACCGGCAAGGTGACGCTGTTCGGCGAGATCACCAATGTCTTCGGCGAGAAATCGCCTCCCCCACGCTGATCGTGGATCAGGCGCGGCCCGGCCAGGCGGCTTTCCTGCCGGGCGACGGCCGCGGCTTCTTTGCCGGGATCAAGGCGCGGTTCTGAGGCGGCCTGTCGGTGGAGAGCGGTTCGTCCCGGGCCGGCCATGTCGGCCGGCCATTTCGCGCCAATTCGGGCTTGACTGGGGGCGCTTCATCGATAGGCTGGGACGGTGGAATACCGGCCGGCATCCGCCGGACGGTACGTTGCCTCGCACGCTTCGCCTCAACGGTGCCGGCTGCGGGGCATCGTTATTTTGGGGCCTTGCTTGAAACGACGTATCGAGATCGGCGTGCTTTCTTCGCGGCTGGGCGACAATCGGCTCGTTTCCGTGTCCAGCCGCGCCACGCCGATCTGCGATTTCGGCGTTTGCGGTGCGTTGCGGCGCGACAATGGCGGCGCGGGAGGGTGTCCATGACGGCTCCCGCCGCGCCCGACCTGTCGCCTCCCGATTTCTCCGCTGGAGGGCGATCGCCGGGCAGATTCCGTCCCGGCGTGCTCAGGCGGCTCATGAAGCGCCGGCTGGCGGTTCTCGGTCTCGCCGTCATCGCGGTGGCCGTGCTGGGCGCGGCGTTCGCGCCATGGCTGACCGCCTTCGGGCCGGACGAACAGATGTTCGACGGGCTGACGCTGTCCGGCGAGCCGCTGCCGCCCAACGGCACCTTCTGGCTGGGCACCGACCTGCTCGGCCGCGACCTGCTCACCCGCATCCTCTATGGCGCGCGCACGTCGCTGTTCATCGGCATCGTCGCCAACGGCACGGCGCTGGTGATCGGCACGCTGGTGGGCGTCACCGCCGGTTATTTCCGCGGCTGGATCGGCGGCGCGCTGATGCGCTTCACGGACCTGATGATGGCGTTTCCGGCGCTGCTGCTCGCCATCTGCCTCGCCGCCGTGTTCGAGCCGAGCTTGTGGATCGTCGCGCTGGTCATCGCGCTGGTCAACTGGGTGCAGACCGCGCGCGTCATGTTCACCCAGACCAGCTCGCTGGTGGAGCGGGAGTTCATCGCCGCCGAGCGGACCATCGGCGCAAGCGGGGCGCGCATCCTGTTCCGGCATATCCTGCCGCATCTCGTTCCCACCATCATCGTGTGGGGGACGCTCGGCATCTCGACCACGGTGCTCCTGGAAGCGACGCTCTCCTATCTCGGCATCGGCGTACAGCCGCCGACGCCGTCGTGGGGCAACATCATCTTCGAGAACCAGACCTATTTCCAGGCCGCGCCCTGGCTGGTCTTCTTCCCCGGCATCGCGATCCTCGCGCTGGCGCTCGCCTTCAACCTCGTCGGCGATGCGCTCCGCGATATCCTCGATCCGACGCAGCGAGGACGGGAATGATGGGGGGCCGGGCATGATCGCCTATCTCGGCCGCCGCATCGTCCAGTCGGTGCTGATCCTGCTCGGCATCTCGATCATCACCTTCGCGCTGCTCTACCTTTTGCCCGCCGATCCGGTCCGTCAGATCGCCGGCCGCAGCGCCACGCCTGCGACGGTGGAAAGCATCCGCCGCCAGCTCGGCCTCGACCAGCCCTTCCTCGTCCAGTACGGGCGCTATCTCTGGAACCTGCTGCAAGGCGATCTCGGCCGCTCCTACATCCAGCGCTCAGAGGTCTCGCAGCTCATCCTCGCGCGCCTGCCGGCGACCCTGCTCCTGATGGTGGGAGCGATCGTGTGCGAGCTCCTGATCGGGCTGACCATGGGACTGGCGGCGGCCGTCAGGCGCGGATCGCGCACCGACAACTCGCTGATGGTCGCCTCCTTCGTCGGCGTCTCGGCGCCGCAATTCGTCGTCGGCCTTCTGCTGCTCTACATCTTCGCGGTGCGGCTCGGCTGGTTTCCCATCGGCGGCTACGGCACGTTCCGGCACCTCGTCCTGCCTTCCCTGACCGTGGGCATCATGGGCGCCGGCTGGTATGCACGGATGATGCGTTCCTCGATGGTCGACGTGCTGCATCAGGACTACATCCGCACCGCCCGCGCCAAGGGGCTGGGGCGGCTCAAGGTTCTGGTGCGCCACGCGTTGCCCAACGCCATCCTGCCCATCGTCGCCATGGTCGGCATCGACATCGGCATCCTGATGGGCGGTATCGTCGTGGTCGAGAGCGTCTTCGGCTGGCCGGGCATCGGCCAGCTCGTCTGGCAGGCGATCCAGCGCGTCGACATTCCCATCATCATGGGAGTGACGCTGGTGTCCGCGCTCGCCATCGTGCTCGGCAATCTCTTTGCCGACCTCGTCGCGCCGTTCATCGATCCACGCATCAAGCTCAGGTAACGAAAGGAAGGGAACATCATGAAGAAATATCTCGTCTCAACGGTCGCCGCCGCGGCGCTGATGCTCGGCGCTACCGCCGTGCAGGCGCAGGATGTCGATCCCAACGCCAAGCCCGGCGGCGAGATCGTCATCACCTACAAGGACGATGTCGCCACCCTCGATCCGGCCATCGGCTACGACTGGCAGAACTGGTCGATGATCAAGAGCCTGTTCGACGGGCTGATGGACTACAAGCCCGGCACCACGGAACTGGTGCCCGACCTCGCCGAGAGCTACGAGATCTCGCCCGACGGCCAGACCTTCACGTTCAAGCTGCGGCCCGGCGTGAAGTTCCACAACGGCCGCGAGATGACCGCCGAGGACGTCAAGTATTCCATCGACCGCGTCGTCAATCCGGTGACGCAGAGCCCCGGCCAGGGCTTCTTCGCCTCGATCAAGGGCTACGACGAAGCCGCCGCCGGCAAGTCCGACGGGCTTTCCGGCATCACCGTCGTCGATCCGCTCACCATCAAGTTCGAGCTGACGCGGCCCGACGCCACGTTCCTGCACGTCATGGCGATCAACTTCAGCCATGTCGTGCCGAAGGAAGAGGTGGAGAAGTACGGCGCCGACTTCGGCAAGCATCCGGTCGGCACCGGCGCCTACAAGCTGGCCGAATGGACGCTCGGCCAGCGCGTCGTCTTCGAGAAGAACCCCGATCACTGGCACAAGGGCCTGCCCTATCTCGACAAGATCACCTTCGAGATCGGCCAGGAGCCGATCGTCGCGCTGCTGCGCCTGCAGAAGGGCGAGATCGACGTGCCCGGCGACGGCATTCCGCCGGCCAAGTTCCAGGAGGTGATGAACGATCCCGAGCAGAAGGCGCGCGTGGTCGAGGGCGGCCAGCTCCACACCGGCTACGTCACCATGAACGTCAACATCCCGCCCTTCGACAACGTGAAGGTGCGCCAGGCGGTCAACATGGCCATCAACAAGGAGCGCATCGTCCAGCTCATCAACAACCGCGCCGTGCCGGCCAACCAGCCGCTGCCGCCGTCGATGCCGGGCTACGTCAAGGACTACAAGGGCTATCCCTTCGATCCCGCCAAGGCCAAGGAGCTGCTGGCCGAGGCCGGCCAGCCGGACGGCTTCTCCACCGACCTCTACGTCATGAACACCGATCCCAACCCGCGCATCGCGCAGGGCATCCAGCAGGATCTGGCCGCCATCGGCATCAAGGCCAACATCCAGGCGCTTGCCCAGGCCAACGTCATCGCCGCCGGCGGCGAGAAGGAAGGCGCGCCGATGATCTGGTCGGGCGGCATGGCGTGGATCGCCGACTTCCCCGACCCGTCCAACTTCTACGGCCCGATCCTGGGCTGCGGCGGCGCGGTGCCGGGCGGCTGGAACTGGTCGTGGTACTGCAACGAGGACCTCGACAAAAAGGCCGCCGAAGCCGACTCCATCGTCGATCCCGCCAAGGCGGAGGAGCGCAACAAGATGTGGGGCGACATCTACATGAAGATCATGGAGGATGCGCCCTGGGCGCCGATCTTCAACGAGCAGCGCTTCACCATGAAGTCCGCGCGCATGGGTGGTGCCGACAATCTCTATGTCGACCCGGTCCACATTCCGATCAACTACGACAATGTGTATGTGAAAGATGTGCAATAGCTGCGACTACACCATCCACGGGCGCCATCATCATTTCGGCTGGGACAATTCGTTCGTCCCGGCCGAGAAGGTGGCGCCCGGCTCGACCATCCACTTCGAATGCCTGGATTCGTCCGGCGGGCAGTTGACATCGGAAAGCACGGTGGCCGATGTCGCCAAGCTCGACTTCGCCAAGGTCAATCCGGTCACCGGGCCGATCTACGTCGACGGTGCGGAGCCCGGCGACGCGCTGAAGGTGACGATCGAGCAGTTCAAGCCGTCCGGCTTCGGCTGGACGGCGAGCATCCCCGGCTTCGGTCTCCTGGCCGACGATTTCAAGGAGCCGGCGCTGACGATCTGGAAGTACGATCCGGCTTCGCTGGAGCCGGCGCTGTTCGGCAAGAGCGGCCGGGTGCCGCTGAAACCGTTCGCCGGCACCATCGGCAACGCGCCGGCCGAGAAGGGTCTGCACTCGGTGGTGCCGCCGCGGCGCGTCGGCGGCAATCTCGACATCCGCGACCTTGCTGCCGGCACGGTGCTCTACCTGCCGGTGGAGGTGGCGGGGGCGCTGTTCTCGGTCGGCGATACGCACGCCGCGCAGGGCGACGGCGAGGTCTGCGGCACGGCCATCGAAAGCCCGATGGACGTGGTGCTGACGCTCGATCTGGTGAAGGGCGCCAATCTGAAGACGCCGCGCTTCACCACGCCGGGGCCGGTGACGCGGCATCTCGACGCCAAGGGCTACGAGGTGACGACCGGCGTCGGGCCAGACCTGATGGAGGGCGCGAAGAGCGCCGTCGCCCAGATGGTCGACCTGCTCGCCGGCCGCTACAACCTCAACCCGGTGGATGCCTACATGCTGGTGTCGGTGTGCGGCGATCTTCGGATCAGCGAGATCGTCGACATGCCGAACTGGGTGGTGTCGTTCTACTTTCCGCGCTGCGTGTTCGAGTGAGCGCAGACATCGCCAGAAGCGCTTCCGCAAAGGCGGTCGCGGCCGATCAGGCCGCGGCCGGTCCGGTCCTCGCCGTTTCCGGCCTGACGGTCGTCGTGCGCGGGGAGGAAGGCGAGCGGGAGGTCGTTTCGGATCTCTCCTTCACCTTGGCGCGGGGCAAGACGCTCTGCATCGCCGGCGAATCCGGCTCCGGCAAGTCGATGACCTCGCTCGCGATCATGCGGCTCCTGCCGAAGCCCGCCACCCGCATCGCCTCAGGAACGATCGGCTTTGCCGGCCAGGACCTTGCCGGATTGGACGAGCGGGCCATGCAGGCGATCAGGGGCAACCGCATCGCCATGATCTTCCAGGAGCCGATGACCTCGCTCAACCCGGTGCTGTCGATCGGCACGCAGTTGATCGAGGCGATCGAAACCCATACCGACCTGTCGCGCCGCGAGGCGCGGCGGCACGCCGTCGAGGCGCTGAAGGCGGTGCGCATCCCCGAGGCCGAAAGCCGCCTCGCGCAATATCCGCACGAGCTTTCCGGCGGCATGCGTCAGCGTGTGATGATCGCCATGGCGCTGGCGCTGAAGCCCGACGTGCTGATCGCCGACGAGCCGACCACGGCGCTCGACGTCACGGTGCAGGGGGAGGTGCTGGAGCTGCTGCGCGATTTGCAGCGCCGGCAGGGCACCAGCATCATCCTCATCACCCACGACATGGGCGTGGTGGCCGAGATGGCCGACCGCGTCATCGTCATGCGCAACGGCCGCATGGTCGAGCAGGGCAGGGTGGGCGACATCTTCGCCGCGCCGATGCAAGCCTATACGCGCGAGTTGCTGGCCGCCGTGCCGCGCATGGGCGCCGGGGCCGCCCGCGCCGGGATCGGAGAGCCCGCCGCGCCTGCGCCGGACGTGGCGGCGGTTCGCGACCTCTTTGTGCGCTTCGACCAGCGCGGCGGTTTCCTCGGCCGGGTGACGCACCGCGTCCATGCCGTCGAGGGGGTGAGCTTCAGCATACGCCCCGACGAGACGCTGGCGCTGGTCGGCGAGTCCGGCTGCGGCAAGTCCACCACGGCCAAGGCGATCGCCGGGCTGGTGCCCTTCTCAGGCTCCATTACGGTCAACGGCCGCGATCTCGCGGGCCTGTCGGGCGAGGCGCGCAAAGCGGTGAAGCGCGACGTCCAGATGATTTTCCAGGACCCTTACGCCTCGCTCGACCCGCGCATGCGCGTGGGCGACCTCGTCGCCGAGCCCATGCTGGTCCACGGCATCGGCTCGGCCGCAGAGCGCCGCGAGCGCGTGGCGGCGCTGTTCGAGCGCGTCGGCCTGCAAGCCGGCCAGATGGAGCTTTATCCGCACGAATTTTCCGGCGGCCAGCGCCAGCGCATCTGCATCGCCCGCGCGCTGACGCTGCGGCCGAAGCTCATCATCGCCGACGAGAGCGTGTCGGCGCTCGACGTCTCGGTGCAGGCGCGTGTGCTGGACCTTCTGAAGGAATTGCAGCGCGAATTCGGCATCGCCTATCTGTTCATCTCGCACGACATGGCCGTGGTGGAGAACATTTCGGACCGCGTCGCGGTGATGTATCTCGGGCAGATCGTCGAGATGGGAACCCGTGCCCAGGTCTTCGGCAATCCGCGCCATCCCTACACCAGACGGCTGATCGAGGCGGTGCCGGTCCCGGATCCGGCCAGGCGGCGCGGCAATTTCGCCCGGCTGGTGCACGAGATCCCGAGCGTGACGCGGCCGCGGGGCGAGGAGCCGCAGAGGCTGCGGCTGACCGATCTGGGCGACGGCCATCTGGTGGAGGCGGAGGCAGGCATCATTCCGGGCTTGCCGTTGCGCGCAAGCTGAGCCCCGGCGGGAACGACCGTCCGCCGGTCGCCGCCCGAAAGCACGCGCGGTATCCGTACCGGGCCGTCTATACGAACGCCATGACGGCGATCGCGCCGATGACGACGAGAACCAGCCCGGCCGCAAGCATGGGAAGAAGCGAACTGCCGCCCGTATCTCTTCCGCTCGCTTTATCTCCCGAGAGCTCGACGTGTTTTGGCGTTTCGGATGTCATTGCTGCCTCCAATACACCATGGCACCATAGCGATGCGCCGGAACTCCTGTTTGTCGAAAAGCAAAGAGAGCGACATAAAAGACCCTGGCCACGCGTGCGCGGCCGGCGTTCCTTGCGAGTGTTTCTGCGTCAGAGCGAACCGAAGAACCTCTGCAACCGATCCATCGCCTCGGTGATCCGCTCGGTCGATTGCGACCCGAAACAGACCCGGAGATGCCCTTCGCCCGCTGGACCATAGAAAGAGCCGGCCTCGACCACGACATCGGCCTTTTCGAGAATCAGTTCGGCAAGCTGCTGGGAGGAAAGCCCGGTCTGCGAGATATCCGGAAAGGCGTAGATCGTGCCTTCCGGCCACTCGCAGGTGATGCCCGCCATCTGGTTGAGGCGGGTGACGACGAGATCCCGTTTCACCTTGTCCTCGTGCACCAGTTCGGCGAGGATCTCCGAAGGACCCGTCACCGCCGCATGGGCGCCTTCCTGGATGAAGGTGTTGACGTGGGTGACGTCGTTGGTGGTGATCTTGAGGATGCCCTCTATCAGGGCGGCCGGCGCGGCGAGATAGCCGATGCGCCAGCCATCCATGGCGAAGCTCTTGGTGAAGGCGAACATCGAGACGGTGCGCTCGGCCATGCCGGGCAAGGAGGCGATGGAGATATGCTTCGCCCCGTCGAAGAGGATCTCCTCGTAGACCTCGTCGGAGATGACGACGAGGTCGTGGCGGATGGCGATGTCGGCCAGCGCCTCCAGCTCGGCGCGGCTGTAGACGCGGCCGGTCGGGTTGCAGGGATTGACCAGGCAGATCATCTTGGTGGCGGGCGTGATCTTCGCCTCGATCCGCCTCGGATCGATGGAGAAGCGGTTGGCCGCGTCGAGCGGCGCGAAGACCGGCCGGCCGCCGGCCAGCTCGATCTTGCCGAGATGCTGCGGATAGTAGGGTTCGAGCAGGATCACCTCGTCGCCGGGATCGACCAGCGTCATGATGGCGGCGAAGGAGGCGTGGGTGAGGCCGTTGGTGACGACGATGCCCGACGCGTCGACGTCCAGACCGTTCTTCTCGCGCAGCTTCTGCGCAAGGGCGGCACGCAGCTTCGGCAGGCCCTGGAAATGCGAATAGTGGACGTTGCCGGCCAGCAGCGCATCGATTGCCGCCTGCTTGACCGGCAGCGGCGTGTCGGCATGCGGGCTGCCGAGCTCCATATGGATGAGATCGCGGCCGGCCGAGGCGAGCGCCGCGGCCTTGGCGAACATGCCGTAGGACTTCTTCCGGCCCTGGGTGATGCGTTGTGCGAGGTAGCTCATGGAAGACTCCGTATGGAGGAGAGGCCGGCGAAAGCCCCGCGTCAAGCCAGATAGCCATTGCCCAGAGGGTCCGCGGGATCGACCAGCAGGGTGCCGCAGGCCGAAATCCAGGCGCCCCCCTCGACTTCCGCGACGATGGCCTCGCGCCTGCCTGTGACCGCCCCGCGCAGCGGCGTGCCGCGATAGATGGTGCCCAGCAGGCCTTCGTTGACGAAAGCTTCGCCGATCGTCAATTCGCCCCGGGCGACCAGAACGGCCATGCGCGCGCATGTCGCGGTGCCGCAGGGCGAGCGGTCGAACGAGCCGGACGAGGAGACGGGCACGTTCCTGTGCCGCGCGTCGGGATGGCCGGGCGGACCGGTCCAGACGATGTTGCCCACCGCGGGTCCGGCCTGTCCCATCCGCGCGGCCAGCGCTTCGCGGACGGGAATCGCGGCCGAGACGAGGTTCCCGATATTGGCGGCGTCGATGGCGCCATGCGCGACCGCGACGGGAACGAAGGCGTACCACTGGCCGGCATAGGCGACGTCGACGGAAACGGCGCCTTCGCCGGGGAGGTCTATATCGAAGCTTCCCAGGAAAAAGGCGCCGTCGAAGGCAAAGGCGACGCTCCGGCATCGTCCGCCCTCCAGGCGCGCGCGGAGCGCGATGCGGCCGGCGGGCGTCATCAGCCCGAACTCCAGCGAGCCTGAGAAACCGGCTTCCGGCACCGGGATCAGGCCGAGTTCGAGAAGCGTCGTGGCCGTGCCGATGGTCGCGTGGCCGCACATGTCCGGATAGGCCGCCGCATCCATGAAGACGACGCCGAACTCGTCGCCTTCATGCGCGGGGTGAATGAGGGCGACGGAGAACATGGAGCGATGCCCGCGCGGCTCCATCACCGAGACGGTGCGCACCCAGTCGCGCTCGTCGCGCAGGATATCGCGCGCCGCGGCCGGGTCCGTGCCGGGAGGCAGGCCGTGTCCCGAAAGGACGACGCGCGTCGGCTGCCCGCATGTATGCGAGTCGACGACCTCCAGCGTGCGGAAGTGGTGCCTGGAACGCAGCAGGTCGAGGCTGGATTGCATCGGCGCGGAACCGGTGGGCTCGGGAGAGACGGCGCGGCAGCTTCCGCCGCGCCGCCTCATGCTGCCTGCCGCTACTTGATCTCGTCCTTGAGCTTGGAGACCTCTTCCATGGACATCTCGCCCTTCGTCTCCACCTTGCCGTCGACCACCTGCCAGAGCCGGAACGGCCCGGTGATGTCGCCATATTCGTCGAAGCTGACGGGCCCGATGACGCCCTCGTAGCGGATCGGCTTGCCTTCCTTGATCAGCCCGAGCGCCTTGGCGAATTCATCCTTGCCGGCATAGATCGGCGTGCCGGCGGGATCGACGGCTTTGTAGACCGCGTCGCGAATCTTCGCCGGATCGGGTCCGCCGGCGATGGCGATCGCCAGGCCGACGATGGCACCGGCGTCGTAGGCGCGGTCGGCGGCCGGGTTGGTCGGCTCGATGTCGCCGGAGAAGGCCTTGTAGTTCTTCATGAAATAATCGGTCGAGGGCGTCGGATTGGTGCCCGAGGACGTGCCGTAGGCCTCGTTCAGATACTCGGCGCCCACGGACTCGATGAAGTCGGGATTGTTCATGCCGTCATTGAGCAGGAATTTCTGCACCCCTCCCTGCGAGATCCATGTCCGGGCGATGGTGGCGCCGTCTCCCGGCGTGCTGATGAGGTAGAGCGCGTCCGGCTCGCCGGCCATGGCGGCGGTCACTTCGGAAGCATAGCTCGACTGCTTCTCGTTGTAGGGCGTGTCGGAGATGATCGTGCCGCCGAGCGCCTTGTAGGCCCGGGTGAATTCGGCCGACATGTTGACGCCGAAGTCGCTGTTCACGTGGATGATCGAAAGCTTCTTGAAGCCGGTGTCGATGGCGTATTTGGCGGCGGCGACGCCCTGCAGCGCGTCCGACGTGATGGTGCGGAAGAAGATGCCGTTGGTCTTGCCGTCGCGGCCGAGCTGGGTGAGCGTTGGCGAGGACGCGGCGGGCGAGACCTGGACGATCTTGGCCGGCGCCGTCACCGAGGTCAGGATCGGGATCGTCACGGAGGAGATGATGCCGCCGATGATGGCCGGCACCTTCTTGACCTGCACGGGCTGGGTCGCGGCGTCCACGGCGATGTTGCCCTGGCTCTGGCTGTCGCGCGTGTCGGTCACGAGGTCGCAGCCGGCGGCGCCGCCGGCCTCGTTGATGTCCCGGAACGCCATCTCGACCGACTTGGCGCCGGCCTTGCCGTATTCGCCGGCCGGGCCGGTCAGTTCCATCACCACGCCGACGGTGATCTGACAGTCGGCGGCGTGGGCGCTGCCCGCGGCGCCGGCAAGCAGCGCGGCGGCGGCGAGCTGGAGCATGGTCTTCTTCATTGCGGTTCCCCTTTTTCTCTTCGGTGCGATGATTGCTGTCGTGGAGCCTGTCATTTTTCTTCCGCCTGCATCCAGGTCTCTTGCAGGTGGCGCCATTCGACGCCATGCGGCGCCGCTGGATTTTCGGTGAAGAGCGCGGCGGCGCGGCGGGCCGTGCTCTCGCCGGCGCGCCGCTGCTTTTCCACATAGGCGACGAGGACGGCGCCGGCGCCCTCCCAGACCGGGCGGATGTCGGCGATCTCTATGGCGAAATCGCCGTCGAAGGCGCCGCGGTTGGCGCGGACGTGGCCGACGACGGCATCCCGTTCGAGAACGGCGCCCGAAGGCGGAACCATGCGCATGTCCGGCCCCATGGCGCGCTCGAACAGGCTGAAATCGGCGCGGTCCGCCGTCCTGCGGTCGTACCATTCGACGAAGAAGCGATGCAGCGCGACGATCTCGGCGGCGGCCCGCTCGAACAGGCTCATGTTTTCCCCGCGTTCAGGTTGTAATGCATGATCGAGCCGTGGCGGCCCGTGCGGTCGCGCTCCAGCGTATAGACATCGCCCTTCGGGCCGCTGCTCCTGTCGATGACGGCCTGGACGGTGGCGAGGTCGGCGTCGCTCAGCGCGACGTCCATGATGCGCGCATTGGCCAGCACGTGCTGCTGGTTGCGGGCGCCGACGATGACCGCCGCGACGAGCGGCTGCCGCAGCGCCCAGGCACTGGCGACCGTGGCGATGTCGGCGCCATGCCGGTCGCCGACCGCCTTCAGGGCGCGCAGCAGGTCCTGGAACAGGGCCCAGCCGCCGAAATCGTCGATGATCAGCTTGTATTTGACCAGCGAGCGGTTCTCCAGCGGCATCTCCGGTTCGGCCGCGCCCAGCCATCTCTCGCTGAGGAAGCCGCCGGCTACCGTGCCGTAGCACAGGAACTTCATCCCGTGTGCGGCGGCGAAGGCCGACAGGCCGTTGAGCGGACGCCGGTCGAGCACCGAATATTGCAACTGCTGGCTGATCGGAGAAACGCCGGCGGCGAAGATCTCGGCGAGCCGCGGCACGTCGAAATTGGTGGTGCCGAGATTGCGGATCTTGCCTTCGCGGCGCAACTCGTCCAGCCAGCCCATCGCCTCGACATAGCGCGGCGCTTCATAGTCCCACCAGTGGAACTGCACGAGATCCAGCCGCTCCGTCTTCAGGCGTCCGAGGGAGGTGTCGACGATGCCGCTTATATAGGCCCGGCTGATGCCGCGCAGCTTTTCGAGGTCCGGCACCAGCTTGGTGTGCACCTTCATGCGCGCCGCTTCCTCCGCGCCGCGCTCGTTCGCCAGCTTCTGCCGGGCCGCTCCGATCAGTTCCTCCACGCCGGTATAGATGTCGGCGCAGTCGTAAGTGGTGATGCCCGCGTCGAAGGCGGCAACCAGATCGGCGACGGCCTGGTCGCGATCGATGGCGCCATGGCCGCCGGCAAGCTGCCAGCCGCCGCGAATGACGCGCGAAACCGTATAGCCGGGGGCGAGCTCGAAAGTCCTGCCCATGTCATCCGCCTTCCTTCGGCAGCGGCACCGCGGTCGTCTGCGCGTGGCTGAAGCGGCGTTTTCCCAGCCGCACGATCCTTAGCCGGCTGGCGCAGTTCGGGTCCGGACAGGCGATCTCGGCATCCGAGGTCATCCAGTCGTTCGGATGCGTCGTCCTCTGCTTGGCGGCCAGCAGCGGCAGCACCGCGGCGATGGAATAGATGGAGAAGCCCTGGCCGGGCGGCAGCGTCAGCATCTCGCCGCGCAGCTCGAAATGGTCGCCGCTCCGCGCGCCGCAATAGACCGGCGCGCCCGCGGGGACGATCGCCTCGACGCGCAGGTCGTAGAGATCGAAGCTGTCGTCCTGTAGATCGGTCACGGCCGGATCTCCGTCCGCGCGAAGCCGACCTCGCAGGCGCCCCCGCGGCGGATCGCGGCGCAGGCGGCGGCCAGCGCCTCGCGCTCGGCCGGCCGCACCTGCGCCACCACCGAGCCGGCCAGCCAGCCGATCGGGAAGAACATCCGCGCGCCGGGGCCGTAGAAGATGCCGATGTCGAAGACCGGGTCAGGACTGCCGCCCCACATGCGCGGCGGCACATAGGAGAGCACGATGTCGCCGGGCTGGGGGTGGAGCGTGGCGTTTTCCGGCGGCAGCGGCATGGCATAGGCGGCGCCGTGCAGATGGGCGGCAGGGATGGGGCAGGAGATTTCCGGCCCCGTCCACATGGCATGGATGCCGCCGACGGTGCGCGGCTCGCCGAGATAGTCCCACAGGAAGGCGGCGTTCTGCGGCGCCTTGTCTCCCAGCAGCGGCGCCACCACGGACAGGCCGGATTTCGGTTCGGTGATGGCGATGGCGCGTTGTCTCATGACCGGTCTTTCCGTCTCGCGGCTTCCGCTCGCAGTTTGCTGCGCAAATAGGCGAAGGGGCGGCTGATGTCGGCCACGAGCGCCTCCCGCGCAGCGTCGCCGTCGCCTGCCGTCAGGGCGGCGGCGATGGCGCGGTGATAATTGGCCGTATCGACCTCGCCGGCCTCGGAAAAGGCATAGATGGCCACCCGGATGCAGGGGCCGGATTGCAGCCAAAGGCTCTCGATCACCGGCATCAGCACGGCCGAGCCGCAGGCGTGGTAGATTTCGAAATGGAAGCTCTGGTTCAGCGTGACTTCCCGGTCGACGTCCTTCTCGTGCTTGAGCGCGCGCACGTCGTCCCACTCGGCGATGATGTTCTCTATGGAAGCGATGGCGCGTGGCGTCATGCGCGCCGCGGCGAGCGCGATGGCCTCGCCCTCGATCAGGATACGGGCGCGCAGCAGATCGTCCATGCGCTCGGGCGTGACCGGCGGTACGCGCGCCGAGCGGTTCGGCAGCGCCTCAAGCGCCTTCTCGGTGATCAGACGGCTGATCGCCTCGCGCACCGGCATGGTGCTGGTGGCCAGGGCGTCGGCGAGGCTGCGGATGGTGAGGATCTGACCCGGCTCGAACAGGCCGCCGATGAGCGCCCGCCTGAGCTCGGCGTAGACGCGGTCCTGCACCGTTTCGCGGCCGACGGGCGCGAGACGGACGGTAAGAACCTCGTTGCTCTCTGCGGCGGCCTTGAGCATTCTCCATCCCATTTTCCGCTTGCGAAATACCCTATGCTCAATATTGTGATCATCGCAAGCGTGATCACTAATCAAAATTCTGCCGCGGCAAAGACCGTTCCGGGAGGAATTGCGACTTGGCTTCGACCGACGGGCCAGCGCCCGCCAGTTCCGTGCTCATCGCGCGACACGTCGCCCGCCATTTCGGTGGCCTTCGCGCCGTCAACGACGTGTCGTTCGAGGTCCGGCGCGGCGAGATCCTTGGCCTGATCGGCCCGAACGGCGCCGGCAAGACGACGATGTTCGATCTCCTTGCCGGCAGCATCGCGCCCACCAGCGGCGAGATCATGCTCAACGGCGTCCCGGTCTCGGGCGAGGCGGCGCACCGCCGGATCGGCCGGGGGCTTGGGCGTACCTTCCAGATCCCGCGGCCGCTCGCCAATCTCAGCCTCGTCGAGAACGTCATGCTGGCGGCGCAGGGGCAGACCGGCGAGCGCCTTTTCGCCAATTTCCTGCGGCCGTTCCGGGTCGCCGCGGAGGAAAGGGCGGCCGGGAAAAAGGCGATGGAACTGCTCGATCTCGTTTCGCTGTCGCGGCTCGCGCACGAGCCGGCTCTCGTGCTGTCCGGCGGCCAGCGCAAGCTCTTGGAACGGGCGCGCGTCATGATGGCCGACCCGGCCATCATCCTGCTGGACGAGCCGGCAGCGGGCGTCAACGCCACGCTGCTGGAGGTGATCATGGACCGCATCCGCGAGATCAACGCGCGCGGCGTCACCTTCCTGCTCATCGAGCACAATATCGACATGGTGACGCGGCTCTGCCACCGCGTGCTGGTGATGGCGAGCGGCCAGCTCATCTGCGAGGGCACCGCGGCGGAAGTGGCGCGCGACCCGCGCGTCATCGAAGCCTATCTCGGAGGTGCGGCGTGAGCGGGCCGGTCCTTCAGGTGCGCGATCTCGTGGCGGGTTACGAGCCGGGCGTGCCGATCGTGCGCGGCGCGTCGATCCGCGTCGAACGCGGCGAGATCGTCGTCGTGCTGGGACCGAACGGCGCCGGCAAGTCGAGCTTCATCAAGGCGATCGCCGGCCTCGTGCCGGTCTCTGGCGGCCAGGTCCTGCTGGAAGGGCAGGACATCACGGCCGTGCCCGCCCACCGCATGGTCGGGATGGGGCTCGCCTTCGTACCGCAGACGGAGAACATTTTTCCGCTGATGAGCGTGGAGGATAATCTCAGGACCGCGGGCGACATCCTCGAGCCGAAGGAGGCCGCGCGCCGCATCGCGCGCATGTATGACACCTTCCCGGATCTGAAGGCCTTCCGCCGCACCGGCGCCGGCAACCTTTCGGGCGGCCAGCGGCAGATGCTGGCCGTGGCGCGCGCGCTGATCGTCGAGCCGAAGCTTCTGGTGCTGGACGAGCCCTCGGCAGGCCTGTCGCCGAAATTCGTCGCGATGGTGTTCTCCATGCTTTCCGACATCCGCAAGGCGGGCCTCACCATTCTTCTGGTGGAGCAGAACGCCAGGGCGGCGCTCGCCATCGGCGACCGCGCCTATGTGCTGGTCGAGGGCAAGGACGCGCATGAGGGTGTGGCCTCGGATCTGTGGAGCGACCCGGTCGTGGCCGAACTCTATCTCGGCCAGCGGCCCCAGCCGCCGAAGGGAGGCGCGGCATGAACCTGCAATTCGTCGTCGACGGCCTGCTGACCGGCTCGATGATCGGGCTGGGCGCCATCGGCGTGACGCTCACCTACTCGATCCTGCGCTTCGCCAACTTCGCGCATGGCGACTTCATGGCCTGGGGCACCTATGCGACGCTGGCCGTGGTGGGGGCCATCGGCGCGATGGTCGGCAAGGTCGCGCCGATCGGGGCGCTTTCCTTCGGCTGGCCGCTGATCGTCGCGCTGATCGTGGGATGCGTCCTTACCGGCCTGATGGCGCTGGCGCTCGACGCCGTGCTGTTCTCGCGGCTGAGGTCGAGGGGCCAGTCCATCATCGTCGTGATGGCGAGCTTCGGCGCTTCCATGGCGCTGCGCAGCCTGCTGGAGTTCATCTTCACCTCGCGTCCCGCCTATTTCTCGCGGGCGATCCAGATCGCCATGCCCGTCGGCTTCGGCATCCGCGTCACGCCGGACCAGATCGCGCTCTTGGTGCTGACGGCCGTCCTGGTGGCCGCCACGCATTTGATGATGACGCGCACACGGACCGGCCGCTCCATGCAGGCGGTGAGCCAGAACCCGGCGCTCGCCCGCGTCGTCGGCATCGACGTGGCGCGCGTGGTGCGGGCCACCTGGCTGCTCGGCGGGGCGCTCGCCTGCGTGGCCGGCGTGATGGTCGGCATCCTCGTGCAGATCAGGCCGCTGATGGGCTTCGACATGCTCCTGCCGATGTTCGCGGCGGCGATCCTGGGCGGCATCGGCTCCGTGCCGGGCGCTGTGCTGGGCGGACTCATCATCGGCCTCGCCGAGGCGGCGGCGGTGCAGTTCGTTGGTGCCGAGTGGCGCGCTGCCGTCTCCTTCGTCATCCTGATGGCGGTGCTGCTGGTGCGGCCGATCGGCCTTTTCGGAGTGAAGGAACGATGATCGACCTGATCGGCTACGGCGCGTTCTTCCTCATCAATGCGCTGATCTTCGCCCTCATCACCTTGGGGCTCAACCTGCAATGGGGCCTGACGGGCCTCTTCAACGTCGGCGTGGCCGGCTTCGTGGCCATCGGCGCCTATGTGTCGGCGCTCTTGACGACGCCGGACGATCCGGCACGCTTCGGGGGTTTCGACCTGCCGATCCTGATCGGCTGGGCCGTCGCCATGGCGGCCTCCAGCCTCGCCGCGGCCGTCACCGGATTCGCCACGCTGCGCCTGCGCTCGGACTATCTGGCGATCACCACCTTCGGCGTGGCGGTGGTCGTCCAGCTCGTGGCGCTGAACGCCCAGTCGCTGACGGGCGGCGCCTTCGGCATCGGCTTCATCCCGCGCCCCTTCGCCGGGCTGGCGGAAAACCCGCTGGCCTTCAACCTTTCCAATCTCGCCGTCGTCGCGGCGGTGACGCTGGTCGCCTGGCTGGCGCTGGAGCATCTGTCGCGCAGCCCGTGGGGGCGGGTGCTGAAGGCGCTGCGCGAAGACGAGCGCGCCGCCGTGTCGCTCGGCAAGAGCGCCCGCTTCTATCGCATACAGGCTTTTGCCGTAGGCGGCGCGCTGATGGGGCTGGCCGGCGCGGTGCAGGCGCATTTCATCGGCTTCATCGCTCCCGACAATTACGCGCCGATGCTGACCTTCCAGATCTGGGTGATGCTGATCGTCGGCGGCTCGGGCAGCAATCTCGGCGCGGTGGTCGGCGCGGTGCTGGTGTGGGCGATCTGGGCCGGCTCGGGTGCTGCGACCGCCGCGTTCTTTCCGCCGGAGCAGCAGGCGCGTGCGGCTTCGCTGCAGATCGTCGCCATCGGCGTGATGCTGTGCCTCATCCTGCTGTTCAGGCCGAGCGGCCTGTTCGGCGACCGACCCTTCCGGCGCCGCCTTGGGCTCAAGGCACGCAAGCCGCTCGAAACCCCATGAACGACGTCTCGCTCTGGCATGCGGTGAGCCGCAACCGTCGCGACCGTCCGTCGCTGCAAGGCGATGCCGATGCGGATCTCGCCATTGTCGGCGGTGGGTTTTCCGGCCTGTCGACGGCGCTGCATGCGGTCGGCAAGGGGCTGAAGGTCGTGGTGCTTGAGGCCGAGGCCGTCGCGTGGGGCGCGACCGGCCGCAATGCCGGCTTCGTCGTGCCGAACTTCGCCAAGAAGGACCCCGGCGACATCGTGGCCGCGCTCGGGCGGGAGCGCGGGGAGCGGCTTATTGCGTTTGCCGCCGGGAGCGGCGACCTCGTCTTCGCGCTGATCGGGAGGCACGGCATCGACTGCGCGGCCGACCAGAGCGGCTGGATCCAGCCAGCCCCGACCTCCGCCGCCTTTGCCAGGGTGAAGGCGCGTGCCGCGCAATGGAAGGACCGTGGCCGCCCCGTCGCCGTGCTCGACCGCGACGAGGTGGAAGCCCTGACCGGCGCGAAGGGCTATGCCGGCGGCTGGACGGACCGCTCCGGCGGCGTGCTCAACCCCGTCGAATATGCGCGGGGGCTGGCCGACGCGGCGGAGGCCGCCGGCGCCCGCGTCTTCGAGCGCAGCCGCGTGACGGCAATCGTTCGCGACGGAAAAGGCTGGCGGCTTTCGACGGCCGGCGGCAGCCTGCGCGCGGGCAAGGTATTCATGGCCACCAACGCCTATGGCGGCCCGCTCGTCCCGCAACTCACGCGTACCTATGTGCCCTTGCGCGTCTTCCAGATCGCCACGCGCCCGCTGCCTGCCGCCGTCCGCCGGCGGCTGCTGCCCGGGCATGCATGTTTTCGGTCCGGGCGCCGCGGAGCGGGTGCCGAAGGCGATCCACCGCCGCATGGCCGAGAAACTCGGCCTGCCCGGCCTCCCTCCCATCGAATATGCCTGGTCGGGCATAGCAGCGGTGGCGCCGGATTTCCTGCCGCATCTGGTCGAGCTCGGCCCGGGCATGATCGCCGGCTTCGCCTGCAACGCACGCGGCATCGCCATGACGACCGCCATGGGCGCCGTTGTCGCGGACTGGGCCGCCGGTGCCGACGCGGCGGCGCTGCCCATTCCCCATGCTGCGCCCGGGACGATCCCGTTCCACGCCATCGTCAGACATGCGCCGAATGTCCTGCTTCCCTGGAGCATGCTGCAAGACCGCCTCGACGAGATGAACGACAGGGGCGCCCGCGCCTGACCGGACCAAACCGGTCTTTGCGACCGCCGCGGTATGGCCGCTCCGGCATCCGCGATTTTTGTGATGCGGCTATGCCGATGGAATCTCGATCACGAACGTCGCGCCCCGCTCCGCGCCGGCAAGGCGGATCGTGCCTTGGTGAGCCTTCAGGAGCGCCGCCACGATGCCGAGCCCCAGGCCGGTCCCGCCGCTGTCCCGCCTTGTTGTAAAGAAGGGAGCGAAGATGCGGTCGCGATCGTCCGGCGGGATGCCTGTTCCATCGTCCGATGCGACGATCATCACAGTCCCCTCGTGATGGTTCGCGGTCAGCTCGAAGCGGCTGGATCCATGCCGGGCTGAATTGTCGGCGAGGTTGGAGAGCAGGATTGCCCCGTTTTCGGGCGACATCCTGAACCGCACATCAGTGCCGGCAGTGACCTTTACGGCAAGGCCGCCGGGCGGTTTCAATCGCCCCAGCGTTTCCCTTAGAGAGGTGGTTTCCTCGGTGACGCCCGCGCTTTCGGCGCGCGCGAGTTCGATCAGGCGCTGAACCAGGCGATTGAGCCTTTCCGCATCGGCAACGATATTGTCCTGGAAACGCGCCCTTGTGGCCGGATCCATCTCGTCGCCCGCGTCGCGCAGCAGTTCGGCCGCGCCCTGGATGGCCGTCAGCGGCGTTTTCAGCTCGTGGGAAACATGCGTCGCAAATGTCCGGATCGTATCCGACCGCGTCTGGAGCTTCCTCGCCATATCGAGGAAAGCCTCGGACAGCTCCGCCATTTCCCGGGTGCCGTGATGGGCGAGCGGCCGGATGGCGGCAGCGTCGCCCGCCGCGATACGGGTCGTGCGCTCCATCAGCTCGTGCATGGGACGGGTGATGGCGCGCACGAACACGAAGCCGATCAGGAGCGTTGCGCCGAGAACGACGGCGGCCGCCGCGACGGCGCTGCGCGAGACAGGCCCCGGGCCGGCGCCGCCCGCAAGCTGGCTCTCGAAAAACCGGGACGACAGCAGCCCGGCGAGAGGCAGCGCCATCACCGTCAGCAGAATGGCTGCCACGACAAGGCCGACCGGGGGCCGCCACTTGTCGTCTATGCGCCGCATGGTCCGATACGGAAGCCAACGCCATGGACGGTCTCGACGACGTCCGCGCAACCGGCCGTGGCGAATTTGGCGCGGATGTTGCGGATGTGGCTGTCGATCGTCCGGTCCGACACATGGATGTTCGCGGCGTGGCTGCCGTCGATGAGCTGGCTGCGGGTCATCACATGGGCCGGCCTCGCGATCAGGCTCCTGACGATGGCGAACTCGATCGCCGTGAGGCTGACCCGGCGGCCGCCGAAGCAGGCCGATCGCTCCGCGGGACGAAGCGTCAGGCCTCCATGGACGAAAGGCTGCGGCTCCACGTCTTGCGCTGCCGACGGACGGGCGCGCTTCAGGATGACGTTGACACGGGCCACCAGTTCGCGCGGGCTGAACGGCTTCGTCACATAGTCATCGCCGCCCATCTCCAGCCCGAGAATCCGGTCGATCTCCTCGTCGCGCGCGGAGAGGAACAGGATCGGTACGTCGGATGTGTGCCGCAATCGCCGGCAGACCTCCAGCCCGTCCATCTCCGGCATGCCGACATCGAGGACGATCAGGTCGGCGGCCCTGTCCTCGAAGCGCCGCAGCGCTGCCGGTCCATCGGCGGCCGCCTCGGTGGTCAGGCCCGCCTTCTCAAGGGCAAAGCAGATGACCTCGCGAATATGGGGGTCGTCGTCGGCGACAAGGATATGGCTCGGCATGGCGCGCCTCACGGACCGGGGAGCCGCATAGAGGGCCACGCCGGCTCCGGATGGCTGTCGAGATAGCGGGCCAGCCGCCAGTTGCGGAAGGTCCATGCGCGCCAATTCCGCTGCCGGGCGAGAAATTCGCTCGCCTGGGATGCGCGCTTCGCCCGAATGGCCTGTTTCATGGTCGTATCGGCATCGGGGGCATTCTCCAGCAACAGGTCGAACGCCGGGATCGCCGCCTGTCCGAGCGAGTGCAGATACCACAGATCCAATGCCAGTTCTCCGCCGTTCATCTCGCGGCTGTGCTTGACATTGTAGTCGGCGATGATTGCGGCAAAGTTGATGAAGCAGCAGGCATAAAGAACCGCCGAAAGCGCCAGCAGGTTGGCGGACAGCAGCCATCCGTTCGTCTGTCGCAGCGCGATGCGAGCCATGATGAGGATGAGACCTGCTGCGACGAGACCCATCCAGATGAAGGCCGCGACACGCCAGTAGGTCAGGGAATAGACGCCGATATAGAGATCGAGCCGCAGGATCGACGAGATGACGAGCATCACGTTCTGGGCGATCCATGCATACACCAACCCGCGGATCCGGCGGTCGGCCGACATCTCGCTTCCCGGCCGCATGGCGATCAGCACGAAGATCGCGGCCAGCAACGCCGTGACGATCAGCGGATAGGCTCCGCGATGGGCGTAGCTGGCGTAGGTGAGACCGTTCGGCAGCGCCGCGCCGGCCCAAAGATACGATCCGTCGAGGATCGTCTGTACGGCGAACAGAACATTGAACACAAGCAGCGCGCGCAGGATCGCGGCCTTGCCGAAAATCAAGTGCGCAAGCGCCGTGGGTGCCTTTTTCCCGGACTGCGGCCGGGCTCCGGTCGCCGCCGCCGTGAAAGAGAGCCAGGAAGGCCATTTCGGCAGACGCGGCCGCAGCAGAGCCCATGTCAGCGCCAGGACGGCGAGCCAGAAGGCGATGCGCCAGATGTCGAAGAAACGGAAAACGACCCGGAGGTCGATCAGCGAAATCCAGTAGTCGATGACGGGATTGGCCACGCCGAAGAGAATGAAGAACACGGCTCCCAGAACGACCGGCAACGTCCAGATCGCGATACCGGCAAGACCGGCGCCGGTGCTGTGCATTTTTGCTGCGACGTTC
This sequence comes from Hyphomicrobiales bacterium, assembly GCA_017305925.1. Classification (GTDB taxonomy): domain Bacteria; phylum Pseudomonadota; class Alphaproteobacteria; order Rhizobiales; family Rhizobiaceae; genus Arvimicrobium. The sequence goes on along the minus strand of JAFKJW010000050.1, from coordinate 17,442 downwards.
CGGGAGCGGATGATGTCCCGCGGCAGCCGAAGCGGCGACGCGACAAGCAAGGCGATGACCCGCCTGGCGATATCCGCCGGATTGCGCCGCAAGCGACCAGAGATGGAGAGGGCACAAGCGGACAGGCCGAAGAGAGCGATCGATATCGACATCGTGCTGATATTCTCGACGAGAGGCAGGAGCGTGGCCACCGCCATGGCGATCCATGCGAGTCGAGCGTGTGCCGCAGCCGGCCCCGGATGAGTTGCAGCGAGCGCGGCAACCAGCAGGCAGCCGAATATTGACAGGGAGACGCCCTGCGGTTGCCCGAAGAGCAGAAAATCGGCAGCGCCTGTCAGTAACAGGGTCGCGCTCGCCTTTACGGAAAGGGCGGACGTTGAAAGGGGCCGGTTCATGCAGGATCCTTCCTGAGGACGGGTATGTCTGCCAGCGGGAGCGGCCGACGCTCAAACGGCAGGATCACGGCGTCAAAAGCCGGCACCGGACGATCAGCCAGCCACCATCCGTCGGCCAGAATTGTTTTCGGCAGCGGCGATGGGGCCGCATCGTCGGCATGTCCTGTCGTTTGCATGCGGTGCGTTATGGCGGCTCACCTGGGAGATGCCGCGTACGAACGGAGGAGATATTCAGGAGTTCGTTGCAGTTTTTGTGCAGGAGGTCCTGCACGTATCCATGCCCGGAGCAGCCGCGTGACGGGGGCCCGTTCCATGCCTTGGGCCGGCCATTTTCACCGCATCGCGAAGGCGGGCACTCTCAGCTCCCCAGATCAGAATACACTAATATACCAATTTTCGTTGACTCGCTTCCTTCGAGCGTGAAGATTGCCGCTCTGGCAATCGGGGAGGATGAGGTGCCGGCGAACCGGGGGCTGAGGATTGGGCTCGTCGGGACTGGCTTCATGGGCCGGACCCACTCCAACGCGTATCATCAGGTCCGGCATTTCTTCCCTCGGGAAAGAGGCGTGGAGCTGGTGGCCGTCTGCTCGCGCAATGAAGAGAACGCGCGGAATTTCGCGGCGCAGTGGGGGTTCGCTTCGCATGGCACCGACTGGAACAAGCTGCTCGAACGCGACGACATCGACCTGATCGATATCGCCAGTCCCAACGATACGCATGCCGAGATCGCGATCGCGGCCGCCAGGGCCGGCAAGATGGTGGCCTGCGAGAAGCCTCTCGGACGCACGCTCGACGAGGCGCGGCGCATGGCCGAGGCTGTGGAGCATGCGGGCGTCGCGAACATGGTCTGGTACAACTACCGGCGCGTGCCGGCGCTGACGCTCGCCAAGCAGATGATCGACGAAGGCCGGCTCGGGCGCATCTTCCACAGCCGCTTCAAGTTCCTGCAGGACTGGACGATGTCGGCCGAGCTTCCGCAGGGCGGCGCCGGCACTTGGCGGCTCGACGCCGGCGTTTCAGGGGGCGGCGTCACCGGCGATCTGCTCGCCCATTGCATCGACGCCGCGCTCTGGCTCGTCGGGCCTGTCGCCGAGGTCTCCGGCACGGCCGAGACGTTCATCCGCGAGCGCGTGCATGCCCTGAGCGGCACGCGGCAGCCGGTGACGGCCGAGGACGCCAGCCTTTTCCTTGCCCGCTTCGCCAACGGCTCGCTCGCAACCTTCGAGGCGACCCGTTTCGCGCGCGGCCACAAGGCGCTTTTCACGCTGGAAGTGAACGGCGAGCGCGGCTCGATCGCATGGGACCTGCACGACTTGCACCGGCTGCAATTCTTCGACCATGACGGCGAGGGCGCTCTCCGCGGCTGGCGTTCGATCCACGTCACCGACGGCGACCATCCATACATGAAGGCGTGGTGGGTGCCGGGCCTGCAGATCGGCTACGAGCACACCTTCGTCCATCAGGTTGCGGACTTCCTGGCGGGATTGCGGACCGGCGGGAAGCTCGTGCCGGACTTCCGCGACGGGCTGGCGGCCGATGCCGTGGTGGAGGCGGTGCTGCGGTCGGCGAAGTCACGCCGATGGGAAACCGTCGAGGAGAATTCCGGACAGGCCAGGCTGGAAGGCGTCGGCTGAGAAAGAGGTTGGTGTTGCCGGCGTCTGAGGGGCGCGGGGACAGCTATCGGGCCGGATTGAAGGGGGAAGCATGCCGCTTCTGGAAGTGCGTGGAGTATCGAAGAGCTTCGGGGCCATCCGTGCTCTTACGGATGTGAGTTTCGCCGTTGAGCCGGGCGAAGTCGTGGGCCTGATGGGCGACAACGGCGCCGGCAAATCGACGATGGTCAAGCTGATCGCCGGCAACTTTCCGCCGAACGAGGGCGAGGTTTTGGTCGACGGCCAAATCTGCCATTTTCACAAGCCTATCGAGGCGCGGGCCAAGGGCATCGAGGTCGTCTACCAGGATCTCGCGCTCGCCGACAATCTGACCGCCGCGCAGAACGTGTTTCTCGGGCGTGAGGTCAAGAAGGGATTCGGGCCGTTCCGCATCCTCGACAAGAAGGCGATGGTGGACCGGTCGGCGGCGCTTTTCGCCGAGCTCAAGTCGGAGACCCGTCCGCGCGATCTCGTCCGGAAAATGTCGGGCGGGCAGCGCCAGGCCGTGGCGATCGCCCGCACCCGGCTCTCCAACGCCAAGCTCGTCCTGATGGACGAGCCCACCGCCGCCATTTCGGTCCGGCAGGTCGCCGAGGTGCTCGAGCTGATCCGCCGCATGAAGGCCCAGGGCGTGTCGGTGATGCTGATCAGCCACCGCATGCCCGACGTGTTCGCCGTGTGCGACCGCGTCATCGTCATGCGCCGCGGCACCAAGGTGGCGGACAAGACGATCGCGTCAACATCTCCGGAAGAAATCACCGGACTGATCACGGGAGCTATCCGTGCAGCCTAGCCTTGCCCCGTCCGCCACGGCCGAGACCGCCCCTGCCGACCATGCCATGCTGGATGAGGTCGCCGACGCGCGCGAGCTTACGCCGTGGCAGAAGCTGTTCCGCGCACAATCCTTCTGGGTGGCCGTCGCGCTTCTGGCCCTCATGCTTGTCATGACGGGACTCGAGCCGACCTTCGGCTCGGCGGAAAACCTCGGCAACATCTCGCGCAACTTCGCGCCCTTCGGCATCATGGCGCTCGGCACGACCGTGGTGCTGATCACCGGCGGCATCGATCTGTCGATCGGCTCCATCATGGCGCTGGTCGCCATCGTGGCCGGCCTGTTCCTGACCTGGCATCATTCCTGGTACGTCGCCTTCTCCATGGGCATGCTGGCGGGACTGGCCTGCGGCGTCTTCAACGGCTTCTTCGTCGCCTATGTCGGCATGCCATCCTTCGTGGTGACGCTCGGCATGATGTCGATCGCCCGGTCTCTGGCGATCGTGCTGTCCGGCAACCAGATGCTCTACCAGTTCGGGCCGGACGCCCCCATCGTCAAGGCGATCGGCCAGGCGAAATGGCCGCTCCGGGCGCCCGCCGGCTGGGCCCCGACCTGGCTGCCGGAGTTTTCCTCGCATTTCTGGATGCTGATCGTCCTGGCCCTCGTCGTCGGCTGGGTCTTCAATTTCACCGGTTGGGCCCGGCACCTGTTCGCGATCGGCGGCAACGAAAACGCCGCGCGGCTGACCGGCGTGCCGGTCGACCGGATCAAGTTCCAGGCGTATCTGTTTTCCGCCTTCACGGCGTCGCTCGCGGCCCTGCTGCTGCTCGGCTACAACGGCTCTGCGCTCAATGCGCTGGGGACGGGCTATGAATTGCGCGTGATCGCCGCCGCGGTGATCGGCGGAGCGAGCCTTATGGGCGGGTACGGGACCGCCTTCGGCGCGGTGGTCGGCGCGGCTTTCCTGGAGGTGATCCGCAACGCGCTGTTGATGGCCGGCATCGATTCCAACTGGCAGGGCACTTTCGTCGGCGTCTTCATCGTCCTGGCGGTCCTGCTCGGCATGCAGACCGGCGGAACGTCCCTGCGCGGCCTTGTCCAGCATTGGCTGCCGACACGGCGCCGCTAGGAATTTCCGCGGGAGGAGGGTCCCGCGGCACGATCGAAAGCCAAGGTGGAGGAGGGCGAATGAGAAGATACCGATGAGCGCCAGTCGCGCGCGCTGCCGTCCGGCGGCCGAGGATGCGACGAACGTGATCCAGGCAGATGAACATCCGTACAACCGCCCATAGGGGCATCGACCGAAATTCCGGAGGAAATCGACCCATGAAAAGCATTCTCTTGAGCGCTGCCGTCGCCTTTGCGGCGATGGCCGGCGCACAGGCCTACGCGCAGGACAAGCCTGTCTTCGCGCTGGTGCCCAAGGCGATGGACAACCCGTTCTATGACCAGGCTCTGGCCGGCTGCAAAAAGGCGGTGGAGGATTCCGGCAACGCCTTCGAGTGCCAGTATATCGGCCCCGGCCAGCATGGCGGCGGCGACGAGCAGGTGCAGATCGTGCAGGATCTGGTCGCGAAGCGCGTCGCCGGCATAGCGGTGTCGCCGTCCAACGCGGTGGCGATCGTGCCGGCGCTGCAGGCCGCGAAGGAGGCCGGCATTCCGGTGATCACCTTCGATTCCGACGTGCTGCCGGAGAATAAGGACCTGCGCGCCGCCTATATCGGCACGCACAATTACGAGATCGGCACCAACATCGCCAAGATCCTCCAGCAGCTGAAGCCGAAGGGCGGCACCATCTGCATCCAGTCGGGCGGCGCGGCGGCGGCCAACCTCAACGAGCGCATGCAGGGCATCCGCGACGGCCTGGCCGGCAAGGAGTCGGCCGCCGCTCCCGGAGATCCGCTGACCGGCCAGAACGGCTGGACCGAGGCGGAGGGCTGCCCGCTCTATACCAACGACGACTTCCCGCTGGCCGCGCAGCAGTTCCAGGATCTGCTGACCAAGATGCCGAACCTGGATGCCTTCGCGGCGACCGGCGGCTTCGCGCAGTTCGTGCCGGACGCCAACCGCGCCGCGACGGAGCCCTTCAAGGACAAGATCGCCAAAGGCGAGCTCGCGGTCGTCTATGCCGACACGCTGCCCACGCAGATCGACCAGATGAAGGAAGGCCTGTCGCAGGGCCAGGTCGGCCAGCGGCCCTATGAGATGGGCTACAAGTCCATGATGGCGCTGAAGGATCTCAAGGACGGCAAGCCGGGCCCGGCGGACCCGACCTATACCGGCCTCGACGTCTGCACACCGGCGAATGCGGATACCTGCATCGCCAAATAACCGGCCAGCAAGGAGCCGGGCCGGGGCGGAACTTCTCTTCGCCCCGGCTCCTGCGGCAAAATATGCGGATGGAGCGAAATGCCCGGTTCAAGGAAACGGCGTCTCGCTCTGGACCGGCGCCCTGGACGAACCCGTCACGTTTGTTGCGTAGCGGATGCAACGCTATGAACTTCGAAGAAACAACGCCCCTGAAGCGCGGCGTCGCGTTGAGCGAACAGGTCTATCTGATGGTGCGCGGGCTGATCGTCAGCGGGCGCATGCGGCCGGGCGAGACCGTGATCGAGGCGGCGCTCGCGGCGCGGCTCGGCGTGTCGCGCACACCGGTTCGCGAGGCGCTGAAGCGGATCAGCGACGAGGGCCTGATCGACGTCTTCGCCCAGAGCGGCACTTTCATAGCGCCGATAAGCCGCAAGGCGCTCGAAGAAGCCTATCTTATCCGCACCGCGCTGGAAGCGGAAAGCGTCTCGCGCGCGGCCGGCAACCTGACCGCGGCTGCGGCCGACCGGTTCGCCGACAACATCGCCGCCCATGAGCTCGCCATCAACCGCCGGCGTTTCGGCGACGCGATCCGTCTCGACGATACCTTCCATCGGATGATCGCCGAGGTGAACGGGCTGCACATGCTCTGGCGAGCCGTCGATATCTCCAAGGCCCAGATGGATCGCGGCCGGCATCTCGCCATACCCGAACCAGGCCTGGGAGCGGTCACGATCCGTCAGCACAGGCAGATCCTGGACGCCATGCAGGCCGGAGATGCCGAACACGCCGCGCAATGCATGCGCGAGCATCTGGCGACGTCGCTTCGGAATACGCTGGAGATCGCCGCGGACTCCATCGTCTGAAAACCGGATATCGCCGCATCGCCAAATCCCGGGAAGCGATCGCCGCGACGCCCGACTCCCGGCCGACAGCGACGACGGGCCGCATCGGAGGCCGCGCACGCGACAGCGATCATCGCCGGTCAGCCCGCGCGGCTGCGGGGCGAAGCGTTCACGAAACTTCACGGCGTGGCCGGAGCGGACCTGCACATCGCTCTACCGCGCCGCGGCTCGGTCCAGGCGGGCGGGCTATCGCAAACCGATCCACCTGCCCTCGTCGAAGCTCCTTGCCATGGCGTGCACCGTGCGCTCGATCTCCAGTCCAGCCTCGAAGCCGATAAGCCTGGCCGCCATATCGCCGCCGATGCGCGCCACCAGCTCGCGACATTCGATGGTCTTCAGGTCGTTGAAGCCGAGGCCGTGTCCGGGCGCAGGCACGAAGGTGCCGTAAGGTTCGTGCGCCGGGCCGATCAGCACGGTGCGATAGCCCTGTTCCGCCGGCGAGTCGGAAGTCGTGTAAAGCTGGAACTCGTTGAACCTTTCCTGGTCGAACAGGATCGAGCCCTTCGAGCCGAAAATCTGGACGGCGATGCGGCCCTTGCGGCCCCAGGCCGAACGGTTGACCAGAAGCGTCGCCGCCATCCCGTTTTCCAGCCGCAGCAGCGTGCTCGCTGTGTCATATGTCTCGACGGCGCGGCGCGTTCCGTCGCCGGCGGCGCGGTCGGCATAGGGTTTCGTCATGTCGCAGATGACCCGCCCGACACGCCCGAACAGCACGGAGATCAGCGACAGGGGATGGACGGCAAAATCGTCCAGCGCGCCATAGCCGGAGGTCGATGCATGCTTCCAGCCGAAGGGTGTTTCCGGATCGGCCATGAAGTCCTCGTCCATCTCGATGCGCAGATGGTTGGGCTCGCCGATTGCGCCCTGGTCGAGCAGCCGGCCTATGTGCCGGATCGCCGGACTCTGGATGTAGTTGTAGCCGAGCGCCGCGATCCTGTCCGACTCGCGGGCAGCCTTTGCCATCATCTCCGCGTCGGCCAGGCTGGTCGCCATCGGCTTCTCGCACCAGACATGTTTACCGGCCTTCAATGCGGCCAACGTCATCTCGGCGTGGAACTGGTTGGGCGCGGTCACGGAGACGACGTCGACCTCCGGATCCTCGACTACGGCATGCCAGTCGCCGCTGCCCCGGGCAAATCCGAACTCGCGGGCACGCCGCGCCGCCAGATCCGCATCAGCGTCACCCAGATGCACCAGCCGGGGCCTCTCGACATCGGGAAACGCCGTCCCCACCGCGTTCCAGGCAATCGCGTGGCATTTGCCCATGAAGCCTGAGCCGATGAGACCGACCCCGAGACCTTTCATGACCGTACCTCTGCGGAGGTGACGCCTTGATGGCTTCGCCGAAACCCGCCCGTTGGAGACAATCCCGCAAGGCGACAAGCAGAGCGGAATTTCCTTTCCGCTACCTGTCTGATTTGGATCGCATATTCTCTTTTTATCCGCTCAGTCAAGGTTGAATCGCCGCGGCGCGCCGTACCGTGCGGTTTTCGCACCGGCCACCCCCGTCATGTGACAATGAAACGGTTCGGGCACAGGCTCCCAGGTCCGCCGTTTCATTCCTTCAAAGTTTGTCTGGGGGCGAATTGATGCTAGGTTGAATGAAATACTCTGGCCATTGGAACAGCGGAATGAATGCGAAGGACGAAGGAAACGTTCCTGCTGCGCCGGCCGATTTCGCCGCGCTCAGGCAGATGATGCTCGACGAACGTCGCAAATTGCCGAAACGCATCTCACAGGTCGCGGCCTATTCATTGGACAATCCGGATGAGATCGCCTTCGGAACGGCGGCCAGCGTCGCGGCCTCGGCGGGAGTTCAACCTTCGACATTGATCCGATTTGCGCGCTTCTTCGGGTTTGACGGGTTTACGAGCCTCCAGTCGGTGTTCCGCGAAAGGCTCCGCGACCGCAACCTGTCGTATGACGAACGCCTGACCTCGCTTTCTAACCTCGATGTCGCGGAACATAGTGCCGACGTGCTCAAGGGATTGATGGAGGCTTCGGTACGTTCCATCAATACATTGGCGGGCTCCATCGACAAGAACCGTTTTGAGAAGTCCGTGGATATCCTTTCCAAATCCAGGGTCATATATATCGTAGCGAGGAGAAGATCTTTTCCTGTTGCAAGTTATTTGGCCTATACGCTGGGGAAGCTTGGAATATGGAATATTCTCATAGATTCGGCTGTCGGTTTGGCGCCTGAAACGGTTTCCTTCGCTTCGAAGGAGGACGCCATGATCGCCGTGAGCTTCTCGCCATATTCTCAAGAAACGGCCGCCCACGCCAAGAGCCTCTCAGAGCGGGGCGTCCCGGTGGTGGGCATCACCGACAGCGCGTTTTCTCCCCTGTCGGAATACGCGACCGTCTGGTTCGACGTGGTCGAGGCCGACTATGGCGGCTTCAGGTCGCTTTCCGCCAGCCTGGCGCTGGCAGGAGCCCTGGCCATCCGGATAGCCGAGGTGCGTCGACAAACTGATAAGGAATAGATATTCCATATTGACAAGCTTTGTATCCGGTGTTTCACATGCCGGCTGGAAAAGCAGCTCGATACGGGAGGCCCGTTGTGTCAGCCATTGCGCGCGAAGCGGCGCTCGACGTGATATCGATCGGCCGCTGCTCCGTGGACCTCTACGGCCAGCAGATCGGCTCCCGGCTGGAGGATATCGGCTCGTTCGCGAAGTCGGTCGGCGGCTGTCCGGCCAACATCGCCGTCGGCACGGCGCGCCTGGGGTTGAAGTCGGCATTGCTGTCGCGCGTCGGCGACGAGCAGATGGGCCGCTTCATCCGCGAGCAGCTTGAGCGCGAGGGGGTCGACACCGCGGCGCTCAAGACCGACAGGGAGCGGCTGACCGCGCTGGTCCTGCTGGCCGTCGAGCGGGAGGGCGTCTCGCCGATGATCTTCTATCGCGCGGACTGCGCCGACATGGCCCTGGAGCCGGAAGACGTGGACGAAGCCTTCGTCGCCTCGGCACGTGCCGTCGTCGTCACCGGCACGCATTTCTCGCGCGAAAACACCGCCGCCGCACAGCGCAGGGCCATGCGCATCATGAAGCAAAGCGGCGGCAAGGTGGTTTTCGACATCGATTACCGGCCCAATCTGTGGGGGCTGGCCGGGCATGCCGAAGGCTTCGGCCGCTACGTGAAATCCGATCGCGTCTCTTCCCAGATGAAGGCGGTGCTGCCCGAGTGCGACCTGATCGTCGGCACGGAGGAGGAGGTGCTGATCGCGTCGGGCGAAAGCGACCTCCTGACAGCGCTGAAGACCATCCGCGCGCTGTCGCCGGCCACCGTCGTGCTCAAGCGCGGCGCCATGGGCTGCATCGTCTATGACGGCCCGATCCCGGACGATCTCGAGGACGGCATCGTCGGCGAAGGTTTCCCCATCGAGGTCTACAACGTGCTGGGCGCCGGCGATGCCTTCATGTCGGGCTTCCTGCGCGGCTGGCTCGCCGGCGAAAGCCTGGAGACGGCGGCGACCTGGGCCAACGCCTGCGGCGCCTTCGCGGTCTCGCGGCTGCTGTGCTCGCCTGAATACCCGACCTTCGAGGAGTTGCTATATTTCCTCGAGCACGGCAGCGAACACCGAGCGCTGCGCAAGGACGAGGCGATCAGCCACATCCATTGGGCGACGACGCGCCGGCGCGACATTCCCTCGATGATGGTGCTGGCCTGCGATCATCGCAGCCAGATCGAAAAGATGGCCGACAGGGCAGGAGCCGACCGTTCCCGGATCCCCGATTTCAAGGTGCTGACCGTGAAGGCGGCCGTGAAGGTGGCCGGCGGCCGCCCCGGCTACGGCATGCTGCTCGACGAGAAGTACGGCCGCAAGGCCATGGAGGAATTCTCGAAACATCCTTTCGCATGGCTTGGCCGACCCGTCGAGTTGCCGGGCTCGCGTCCGCTGCGCTTCGAGTTTTCGCAGGATCTCGGCTCGCAGCTCGTCGACTGGCCGGTCGATCACTGCATCAAGGCGCTTTGCTTCTATCATCCCGACGACGAGCCGTCTTTGCGCGAGGAGCAGCTGGCGGCGATCCGGCGGGCCTACGACGCTTCGCGCAGGGTGGGCCGCGAATTGCTGATCGAGATCATCGCCAGCAAGCACGGTCCCGTCGACGACCATACGATCGCCCGAGCCATCGAAGCGGTCTATGCGGCCGGTGTGAAGCCCGACTGGTGGAAGCTCGAGCCGCAGGCCAATGCCAGGGCATGGAAGAACATCGAAGAGGCCATTTCCCGCAATGACGTCTATTGCAGGGGCATCGTGCTGCTGGGGCTGAACGCGCCGCTGGACGACCTGAAGAAGGCGTTCATGGCGGTCGCGGACGCGCCGATGGTCAAGGGATTCGCCGTCGGCCGCTCGATCATCGCGAACGCCTGCGAGCCATGGCTGGCCGGCAGGATCACCGACGAGGAAGCCATTGCCGACATGGCCGAACGCTTCGGCGCTCTCTGCGACGCCTGGCTCGCGATGCGCGCCCCGATCGCGGCCTGAAGTCTTTTTGCTGAAGCGCGCCGGCGTTTCAGGGTTGGGAGGGCAAGAATGATCAGAACGACCCGTCTCACCATGGCGCAGGCGCTTGCGCGCTTCCTCGCCGCGCAGATGACCGAGATCGACGGCGAGCCGGTGCCGATCTTCGGTGGCGTGTGGGCCATATTCGGCCACGGCAACGTCGTCGGGCTTGGCGAGGCGCTCTATCGGCACCGCGACGACCTGCCGACCTGGCGGGCTCACAACGAGCAGGCGATGGCGCATGCGGCGATCGCCTTTGGCAAGGCGCATTTCCGCCGCCGTTTCATGGCCGTGACGTCGTCGACCGGGCCCGGCTCGCTCAATCTCGTGACGGCGGCGGGCATGGCTTACGTCAACCGCCTGCCCGTCCTGCTCTTGCCCGGCGACATGTTCGCCAGCCGCATTCCGGATCCCGTCCTGCAGCAGGTGGAAGATTTCAATGACGGCACGGTGACGGCGAACGACTGCCTGCGTCCGGTCTCGCGCTATTTCGACCGGATCGCGCGGCCCGAACAGCTCATTCCGGCGGCGAACCGCGCGATGCAGGTCCTGACCGATCCGGCCGATTGCGGGCCGGTGACGCTGTGCATCCCGCAGGATGTGCAGGCCGAGGCCTGGGACTATCCGGAGAGCTTCTTCGAGCGACGCGTCTGGACGCAACGCCGCATCCGACCCGACGAAGGCGAGCTGAAGCGCGCCGCCGAAGCGCTGAAAGCCGCCGCGAAACCGCTCATCATCGCCGGCGGTGGCGTGCTCTATTCGCAGGCGTCGGAGGCACTGGTGCGCTTTGCCGAGGCGGCCGGCATACCGGTCTGCGAGACGCAGGGCGGCAAATCCTCGCTGCCCGACCGCCACGCGCTGAACATGGGCGCCATCGGCGTCACCGGGACGTCGGCCGCCAACCGGCTCGCCGAGGAGGCCGACCTGATCCTCGCGGTCGGAACGCGCCTGCAGGATTTCACCACCGGCTCCTGGGCGCTGTTCAAGAACGGCGGCAAGAAGATCGTCGGCCTCAACGTGCAGCCCTTCGACGCGGCGAAGCACCGGGCGCTGCCGCTCGTGGCTGACGCGCGCGAAGGGCTGGATGAGCTTGCGGCGTCCGCCGGCGGCTACAAGGCCCCGGCGGAATGGACACAAGGAGCCCGGCAGGGCAAGGCGGAATGGACGGTGGCTGCCGATGCGGCCCGCGCAGCAAGCAATGCGCCGCTTGCCTCGGATGCGCAGGTCATCGGCGCGCTCGACCGGGTGTTCGGCTCCGATATCATCCTGGTCCAGGCGGCGGGCGGGCTGCCGGGCGAGTTGCACAAGCTGTGGAGGGCCGGCGAGCCTGGATCCTATCACATGGACTACGGCTTCTCCACCATGGGCTACGAGATCGCCGCGGGGCTGGGCGTCAAGATGGCGCGGCCGGACAAGGAGATCGTCGTGCCGGTCGGCGACGGCTCGTACATGATGCTGAACTCCGAGATCGCGACATCGGTGATGCTTGGGCTGAAGTTCACGATCGTCGTGCTGGACAATGGCGGTTTCGGCTGCATCAACCGGCTGCAGATGGCGACCGGCGGGGCCAACTTCAACAATCTGCTCAAGGACGCCCGGCACGAGGTCCTGCCCGCGATCGATTTCGCCGCGCATGCCGCCAGCATGGGCGCGGCGGCGCGGAAGGTGAGGTCGATCGCCGAACTTGAGACGGCGCTGGAGGCGGCCAGGGCCAATGAGCGGACCACCGTCGTCGTCATCGAGACGGACCCGCTGATCACCACCGAGGCCGGCGGCCACTGGTGGGACGTCGCCGTGCCGGAAGTATCGTCGCGGCCTGAGGTCAACGCCGCCCGCGAGGCCTATGAGGAAAAGCGCAAGGCGCAGCGGGTCGGGGATTGAAATGAGGCAGTCGGCAATCGGCAGTCGGCAGTCGGCAATAGGGGAATACGCTTTTTCTTCTTCCTATTGCCGACTGCCGATTGCCGACTGCCCCCGCTAAGGAGCACTCATGAAAGCAAAACTCGGCATGTCGCCCATCGCATGGTGGAACGACGATCTGGCGGAGCTTTCCGACGATGTTTCGCTGGAGGAATGCCTGCGGCAGTCGCGCTCGGCCGGCTTTACCGGCATGGAGCGGGGCCGGCGTTTCCCATCGACGCCCGCGGAGATGCTGCCGATCCTGAGACAGGCCGACGTCACGCTGTGCGGCGGCTGGTTCTCCGGCACGCTGGCGGTCGAGGAGCTTTCGGTCAACAAGGACCGCATCCAGCCGATGGTCGAACTGTTCAAGACGGTCGGCGCGCCGGTAATCGTCTATGGCGAGGTCGGCCGCTCGATCCAGGGAGACCGGGCAAGGCCGCTGGCGACCAAGGCGGTTCTGTCGGACGACGAGATGAAAGCCTATGCCCGCAAGGTCACGCAGTTCGGCGAATGGTGCGCCGAGCAGGGCATGCCGCTTTCCTATCATCACCACATGGCGGCGGTCGTGCAGTTCGAGCACGAGCTCGACGCTTTCATGAACCATTCGGGCGAGGGCATCCCGCTGCTGCTCGACGCCGGGCACCTGGCCTTTGCCGGCGGCGACGTGCTGCGGGTGATCGACAGGCACCACAAGCGCATCAACCACGTCCATGTGAAGGATATCCGCCGGCCGGTGATCGACGCGCTCGACTGGACGAAGCAGTCCTTCCTCGACGCCGTGGCGCTTGGCGCCTTCACCGTGCCGGGCGACGGCTCGCTCGACTTCGGCGCGATCGTCCAGAGGTTTGCCGACTACCGTTACGAGGGCTGGTTCGTCGTCGAGGCAGAGCAGGATCCGAAGAAGAACCCGCCGCTGAGGATGGCCGAGGTGGGACACAAGAAGCTGATGCGCGTGATGACCGACGCCGGCTATGCCGTGGAATCCCGGGGGTTCGCGGACGATTGAGCGGCGGTCGTGGCCGGGAGATGCAGGGAAATTCGCTGAGCCTGCGGCCAGCACGATGAAAGGTAGAAACTGATGTCGAAACTGCTCGTCAGGCCGCCGAGGGGCGCCCGTGGCCGCGTCGTTCACGTCACGCCGGAGAATGCCGGCTGGACCTATGTGGGCTTCGACCTTCACCGGCTGAGGGCGGGTGAAACGGTGTCGGCCGAGACCGGCCAGCGCGAGGTCTGCCTCGTCTTCATCACCGGCAAGGGAAAAGCGAGTGCGGGCGGGAAGGATTTCGGCCTGCTCGGCGGGCGCATGTCGGTTTTCGAAGGCAAGCCGTGGTCGCTCTACGTGCCGCAGGGCTCGGACTGGTCGGTGACGGCGGAGACGGAGCTGGAACTGGCCGTCTGCTCGGCGCCCGGCCTCGGCGGCGGCCTGCCGGCGCGTGTCATCGCTCCCGACGACCTTGGCCGGGAGGTGCGGGGCAAGGGCACCAACACGCGCTACGTCACCAACATCCTGCCGGAAAACGAGGCGGCGGATTCGCTTCTGGTGGTCGAGGTCATCACGCCGGGCGGCCACACCTCCAGCTATCCGCCGCACAAGCACGACCGCGACGACCTGCCGGCGGAGTCCTCTCTGGAGGAGACCTACTATCACAGGCTGAACCCGCCGCAGGGCTTCGCCTTCCAGCGCGTCTACACCGACGCCGGCCCCGACGGCGCGCGCGAGCTGGACGAGGCAATGGCGGTGGAGGACGGCGACGTGACGCTTGTGCCGAAGGGCTACCACCCTTGCGCCGCCTGTCACGGCTACGACCTCTATTACCTCAATGTCATGGCCGGCCCGAAGCGCACCTGGAGGTTCCACAATGCGCCCGAGCACGAGTGGCTGCTGAGGGCGTAGACGCGGCCTGCCCGTCTGCGCCCGTCTGCCCATCCGGATCGACTCCTTGAAGTGCGCCTTCCATAAGCCGCCGGGTGTGAAGGATGCGGAGGAACCTCCATGCCTCCCGGCGGCCATGGCCTGCATCATGGCCGACGCGACCGGATGCCGGCGAGGCAGACGGCAATTCACTCCGCCGCGCGTCCGCGACCCGGGTTCGCAATAGGACTCTTCCGGACGGTTTCTTCGCAGGGGCTGGAGCGAAAATTGCTATACAATCTATAGTTGTTTTATCGACGCCCTCCAAAAAGCTCGACCAGACGACCGCGCTCGCCGTCTATGAGCCCTTCACGACCCCCATTCTTCGCCTCGGCCAACCTATTTTGTCGGCAAAGGGAATAAGCATTTGTTAACCATTTCTATCTGAAATGATTAATTTGTAGTCGTTCGATTCTGAATTTGTTGTTTTGCGTAGTTGAAGAGTGGTTGTGCAACCAATCTTGAGCGGCCATGCGCAGAAACTCGATTGCGATTCCGTTTATCCTTCTGGAGGGGCTGTTCATACACGGCTGTGCCTCCGCCAAGCTCGACCGCGCGAAGACGGATTCAATATCGCCACGTTCAAATTTACAATCTGAGATTGTTAAACCGGCCCCGGCAGGCGACGTCTTGCCGGCCTCGCCTAAGGGGAACGGCGTCCTCTCCATGACCGCGGCCGCGCAGCTGGCGGTGTCGAGGCATCCGGCGGTCGCGGAAGCCATCGGCCGCGTCCGCCAGCAAGACCAGATGATCGCCGAAGCCCGTTCAGGCTATCTGCCAAGGGTCAGCGGCGGCCCGCGAGCCGGCTTCGACAACAGGCTGGAAGGCCAATGGCGCCCCGTCTTCAATCTGTCGGCGTCGCAGATGGTCTACGATTTCGGCGCGGTCGCGAGCCGCATCGACGCCGAGACCGCCGAGAGAACGGCACGCCATGCTCAAATGATCGGCACGCTCGACGATCTCGTCCGCAAGACGGCCGACGCGGTCATCGAAGTCGACCGCTACAATCGTCTGGCGGCGGTGAGCAGGGAGCATATTCAGGACAATCAGCGAATATTGAAGCTCGTCACCTCGCGCGCAGACCGGGGCGCGAGCACGAAATCGGACCGTCTACAGGCCGAGGCGCGTGTCCAGGAGGCACAGTCGACCTTGCTCGAGGTCCAGTCCCAGGCAGGTCGATGGCAGGCCACGCTGGCCGCGCTGACCGGCATGGCGGCGCCGATAGTGGTCGATGCCAGCGTCCCCGCGCCGCTTCAGGATGCCTGCTCCAGGGGCCCGCCCGACTGGTCGAAGGTAAGCAGCGTCATGAAGGCTGAGGCCGACATCAGAAGCGCAAACGCGCGATTGCGGCTCAGCCGGGCTGAAATGTTCCCAACTCTGTCTCTCGCAGGGGGTGTGGACGTGGATATACGGAACCCGACACGGGAATCGGATTACAGCATCGGGTTGCAGGCCTCGGCGAGCCTCTATGACGGTGGCAGCCTGTCGGCGCGCCGCAATGCGGCCAGCCTGGCCGCCGCTACCGCCCAGGCGGCGAAAGCGAACGCGATGCTTGAATCGAGCCGCAGCCTTGCAGAAGCGGCGAACCAGCTTGCCGGACTCGAGCAGCAGCTGAAGTTGCTGGGCGGCCGAGAGCAGACGATGAAAGCGACGAGAGATCTCTACGAAGTCCAATACAGGGATCTCGGGACCCGGACGCTTCTCGATCTTCTGGACGCCGCCGACGAATTTCACGGTGCCCGCTTCCAGAACGTCAATGTCGAACACGACATCGCCGATCTGAAAGTGGAATGCACTTTCTTCTCAGGCAATCAACGTCAGGCATTTGCGATCGGTGAGCCCGATTTTCGATGATCGATGCCGAAGGAGTCTGCCCCGAGGGGGGCTTGGTGAATTTCTCTACGAGGCTGGCCGACCGGGTTTGGACAGGGCAGCCGCGATGCATTCGCTCACAGGATTGTGACGGCCTTGTTGCGCGTAATCTTCGGGGGAACTTCTGATGATCGTGACTATACTGGACAAGTCGAGCGGCGAGATTCACTCGGCGTTGTTGGACAATATAGTGATCGGCGCTCCGAGCGTCGTTCGGCTGAAGCTCGCGCCCAGGGACGTCCGGTCGTCCGCCAAGTCGGGCGATGATCTCATCCTGCATCTCGCCGACGGGTCGGACATCCGGATCGAAAGATTCTTCGTCACGGACCAGGAGGGAAACAAGAGCGACCTCGTCCTGGAAGACGAGGACGGCCGGTTGTGGCTCGGCAACGATGCCGACGGCTCGGGCGGGCTTGAATTCTCAAGAATCGAGAGCGTAGACCAGCTCGTTGGTGACGGAAGAAACGACGGTCTTTTCGCATTGCCGCTCCTCGCGCTCCTGGGCGGCGGAGCCGCCCTGGCGAGTTTTGGTGGCGGCGGAGATGATGCTGACGCGGATTCTGACGCCGATGCAGATGCAGATGCGGATGCCGACGCGGACGCTGATGCAGATGCAGATGCAGATGCCGACGCAGACGCTGATGCGGATGCTGACGCAGATGCAGATGCTGACGCGGACTCCGACGCGGATGCCGATGCCGACGCTGATGCGGATGCCGACGCAGACGCTGATGCTGATGCCGACGCAGACGCGGATGCCGATGCCGACGCCGATGCAGACGCCGATGCAGATGCCGACGCCGACGCCGACGCGGATGCCGATGCAGATGCGGATGCTGACGCCGATGCCGACGCAGACGCTGATGCGGATGCCGACGCTGATGCTGATGCCGACGCCGACGCAGACGCCGATGCAGATGCTGACGCTGATGCCGACGCCGACGCTGATGCCGATGCTGACGCGGACGCTGATGCTGACGCGGATGCCGATGCAGATGCCGACGCTGACGCTGACGCTGACGCAGACGCAGATGCGGATGCTGATGCCGACGCAGACGCTGATGCGGATGCAGATGCAGATGCTGATGCTGACGCAGATGCCGACGCTGATGCTGACGCTGATGCAGACGCTGATGCAGACGCTGATGCCGACGCAGACGCTGATGCAGACGCTGATGCCGACGCGGACGCTGATGCCGATGCTGATGCTGACGC
>JAFKJW010000165.1 GCA_017305925.1 Hyphomicrobiales bacterium | reverse complement strand
GCGGCCGACACCGCGACGGCCAACATCACGGCGACGACCGAATGGACGGCCTTCACCTTCCAGGGGCACACCTATGCGCTCTTCAACGGTGACGGCAATGCCACCTTCGACACCGGCGTGGACTCGCTGGTCGAGCTGGTCGGCGTCCATGTCGCGGACCTGACCGGGGCCAACTTCGCCTGATCCCGCGCTCCTTCCGGGGAGCAACGACATCCGAGGAACCCGCCGTCTCCGGACGGCGGGTTTTTCTTTAGCCAATCCGGCGTTTCCGCGCGCCCTCTCGGTTGGTTGCGCGGATTTCGCCGGTCCTGAAGCCGCCGATTGCCGAAACCGCGCCCCATTTCGCGGCGACATGCGGTAGGATGGATTCTTTCGAAGGACAGGAGCCGACATGGCCATCATCCCCGTCACCCGCGAAGCCCATGGCGCCAGGTCGTGGCGGCGCTTTTCCGATTACCGTTTCGCGGCGGCCGTCCCGCTCGCCCGCCTGGCCGGCGCCGAGATCGCGCAGGCCGCGCTCAGCCTGCCGCTGGTCTTTGCCGAGGCCGACGGCAAGCCGGTCGTCGCCGCCCTGCTCGGCTTCAGGCAGGGGCAGAACCTGTTCGTCGGGCCGGACGGCCGCTGGCTCGGGCGATACGTGCCGGCCGCCTTTCGCGGCTGGCCCTTCCAGCTTGCGCGCTCCGGGGAGGACCGGCTGACGCTCTGCTTCGACGATGCGAGCGGGCTCCTGGCCGGACCCGGCGAGGGCGAGCCCTTCTTCGCGGAGGACGGGCAGCCCGGCCCGGCGCTCCGCCAGGTCCTCGACTTCCTGACGCGCACGCAGCACAGCCAGGCCGGGGCCGACGCGGCGGCCGCGCTTCTCGCCGAGCACGGGCTCCTGGAGCCCTGGCCGCTCAAGGTGCGTGACGGCGAGAACGAGCGCCCTGTCCAGGGCCTCTCGCGGGTCAGCGAGGCCGCCCTCAACGGGCTTTCCGCCGAGGCGCTCAAGGCGCTGCGCGACGGCAGCGCGCTGGCGCTCGCCTATGCGCAGCTTCTCTCCATGGGCAATATCGGGCTGCTCGGCCAGCTCGCCGCCGCCCATGCCGGCGCGGCCCGCCAGGCGCAGCAGAAGACCCCGAACGGCCGCGACGGCGAGCTGGCGGCGAAGCTGTTCCGCCCCGACGACGGATCGGGCATGATCGATTGGAAGAAGCTTCTGGAGGAATGAACGGCTGTCCTGCGCGGACGATGGGAGAGCCGTAGTAGGATGTATGAAAGGCTGATTGACACTGCGGAACATTGCCGGCTAGCTGCGCGTCCATGCTGACAGACAGGGGGATGAACGTGGCAGCAACGGGAATGACGATCGGCGACCTCGCCGGCTTTATCGAGATCGCGAAATCGGGCGTGCTCGGCACGAACGTCACCGATTTCGACATGTTCTTCGACAAGATCGAGCAGATGCTGAAGGCCACCGGCCAGTGGACGGACGAGCTGGCCGAGAAGCTGAGCCTCGCCGAGGCGCAGCTGAAGGCCAATCCGGAACTGTTCGAGATCGGCAAGCAGACCTTCATCGATTCTGTCGACGCGTTGCTGGAGAAGTATCCGCCGGACACGCTCTTAAGCGATATTCCCGAGTTCCAGGGCGGAACCGGGCCGGTCGATCCCGACCCGACGGATCCGATCGACATCGTGGTGGATCCGCACGGCCTCAACACCGCCGTGCTGGCCGCGTTGCGCGAGGGCGTCACCGTCGAATACAATGCCGAGACGGGGGTCGTCGGCCTGCACGGCATGGGCGTCGAGGTGACGCTTCCCGACGTGGACCGCGTCCAGTTCGGCGACGGCACGCTCGCCTTCGACATCGACGGCATTTCGGGCCGCGTCTTCCGGCTCTACCAGGCGGTGTTCGGGCGGGAGCCCGACGCGGAGGGCCTGGGCTACTGGATCAAGCACCAGGACGCGGACCAGTCCAGCTTCCAGGACGTCATCCGTTCCTTCATGGATTCGCCGGAATTCGCCCAGCGCTACGGCAGCGAGACCTCGCTCTCCGACACCGGCTTCATCACGCTGCTTTACGAGAACGTCCTCGGCCGTTCCTACGATGCGGAAGGCTTCGCCTACTGGACCGAAAAGCTGGAAACCGGCCAGACCAACCGGCCGGATCTGCTGGCCTTCTTCTCCGACAGCGACGAGAACGTGGCCCTGACCGCCGACGCCGTCAGCGACGGCATCTGGTTCGTGTAGGACGCCTGAGGCGGAGCCGGCCGCGCGCTCCTCCGGGGAGCGCGCCGGCATTCCGCCTCGACAAGGCAGGCGGCCCTGGGGCGGGCTCTTCTTCGTAGGGAAGCTGTTCCGCCCCGGCGGCGGATCCGGCATGATCGGCGGGAAGACGCTGCTGGAGGCGGGTGATTCCCGACGGGACGAGGACATGATGCCGTGGCGCCTGCCGCCGCCGCTGCGAGGCCCGGCGGTCGTCCTCTCCTGGGTGCTGCTGGCGTTTGCCGCCTATTCCTTCCAGCTCTCCGGCGGCTGGCGCTTCGATGACGGGCACCATCTGGCCTTCCTGGCCGGGCACGGCCATTTCGAGTACATCTACGATGCCGCGGCCGCGCGCCTGCAGTCGGGCGCGCACTACACGCCGTTCAACATCCTCACCTACGACATCCCGCACCGGCTGGCGCCGTTCAGCCGGCCGGCGTGGTTCTATGCCTTCCATAGCGCGCTGATCGGGCTGGCCGCGGCCGCGCTCCATGCGTATCTGCGCCTCCTGGCCGGCCGGGCGGGCGGGCTGGTCGGCGCGATCGTCTTCCTGCTCGGCTTCCCGATGGCGGGCATGTCGGGCCAGCTCATGGTCGGCCACTACATCGTCGGCTTCGGCTTCGCGGGCCTCTGCCTCCATGCCTACGAGCGGGCGGCGCGCATGGGGCGGACGTCGCTTGCCGCCGTCCCGCTCTATCTCCTCGCCTGCCTTTCCAAGGAGATCTTCCTGCCGCTCATCCTGTTTCCCGCCCTCGACCCGCGCTTCGGCCTGCGGCAGCGCCTCCTGCGCACCCTGCCGTGGCTGGCCGCGGCCGCGCTCTTCTGGCTGGTCCGCACCCTGGTCGTGGCCAATGTCGTCGGCGGCTACAATGACGGATTGCCGGCGCCGCCGCTCGCCGCCCTGAGGGACGTGCTGGGCGGCCTCTACGCCTATGGCACGATGACGGTCGGGGCGGCAGCCATGAGCCTTGTGCTCGCCCTCTGCTGCCTGAT